>JANQOT010000164.1 GCA_028285655.1 Gammaproteobacteria bacterium
AGGACCCTGATGTCTGCGTTTTCATCTGCACTGTACTTGGTTTTCAAACTCTCAAGTAATTGACGTATTTCTGGATAAAGAGACCCTGATAAACTGTTAATTGCCTTTAACTGAATTTCAACATTATTTGATTGTGCGTCTGCAGCCGCGATACTGACATTCATCAACTCTTGTACTTCAGGGTCTTTCTCGCTCGGAACGGCAGCTCGAAGCACCTCGATTGATGAAACACTCGGGTTCTTTAATATATTTCGCGCTGCATTAATACGCGTATTTTTGTCATCACTGTATATTGTCAGCACTGCGAGCTTTTCATTGAGCAGCCCTCTGAGCTTATTATTGATTCCGACTTTCTTATATATTTTCCTCAATTCTTTTTTAGACTTTTCACTTATTGCTTCATTCGTGATCGGATGTTTTATTTCATACTCTTTTGGTTTTGTTTCTTCGACAATAACAATACTTTTCTCTTTTTTGTGATAAAACAAGTTTCCTTCGAGTAAAGCTTTTAATATAGCTGTAGCTGCAGGACTTTTAGATTCTGCGATAGACTCTATTGCAGCCGTTTTATCATCGAAACTTTTTGATAAAAGTAGATTAAAATCATTACTAAACGAATTTTCCGCAGATTGCCCTCCTTCTTCACCAAATACTTTTTCAGTTAAGCCACCGGCAAATAGGAAACAAATCATCAAAACTGAAAATAAGTGTTTCATGTCGATTACGCTTAGTGAATTTTGTTAGAAACTAGCCACTCTTACGTTAAAGAGTGGCTAGTGTTGATTAGTTAATGTATTAACTTAGAAAGTGGAAAGGCAATTAGAAATTTTGCCCAGAGCACTTTTTGGTTTCAGTGTTGTAGTTACCGCACTTAATTGGATCTGTCCAATCTGCAATAATGACTTTACTTTCAGGTAACCAGTCGGTCCAGGCATCGCCGACCACTTCACCATCTGTTGACCAGACAATATCAAATTGACCGTCATCCTGAATCTCACCAATTAACACTGGTTTTGAAAGGTGATGGTTAGTATTCATCACCGCAGTACCACCTGTAAGGTTCGGAACTTCTATACCGTACATAGCGGAACGAACCTTATCTACTTCAGTGGTGCCGGCTGTAGTGACAGCTTCAGCCCACATCTTGAAACCAATGTAGGTTGCTTCCATCGGATCGTTAGTAACTCTTTCATCGTTTTCGATAAATTCATGCCAAGCATCGATGAACTTGTCGTTTTCCTCAGACTCTGCACTCATGAAGTAATTCCATGCAGCAAGGTGACCAACCAGGGGTGCCGTGTCGATACCTGATAATTCCTCTTCTCCCACAGAGAAGGCAACTACCGGAATATCTTCTGCAGAAATGCCCTGATTCCCTAGTTCTTTATAGAACGGCACATTGGCATCGCCATTAATAGTCGAAACTACTGCAGTCTTTTTCCCTGCTGATCCAAATGACTTAATGTCTGAAACAATTGTTTGCCAGTCAGAATGTCCAAATGGAGTGTAGTTAATCATAATATCTTCTTCAGCCACTCCTTTCTGCTTTAGGTAGGATTCAAGAATTTTATTTGTCGTACGCGGGTATACGTAATCTGTACCAGCTAAAACCCAACGTTCGGCCCCTACTTCATTCATAAGATAATCTACCGCGGGAATTGCTTGCTGATTTGGCGCCGCGCCAGTATAGAAAACGTTTTTGGAAGACTCTTCACCTTCATACTGAACAGGATAGAAAAGCAATCCATTTAATTCCTCAACGACAGGCAGGACTGATTTACGAGAAACCGAAGTCCAGCAACCGAACACAACATCGACTTCATGCACCTCGATCAATTCGCGCATTTTTTCCGCAAATAACGGCCAGTCTGATGCTGGATCAACTACCACAGCTTCCAGTTCTTTGCCAAGTAGTCCGCCTGCTTTGTTTTGCTCTTCAACCATCATTAAGACAGTGTCTTTTAAAGTGGTTTCACTAATCGCCATCGTCCCCGAAAGTGAATGTAAAACACCGACTTTAATCTTATCTGCCGCCAGCCCCAGTTGTGGCAAGAACGCACATGCCACAATCAACGCTGTAACAACTGATCTTCTAAACATCATTTTTGGCTCCTAGATAATTACAATTAACGACTTGCCCAACTTGAATGAGCGTTTATCTACACAAGAATGTGTATCTGCACTAATGCAATGCATCCCGCGTGCCAGAAATGAATCGATATTAATTATGATAGATAATTCATATACTTATTTGATGTAAGGAATTTAAAGCTCAAACCGGGAAAACTTCGTGTATACATTATTCGCACAAAATTAGTGCATTCATGCACCAAAATAGCTCTGTGTACTCCAATAAAGTTTATTGTTCTCAAAGCAATCGATGTTTCGATTTTTTGGCTTTTTATGAACTCAATTTTTGGCGTTTATAATGTACGCTTCTACCGCACCAGACCGACCGTGAGACGGTCAAGCAATAATTAAATTCAACCTGATTTTGATTCGAAAATTCCGACGTTTAATGTAATTAATAACAGATTTTTCTAATTCTGAATTTCATATAGCATTCAGGCTATCGTTAACATTCCGAGCTGGAAAATAGATCATGAAACTGAACAATTTGTTAGATGGATTCCTGAATAGTGGCGCTTCAACAGGATTAGCAAGCGGCCTGGTCGGCGGCCTTGCAGGATCGTTATTGACAACCAAGACAGGTCGAAAGATCGGTAAAAATGCGCTTAAGCTCGGTGGAGCCGCCGCAGTGGGCGCAATCGCTTACGGTGCTTACAAAAAATACACCGCGAAGCAAACTGATAACGGCACGCAAAAGACAAGCATGGAAAGTGCAGCAGAATTCCAAAACAATGATGCAAATTTTTTCCCGGCAGAAGATGACGCGGAAGCAATCCATGAGTTTGAGCTGATATTAGTAAAGGCAATGATCGCGGCAAGTCGCGCGGATGGCCAGATAGAAGTAGCCGAAACTCAAAATATATTCAAGCAAATTCGTTCCTTTAAGCTGGATGAAGAAACAGAATTTAAATTAATGAGCCAAATTCACCAGCCGACAAACATCGATGAGCTAATAGAATCTGTCAATACTATCGAGTTAGCGAGTGAAATTTATACAGTCTCACTTCTGGTGATCGAAGAAGCGAACGAAAGTGAAAGAGAGTACCTGGCGATGCTTGCAGACCGACTCAAATTGCCAAATGAGCTGGTTATCGCAATTGAAAATGAGGTTGATAGTCAAAAACATCGGCTCGCGGCATAAGTAAGTTACCGGATGATGAATGCTTTTGCATACAAAGCAACCCTAATAGTATTGCCCGCAGCATTGCTGGTAAGCGATTTGTTTGTAAAAATAAACGCGGCTATATTGTTTTCCAATGATCGTGGCTTTCAGACGGAAACGAGTGCTTATAGCGATCATTCGGCAAACTCCGAATCCGGTAAGTATATTGAGAACAAAGAATTCGAAGAATTCAAACAAAGAAAAAGCGAATGTTCGATTTACGCGACAAACCCACAAAAGTACTTCGGCTGCATGGAAAACTAATAAGCGATTCCAATAAGTATCGATTAGAAGCAAGGTTTACGCACTAGCTTTTGCAATGCTGCGGTTGGTTTAGATGTAATTGCTAGAATTGCGCCTCATAACTTTCTACGTGCGCATACACAGTATGGGTACCGTCTTCTTTTATCAGCAGAATATCGTAGGGCGAAAATTTATTTTCAACTTCCATACCAGGACTGCCGACAGGCATTCCCGGAACTGTCAATCCAATCGCCCCTTCTGGCTTTTCCAAAAGAAATTTGGATATAAATTTTGCAGGGATATGCCCTTCGAATACATACTTGTCCTGATATACGCCTGTATGACAGGAGCGAATTTGCGGAGCGACACCACGCTCTGTCTTAATCGCATTTAGCTCGCTTATTTCCATATTGTGAGCATTTACCTGAAATCCAAGCTCTTCCAGATGTTCAACCCATTTGTCACAACAACCGCACTGCTGATTTTTATATACAGACAGCGTTGTGCCGGCATTTTCAGCCAAACTGAATGAAGTGCTCAAAAGCAGCACGATTAAGACAATCGCGAAATGAAATTTTTGCATTTATAAAAATCTCCGTGGGAATACATTTTTGCTTAAATCAGCATATCGCAAGACTCAAACAATTCTGCCCGTCACCAGACTATCGGAATAATTTACAGAATATAGTGCATTAATTGCCGAATAACGCCACAATTCCGTTCGCGTGTTCTACTTTGGCCAATCCAAATCAAATGGGTAGGGACGATCTTCAGTATTAAATGTCAAATACAGGATAATTTGATTTGTATATGTGGCCAATGATTTTCCGAACGCCTGTAATTTTTCGTTGGTTTCGCTTGTGAATAACACCCACAAAAATTGTACGACTACAACCGCACCTACTACTATTCTGGAGATAGAATAAAAAAAGGTTACGATTAACATAAACACCAGGCGCATCCAGATTGATTTAGATTTCAGGTTTTTTGCTAATGGAGATTCCTCGGCGGTAACAGTTTCGTTCATTACTATTCCTCATAAATAAGCTGCTAAATATACTTCTAAGATTTAGGCATTTATTTAGATTTCAAGGGGCAATTTTGGTTCAAAAGATTAGATGCTCGATTGAACCGACTTTCAGATTACGATTTTCAGCCGTTTTAAGCTTACTGCTTAAGCGTGAAAAATCTGGTGTCTGATCCTGGGGACCGAGAATTGATAATGAGGATAACTTCAATGAAATCAACGATATACCTGTTGCAGCGCTGCACAGGCTTATGCGCTCCTGTGCCGTTTCACGGATTTAGTCCATGACGCATATAGTGTTAGTAAAACTGGTCTGGGCGGTAATCGAGTTTTTTATCAGGCACTGGTTTTCCGCCTTGGTTAAAAGTCTCAGTCCTTTTTGTTCATTTGCGCCGTTTGCCAACCGTAAAGTCGCATTCACCTCTATATGCGTAAACCGATTAATTCCCTCGACTCGATCCAGCACTCCTTCGGATTTACACGCCAGCTCAATCCATTGAAAACCAGAAGCTTCCGCTATCGCTCGAAAGGTCAAAATTAAACAATCAGCCACCATTGCCGTAAAGAGTTGTTCCGGGGACCAATGCTCGCCGGTACCGTTAAATTCTTTCGGCTCTGCAATCAACAGAGAAGGACAACTTCTTGAGTTTGTAATAACCGCACCAGAGACTTCACCTGTCGCGGAAACTGCATATTGATGCGGAAAAGATTTCATCGGCTACGCTTGATTCAAGGATGTTGAAGTTGGCGAAATAAGTAGCGCCTCAGCTTCGAGCCGCTTGTTCGAACCAGCAATCGCGCTTTTTTTACTGCTCTCCGCGACGATCAGCTCGCCTACTAATTTATTGATAAGTCCGAGCTTGATAAGCTTTGCGTCTTTGTCGCTAATTAAACAAGTTTTTTTAGTCTTAACCATAAGTTTCCACCTTCTAAGAATTAATATGCCTTCCATGGCCGCTGCAATACAAAAAAACAGCGAATCCCTTAAAAGTTTCTATGTAAAAGTAGCTATAATTATAAAAAACGCCGAACACATTCCGATAACAAGCATTGTTGTATCAATATAAAAATTACATTCTATCGATTTTCCGCATATTTTATTCATCTCATATTCCTCTAAATTATTAGTACAGTCGATTTAAATCTGTGCAACTTAAAAAGTTTTACCTCTTGATCAACCTTTACCGGACCGGATTCGTCACCCTGCGTAAATTCCCCTCTGTAAAAAGGGCCCCCGGAAATCGAGGGCCAGGCTTGGGGGAAACACACCTGTTAAACAACATAAATGGTGTGACTTAGGAGACACTTCAGGCTGCAGCTTTCATCTGGCGCGCGATCTCCAATTCTCCTTCGCTCGCCATTTCGCGATCCCATTTCTCAAGTTGTTCGCCGATATATCTTTTCCACACAGGTGGCATTAACGTTAAGGCAAACAAAGAGAAGTAACCGCGGCCGCAATTTGGAGCACCTACTTCATCCAGTTCCCAAAAATGCGTTTCACCGCGGTCGTGATGATCTGCCTGACGACCGATTTCAATAAAGAACCAGCTGGTAAATGCAGTGCTATTGTCCCAACTGTGGCGATAATCTATGGGTTGGCCTTTTTCTCGAATCAATCCGTAATGCTCCAGGTAATTTAAAGTTTCCAACTCAAAGTTGGAAATCACCCACAGAACGGCCAAACAGCCAACACCTACCCAACCTCCGGCAAACCAAAACAGTGCGACGGTTGGAAAACTCATGGCGTAGCCGCGTATCCAGCGGTTTTGCCAGGTCAGAAACGGCAAACCCAATCTCTGTAAACGATTTTTTTCCATCGTAAATAAAAACTTGCTCTGCCCTAATCCGGACAAAGGTAGATGAGCAAAAACACTGCGGCCGCGAGGCGCGGTTGCAGGATCGTCTTGATGGCCCAATTCCAGATGATGGTTATACACATGCGCATAACAAAAATGCGCTTTGCCGCTGAGCGCCATCATCCAGCGCGCGATTACAAAACTGAATCCTTTTGTATGAGCGAGTTCGTGACCGTAAATTATGCCGATACCGGCAAAAATTCCGGCAGAAATCGTGGCCCCTAAAAGTTGTGTGCCGGTGATTCCGTCTTGAATCGCTAATCCAAGCAGTGTCGATTCCGCGACCGGAACACCCGTAGTGAATTGAAACACACGCCAGGCAAGTACAATTTGCAACAAAACAAATGCGCCTAACATGCCGTACATTAAGCCGTTTTGCAGGCCCGGATTAGCGTAGGTGTTTCCCGCTTCATCGAATCCGGCACCCGGTGTTTGAGTACGGATTAACGTATCCATGATCACTCCGACGCCCAGCAGCACAACGCCGCTCCAGACCCAGGGTCCACCCGCAACGATTCCGAAAATTGCGGCCAGAATCAGTAGCGGTGCCGTGCAATACCGAGCATTGATTAGCAGTTTTTTCATTACAGGCCTCCTTTATGCCTTGTACATAAACTCATGTTGAGCTTGATCGTACGGATAATGTGAGGCTTGATCCAATAATATACAGATTTTGTATAGGTAAAAGCGGCGCTTATGCTGTATTTTATATGTACATCGAGAGCCACTTGGTTTGAGTTTGAAATACGCCTGATACAAAAGTCGTTAGCAGACAATCAGGCAGCAGGTTTCAATCCAGATATATACTTACGCACAATCCCGGGGGGGTGTTTTCGATCTTTATTTTCGCCCCGTGCAGTTTTAATACCGCTTTTACCAGACTAAGACCGAGGCCGGAGCCTTCTTTTTGCGTTTCTGATTTATCCCGGTAAAACCGATCAAATACTTTATCGATAGATTCTTCCGGAATTCCGGGACCGTTATCGGTAATCGTAATTTTGCGATTATTTCCTGAGTCCGTGATCGCAACCTTTATGTTTCCATTTTCCGGCGTGAATTTAATTGCATTATCCAGAATGTTTGCGATCACTTGAAAAAACAAATCTCTGTCACCAACGTAATTAATCGGCAAGGTTTCCACTTCTATTGTTTGTTCTTTGTCCTGCGCTAGTGGCGTATAGAATGCAATAGCATCAATCACTACTTTTTCTAAATCAAATGACTTAAATTTTGTACTTTGCCGACCGGACTCAATGCTGGAGAGACTCAGCAAGGCATTAAATGTTTTCAATAGTCCATCTACTTCCTGAATTAATGCAATCTTTTCTTCCGCACTTTGATCTGATTTCTCCAGTTTATTTCTAAGTCGCGCAAGTGGTGTTCTCAAATCATGGGCAACTGTATCTGTTATATGCTGTACACCTTCCATGAGAATCTCAATTTTATCCAGCATTTCATTTAATACACCAGACAGATAACTCAGATCGTCCCAACGTGAATCTATCGTCAATCTTTTGCTTAGGTCGCCCGTTTTAATAATTTCATTTGCAGTATTAGCCATTCGATTTATTCGAGTAACTACGAATACGCTTACCAAGTAACCCAAAACTGCCACAAGGAGTAACGAAACGATACTGGCAATACCAAGAGATACTAAAAAACCGTAGTCTAGATAGTTCGGATTCTGACGAATCAGAAAGAAAATAGATAAACATAGAGTAATAAGCCCGACCGCAAGTAATATCGCGAACAAAGTCGCTACTTTGAAGCTGGAGCTCTTCCTGTAATATCTACGAATCTTCAATGATATAGCCTGCGCCACGCACAGTTTTAATTAAATACTGCGGCGACTCTTTGTTAATTTTTTGTCTCAGATGACTTATATGAACATCAATTACGTTGGTTTGCGGGTCAAAATGATAATCCCACACATATTCCAGTAACATAGTGCGTGTAACTATCTGTCCTTTGTGACGAAGCAAATACTCAAGCAATTTGAATTCTGTGGTTTGAATAGGGATTTCTATATCTTCGCGACTAAGTTTTCGCGTCAAAAGATTAAGTTGGATATCTTTTGCGGATAAAGTTGTTTCCTTCTCGACTGCCGGCCTGTTTCTTCTATTCAATGCTTCGATACGTGCAATAAGCTCGGAAAAAGCAAAAGGTTTTACCAGATAGTCATCTCCGCCCACACGCAATCCTTTTACTCGATCGTCTACCTCTCCGAGTGCACTAAAAATTAGTACCGGAGTTAAATTTTCCGCACCACGAATCGTTTTTATAATGGTAAGGCCGTCGACGCCGGGCAACATACGATCCACTAAAATTACATCATATTTTTCACTGGTAGCCAGATATAAACCGTCAGTACCATTAGTTGCAGCGTCAACCGTGTGTCCCATTTCAATCAGCCCTTTGGTGACGTATTCCAAAAGTTCTGTATCATCTTCTATGCAGAGAATTCGCATGTTTGCTTACGGTGCTAAATGGTTTGAAATCGTGGGTAATTATGCGGTTCAATCCGCAGCGATTAGATTAAATATTCTTAATGTATGCTTAATAAACACTTAATTGAGTTGCATATATATTAGTCAACATCTACCGTTTTCTCACTAACTTTTATGGATCTTAAAATTTTCAAGGTAATTCAAGCTATTGTATTTGCTACATTTTTTGTTTCTCCTGCGATTTCGGCCAACGTACTTAGCCCCCTACCCGCCGAAGTAACTCAGCGATGGCATGAATTAGAATACGTTGGACAAGCCAGCCTGAGACGGTTTGGTTTTCATATCTATGACGCTACTTTGTGGATGGCGTCAAACCGCAATGACGAATCGTATGCAACGACCTTAAGTGCGTTAAGTATTACCTACGCAAAGAATATCCGTGCTAAAAAGCTATTGTCCAGTACAAAAAAGGAATGGAGGAAATTAGGAATCACAGATAAACATCCGACAGACAAGTGGATAAACGAATTACAGGAAATGTGGCCGGACGTGAAAAAAGGCGATCAACTCATTGTCATTTTTGAACCCGGTGGAAATTCCAGTTTCTATAATAAATATAAAAAACTGGGCACGATAGAAGACGCTGATTTTGGTCCCGCTTTTCTGTCAATTTGGCTGCATAAAAATGCGAGTTTCAAAAATAAACGCAAGCAGTTACTGGGAGTGTCATAAATGAAAGTTTTATACATATTAATCTCGGTTATTGTTTTAACAACGCTGACTGGATGTGGCACAACTCCATCCGACTACGCAAATACTCAGCCGGCGTTTGATTTAAAAAAGTTTTTTAGTGGAAACCTGAAAGGCTGGGGACTCGTATCAGACTATCGTGGAAAAGTAATACAGCGATTTACCGTCGATATGGAAGGTCGCTGGAACGACAATAAAGGAGAGTTATACGAGCTCTTCTCCTATCAAAACGGAGATACGCAAGAACGCACCTGGTTTTTAGAAAAAAAAGAAAACGGCGTTAACTTTGGAACTGCAAGCGACGTTGTGGGCGAAGCAGTCGGACAACAAGAAGGATTTGCATTTTACTGGAAGTATGACTTGATTATTAATACAGAAAAGCGTGAACTAAAAGTGCATTTACAGGATTGGCTATACCAGATCGATCAGGATTCAGTCATTAGTAAAGCAAAAATCAAGAAATTTGGCATTCCGGTAGGAGAAGTAATCGTATTTATCCTGAAAGAGGAAAAAAATTATGAGTGATGCCACTATTACGCGATTTATTGAAAATATAAATTCATTAAACTCAAATAACGTAAACGAAGTGTTGCATGATACTTATACGCAACATGTAAACTTCATCGATCCGGTAAAAAATATCAATGGACTTGAAAATCTGACAGAGTATTTTTCGCACTTATACAAAAAGGTTAATCACTGTCACTTCGAGATAAACAACTGCTTGTTACACGACAACCAATATTCTCTGGAATGGGTAATGCATTTACAGCATAAAAATTTATCCAAAGACAAGCCAATTTCGCTTAATGGTGCATCTTTTATCCAATATAAAAATGGAAAAATACAGTACCATCGCGATTACTATGATCTGGGAGCACTGGTTTATGAACAGATTCCGTTGCTCGGCACAGTAGTAAAAAAGGTACGCAGCGCAATATAAGAAAATGGACTCACATTTCGACAATAAAGTTATTTGGATCACTGGTGCTTCTTCGGGTATTGGCAAAGCACTGGCTATTGATTTATCCAAATTAAATTGTAAAGTTTACATAACAGCGCGGTCAGAAGAAAAACTTAATGAAATTGTTACACAGTGCGCTAAAGATAACGTTACCGCACTTCCAGGCGATTTGACCGACAAGCAGACTAATATAAAAATATGCGAAGAAATTATGAAAGAAAGCGGTCACATGGATATCGCAATCTTGAACGCAGGTACCTGCGAATACGTCGATATCGATAATTTCAATAGCGATTTGTTTGAACGTCTCACCAAGGTAAATTTTATCAGTATGGTTTATGGAATAGAGGCTTGCCTTCCTCTCTTATATAAGTCACGCCACGCACAACTAATCGGAATGAGCAGCACTGCAGCTTATTTGGGATTACCACGGTCGGAGGCCTATGGTGCTACCAAGGCTGCGATACGCAATATGTTTGGCGCATTACGTGTGAGTTTATCCGGCAAAGGAATCAGTACTTCTGTTATTTGTCCTGGTTTCGTTGAAACCGAACTAACGGATCAAAATGATTTCGATATGCCGGCACTGATAACAGCCCAAAAAGCGTCGGAGTACATTCTTGACGGAATTTCGAAAAAAAAGCAGGAAATTCATTTTCCACGCAAATTTAGCCTCACATTAAAGTTAATCGGTTCATTACCCAATCCCTTGTTGACCTGGATTTTACGAAAAACGGTAGTACGCACATGAGAATCGCAATTATTGGCTCCGGAGTATCCGGATTAACGGCAGCACATTTACTGCACAAAGAGCATGACATTACTGTATATGAGGCAGCAAATTATATTGGTGGCCATGTAAATACTATTGAAGTTACCGAACAGCAACAAACCGTCTACATCGATACCGGATTTATCGTTTTCAATAACTGGACCTACCCCAATTTCGAAAAATTAATATCAGAGCTCGATATCACGGCGCAGAACTCGGAGATGAGTTTTTCCACTCGATGTGAAAGCACCGGATTCGAATGGTCGGGCAGCAGTTTAAGCACACTCATATTTAATAGTGATAACTGGAATCGAACTATTCCTTATCAGATCCTGTTCGATGTCTTCAGATTTAATAAACTTTCAAAAAGTTTTTTGAAAGATAATAATGATTTACTCACGCTTGGTGAGTTTCTGACGATAAACAAATTCAGTAATGCTTTTATAAAGTACTATATTTTGCCTATGGGTGCAGCGATATGGTCTTCGCATGCCAACCAGATTAAAGAGTATCCTGCGAAAAGTTTTTTGGCGTTCTTTAATAATCATGGTTTATTAAATATAAAACAACGCCCGCAATGGAAAACCATACAACAAGGGTCATGCAAATATGTACAAGAACTAAGCAAACCGTTTTCTGACAATATTAGACTGAATTCTGCCGTACAATCGATAGATCGCACACAGAGAGGCATTGCGATTCACGATGTTAATGGCGATACATGTGTTTACGACCATGTATTTCTTGCATGCCATAGTGACCAGGCTCTTAGTATATTAAAAGAACCAACTATTCTGGAAAAAGATACTCTTGCAAATATTAAATATCAGGTAAATTCAGCGGTATTGCATACGGACCCGTCGTTAATGCCGAAACGACATAGTTGCTGGTCGTCATGGAATTACTGGGTTCCAAAAAATGATGGCAATGATGTTAAAGTTACGTATTACATGAACAGGCTGCAAAATTTGCAATCCGCTCGTAATTACTTTGTTACTTTGAATTTTGACGACCTTATCAAGGACGATAAAATTATCTATAAAACGACTTATACGCACCCGGTATTTGACTATAATGCCGTTCAAGCACAGCAAAAATTTTCGGAATTAAACGGTACCAATAATACCTGGTACTGTGGAGCATATTGGCGCAACGGCTTCCACGAAGACGGCGTCTGGAGTGCCATCGAGGCTGTAAGTTTATTCAAGAGCAAAATTAACAATGAAAAGCTGCATCTACAAAGGGCGAGTTAATCACAAGCGCACAGCTCCGCGGCAACACGAATTTTCTTATTCGTTGTTTATGATGTACGTAGACCTGGAAGAATTGCCTAGTTTATTCGACTCATTCGGATTATGGAGTATAGAAAAAAGCAACATCGCTTCCTTTAAGAGAAAAGATCATTTCGGCGACAAAAGTGAAAGCTTGGCGGATTCAGTCCGCAAGCTGGTACTGGAAGAAACCGGTAATCAAATCACCGGCCCTATCCGCTTGCTAACTCATTTTCGATATTTTGGATACATCTTCAATCCTTTAAGCCTGTATTACTGCTTCGATCAAGACGACCAAAAAGTAGAGTATATTGTTGCTGAAGTTTCCAATACGCCCTGGAAAGAGATGCATTGTTATGTATTGCGCAACAATGATCCGGAAAATTCATTTTTTCGAGCTCGACATAAAAAAGAATTTCATGTATCGCCGTTTATGGATTTAAATATGGAGTATCAGTGGAAGCTTGGAATTCCTGATGACTCCCTTTGCGTGGAGATTCAAAACCGCGAAAACAACACCAGCATATTTTCCGCAAATATTGTTTTACAAAAATGCCCTATAAATCGTTCGAGTTTAAACCAGGTTTTAGTCGGCTACCCTTTGATGACTTTAAAAGTAACCAGTGCTATTCATTTTGAAGCATTTAAACTATGGAGCAAAGGTATCTCATACGTTCCACACCCAAGAAATCACTAGGCAATAAATATGACGATTATTCCAAAACAGCACGATGATGCTAAAGAAAAAACAAACAAAGGATTGTTTGATCAAATTGCCATGTCTATTTTATTTCGTAAATTAGACGCTATACAAACAGGATTCTTGCAAGTTTATTGTGATACCAACATTTACGAGTTTGGCTCTAAAAGTATGAGCAATACTTTATGCGCAAAGATTCATATTCATGACATAAGAACGTTCAGAACGATTTTGTTTGGTGGAGAACCAGCCGCCGGCTACACCTATGTGCAAGGGTGGTGGTCAACAGAAGACTTAATCCAGGTAATACGTCTTTTTACTATTAATCGTTCGGTACTGTTTTCTTTTAAATATGGACTTGCTTATTTGGCCAGATTCTTTTCATTTTTCACCAAACTAGCGAAGAAAAACAGTCAAAAAGGTTCCAAAAATAATATATGTGCACATTACGATATAGGCAACGACTTATACCGCTTGTTTCTTGATTCTAAAATGATGTACTCATCCGCAATGTTTACATCAAACCATACCGACCTTGAACGAGCTTCCGAATACAAGCTTAAGATTATATGCGAAAAACTTAAACTATCTCCGGGAGATCAAGTATTGGAAATAGGCAGTGGTTGGGGTGGCTTCGCTGTATATGCAGCAGAAAATTATGGTTGCCATATCACTACTACAACAATTTCTGATGAACAATATGAGCATACTGAAAAACTAATAGCGAGCAAAAATTTGCAAGACTCTATTCATTTACTCAAAGAAGACTATCGGAATTTGCGTGGACAGTATGACAAGCTTGTCTCCATTGAGATGATTGAATCAGTTGGGCATGAGTATTTAGACACATACTTTAGCCAGTGCAGCAAGCTACTAAAACCAGACGGTATTATGTTGATTCAGGCGATTACTATTTCTGATTACCTATATCAACAATATATTTCCTCTATGGATTTTATAAGAAAATATGTTTTCCCCGGAGGCAGTTTACCCAGTGTAGCCCGCATGCTCGAAGCTACAACAAATCATACGGACTTAACCCTGTTTCATGATGAAAGCTATGCGTCCAGCTATGCCAAAACATTGGCTAGCTGGTATCGGCGTTTTATCGCTAATAAGAGCAAAGTAATAGAACTTGGCTATTCGCAATCTTTTATTCGCTTGTGGGAGTATTATTTAAAATACTGTCAGGCTGGTTTTGAAGAACGCGTAATCGATGTTCATCACTTAGTATTCAAGAAACCGGATAATCGATTCGACTCTATTTATCAGTAAATTCAAACAAGGTGATTACGTCTCGACTTAAATTCATTATATTTAATCTCCTGGGCTTGGAAATTACCTGGGCTGCTTGTGCCTACGAAGCTATTAATGATGTAGAATATCTCGGGGCAGCAGTTGGGTCACTTTATGTACTGCTCCATTTTATTTTCACCAAAACACACTTTGAAGACTTTTGGACTTTAATTATCGTGGCTGCTCTCGGCATTCTCATAGACAGCCTGAACACCTATTACGGTATACTCGGATTTAATAGTGATCCTGCTCCATTGCTAATACCGATTTGGCTGGTTGTATTATGGTTTGTATTTTCACTAATGATTCCGCACAGCCTTTATTGGTTTTCAAAAAATTATTTCATTGCTGCTTTGGCTGGCGGCTTAGTTGGCAGTCTCACTTATTTGCTCGGATATAAAATAGGTGCCATTAGTTTGTCGGAACCTTTATTAACCAGTTTTCTCATCTTTTTTCTGGAATGGAGCATCTTGTTTCCGATCGCTTTACTCATTACGAGTACCTTATTCAGATTGAACAAAAAAGAACAATTGAACTAGTACTTGATTAAGACGACCGTAGAATACAAGGATGTTGCGTTGAACGGACAGGAATTTTTACAAATACAGAAAGAAAAATTATTGAATCACCCACTTTTTCTGGACCCTTATATCTCTACAATCTCTTCATTAAAATTATTTGAGGTTCCAAAGGCAAAAGAATTCGCTCTTCTGTATTATCCACACATATTAAGAACCAGATTATATCAGGCTAATGCGCTTGGAATTACTCCGGATGAAAATATTCAGTTTGTTTTAGCAGAAATTATTTATGACGAATATGGACTAGGCGATCAAACCAGATCTCATGCTCAACTCTACCGCAACTTTATGAATGCGCTTGGAATAACTGACGAAGAAATCTTAAAAGAAAACATTATTCCAGAACTTGAAAGTTACATCGATACAATGATGAAACTCACTCAAAGCAATCACTGGTTAGCGGCGGTAGCTGCCGTGGGCGTAGCCAGCGAACACCCTATACCGAAATATTACGGCCTATTGCTAAATGGATTAAGAAAAGTACCGGGCATACAAGAGCAGGATCTGGAATTATTTACAGGTCATATAGAACTTGATATCGAACATTCGAAAAAAATCGAAGAAGCTCTTCTGCCATACCTCGATGACAGTAATAATCAAGACGAATTTACAAAAGGCCTTAAAATAAATATGAATGCGCGCAGGATATTTCATAATGGATTATATAAAGCGATTTTTAAGTAGCAATTACAGAAAGCTAATTATGGAATAAACTGTTAAAGTTTAATGCTCCCACATTGTACGAATATTGCTTTTTTCTTGCCTTATTTTACTGCCGGTAAGTCGGTCCCACAAATGAATACCAACCATCACTTCTATATGAGTTGTGGGCACCAGAAATTTATCCAATGACTTGCGAGAGGATTCATGCGGCATGACAAATGACCACATATGCAATGCTCCGCTTTTACGTTCAGCCAATACAGACTTAAAAAACAAATGTGGAACCGGAAGCTTGATGGGGCTATTGTCTGACGTTTCAATTGTTTCAATAACCAGATCAAAATCAAAAATAGGTCCGCTTATTACATACACTTCATAGACATCTTCCAAATTATTTAATGTTCGCACAGCGGCCTCCAGCCGCTTCCAGACACCGCGGTTAAATCCCCTCTCCTGTGGACACATGTTTGAAAGTAGAAACGTCTCGCTATCCTGTAACTCTTCTTCATTCTGGTTCGCACTTGCTACCAAATGTCCTCGATCAAATCCGGAGCCTTCATACTGGGCTTTGTCTACTCGAAACAATTCTGGAATACGAAAATCGGATCGAAAATTTTCGGAACGTTCGACATCTACCATTCCCCGATCGACAATTTCCAATGCCCACTTTGTCTGCCGATAGTAGTAGGAATACCCGACGACATAATGTCGATTGATCAAAATCTGATCTGCAACCGGCATACCATACCTCGCTTCCGACCATTGGCTTGGTTCAAACATCGCACGTCCTCCGTATAAGGTTCCACATTCGCAATCTTACCAAGCGATTATCAAAGTCCAAGGATATTTTATGCATTGTGACTGTATGCGATTCCAATAAATCCATGTGAATCAGACACATAGTATCCATTTGGTGTATGATTACCGGGTGTGAACCAAAGATTGTGAAGCAAGCGGTTTAACAATAGCTACAGGAGTCATTCATGGCAGGTGGATGGTCGCGAGATGGTGCCGTTCAGGATCAAATTGATGCGAGTGTAGACGACGCCGTCAAGCATGCTCGCAGCCGCTTGCCTAGCGGCAAAAGCTTGACTCATTGCGAGCAATGCCAGGCGGCAATTCCTGCGGCACGGCAAAAGGCCGTTCCCGGAGTTCGATTATGTGTCGACTGCCAGTCCGCGCATGACGAAAAACAGGCGACGCTTTCCGGATTCAATCGACGCGGCAGTAAAGATAGTCAGTTGCGATAGACCATCGGCCCACTCAACAAGTTTAGTTTTTGACGGGATATTTGCTTAATTTGCGCTGCAATGATCTTCTATGCATACCCAATGCACGTGCAGCGGCGGACAAATTTCCATTATTTTCTATCAAAACTTTTTGAATATGCTCCCACTCAAGTCGCTTTAACGACAATGGGTTGGTAGCCAATGTTTGATCCGACTGTCCCTTGTCTCTGAAAAATGCCTGGAATATTTCTCTACTGCTTACCGGTTTGGTCAAATAGTGGATAGCACCCAGCTTAATTGCCTCTACCGCAGTTGCGATACTTGCGTACCCGGTAAGTACAACAATTTTTGATTTATTATTAAGCTGCTTTAAGAACGGAATAACCTCCAAACCGGACTCCGATCCCAGTTTTAAATCCACAATTGCAAAGTTTGGCGAAAACTCTCGAGCAGCTTGTCTGGCACTTTCAATATCGTGCGCAATTATTGCGCTGAAGCCTTTTTTCTCCATACTACTGCTAAGGGCAGAAGCAAATACTTCGTCGTCTTCGACAATTAAGAGCTGATTATTCATGAAACTGCCAAGGCATTTATGGGTAGAGAAATTGTAGTTTGCAAACCACCTTCAGAACGATTTTTAAGAACCACGCTTCCGCCAAACCGTCGAATAATTCCATAAGACAGGAATAAACCCAATCCCAGTCCTTTTGAATCTGAAAATGGCTGCTGACCTGCTTTACTGCTATCGTTCATTGTAAGTCCCGGCCCTTTATCCGACACCACCAACTGAAGCTCGTCGGTGTTAAAAATAGTCTCGCACGATACATAGGTCGGCGAAGCATCTGCTGCATTATCGAGAATATTCTTAATAGCTTGTTGCAAGGATTTTTCCGATAAGATTTTTGGTCCGGTAATATCGTTTTGAATATATGTTTTTAGGTTTACGTTTGGACGTGTCTGCTGCCAATTCTGGATAATATCCTGAATAAATTCTTCAATTCTCATAGGTTCTCCATTTTCCAGCGGAGCAGACCCAACCGAAGCCGACAGAGTTGAAAGAGCTTCTTTGCAACGCTTAATTTGAATCTGCAAATCCTGTAGTTGCGACCGACGGGAATTTTTATCGTCTTCATCGCTGATATTCTCCGATATAAGCTGCATAGCCCCTAATGGTGTCCCCAATTCATGCGCAGTACTTGCCGCAAGTGCTCCAAGTTTAATTAGCTGTTCGTCCTTATAGGCTTCTGCTCTTTTCTCAATCAGTTCTTTTTGTTGTCGTTGTATAATTCGTCCCATTCTGACGACAAAAAATGCCACCAGCATTGCACTTACCGCAAACCCCAGCCACATGCCCAATACATGAATATTAAAATTGTGCGCATGAAACGTATGCTCACTCATTGGCGTAATTACCCAGACAAGCAAGCTGTAGCAGCTAAACGTAATCGCGACAATAATCCAGGTAAAAATAGCGGGCAATGTAATCGCAGATATAGTAAGTGGTATCAGGTATAAGGAAACAAACGGGTTGGCCCCACCTTCTGAATACGCCAGCAGCACAGTGAGTATAAAAATATCGACTAAAAGATGTATAAAGAATTCCCACAAAGATATTTCGCGACTATTTGACAACAGAAAAATAGTGGCGCAGGTAATAAGCGTATAAATTCCAATCCAGATAATTAATTTTCCAACAGGTAATGGGATTTTTAAAAAATATACCGCCATTAAAATAGCCGTCAACTGCCCGGCAATTGCAAATCCACGCAGCCAAATCAATAGGCGCAGATTCGCCCGATAGCTGCAATCGTATAATTTATTACTATTCAAGCCAGATTTATTCATAATCTTTTGATTCTAGATTCCCCAGTTTAAATGCAAACCAACCTAAGCTCCTGCGACAAAATGACGCACTAATATATTTAATTGGTTTGTTAGTATTTCCGGAATATTAATTCTTTTTTAACGGATATGAAAAAATATTTCTACGGAGTCTTATCAATTCACCTAATTTTTATGCTGGCAAATAGTTCAATTGCTGATCAGCCTGAGTCCACCGGAATATCGATGGGCTCGAAAACTATGCGTGCGGACGGTCACGCACCAATTGGAGTAATGGGAGATCACATGCACAAAAAAGGTGAATGGATGGTCTCCTACCGCTATATGAAAATGGATATGGATGGAAGCCAGGATGGAAAAAACGACATTAGTCCAGAAGAGATAGCAACCACGATTGCAAATCCTTTTTTCGGCATGCCGATGCAACCACCTACGCTGCGAGTAGTCCCGACACAAATGACCATGAAAATGCATATGCTGGGATTCATGTATGCACCTACCGATTGGCTAACGCTGATGCTCATGGGTTCGTATATTCAAAAAGATATGAATCACATTACGTTCATGGGCGGTATGGGTACAACAGAGTTGGGACGCTTCGAGACTCGAACCAGCGGAATTGGCGATACCAAGTTAAGTGGGTTAATTAAGCTGTATGACGACGACATGCACCATATCCATGCAAATGTCGGTGTAAGTTTTCCCACGGGTTCAATTGACGAAACCGATGACGTACTAACCCCTATGGGTGCACGCCCTACTTTACGTCTGCCGTATCCCATGCAACTAGGATCAGGGACAACGGACTTACTACCCGGCATCACTTATTCCGGCAAATCCGGAGCGATAGGCTGGGGCGCTCAATACAGCGGAACAGTCCGGCTTGGTAAAAATGATGAAAGTTATACCTTGGGTGATATACACGAACTAACGGCATGGACGAGTTATTTACTTTCGCCGTGGATCAGTGTTTCTGCCAGACTGGCAGGTAAAACAACAGGTAAAATCGAAGGGCAGGATTCGGAAATCGTAGCGCCGGTTCAAACTGCCGATCCCGATAACCACGGCGGCGACCGTGCAGATTTTCTGGTGGGGGTTAATCTTGTTGGGCAATCCGGAATTTTACATGGTCATCGATTGGCGGCAGAATTTGGTGTGCCCATCCATCAGAACTTAAATGGACCGCAATTGGAAACCGACTGGCTGTTTACGGTCGGCTATCAAAAAAGTTTTTAATTTCTGATATCCAGATATTGCAAAGTACTCGGTAAGTGCCGGGTACTTTGTATTACGACTGATTGTTTATGGTCAGTTCAAATATCCAGGTCTTTATACGACTGATTTTTGAATAATACAATACGTCATTTCGGCATGGCCACAACTTGAATACTCCTCTTATTCGCAGACTCGTTCTGAAATCGTCCACACTCAAGATATTCAGTCGATCCAATCAGCTTAATGTACTACGTTCAAACCTGTCCTTAACAATCTATGAAAGGCTGAATTCAGCGGGAATACTCCCGCATAGTGAGACCTAGTTAACCTTTAATCCAATTTTTCGTGGTATTCAGACATACCTGGTAGTATGTATATACATTTAATGGTATATGTATATGCATTGCTTGCTCCTGCAAAACAGGAACAATAGTGTAAAAGAGGTATCGTTATGCAAGAATTGCTACTTAGCTTCCTTGTCTGGATCGGCGCAAACACCGATTATAATGTAGATATTCCTCTTCCCAATGTTGCATTCACAGACACATACAATGTCTGCGCGGTGTATGGAATTCAGGACAAAGGCCAGTGCCAGGCTGCAAAATTGTTCGGCTTTTATAATAAACAAACCACGATCTATCTGAAAAACAGCTATAAAACCAACAATAAAATAGATCATTCCAATTTAATGCACGAGCTTATACATTACGTGCAGTGGGCAAATGGAAAGCATCAACACACTTGTCTTGGCCATTTGGAATTAGAAGCATATCAAATGCAGGATCGCTGGCTAGTCGAAAATAATTTGCAAAAAAGACTGGACCCGTTTAAAGCAGTCATGCTGGAAGCGTCTTGCGACGCATAACAATTTGCGTAATTAATCTTTCTGTTTTAAATAATCTAGTCTGGCGCGCTTAACAACTCCGCAGTTATTGCCGGCGGGCTCGTCAAGCTGTGTAAAAACGCTTCGAGTTGCGCCAGTTCATTATTGCTAAGTTTCAGCTCAGTTAACTCATTGTGCCCTACTACATCTTCGGGAGTTTTATTATAGTGATCGAGAACCTCACTCAAGGTCGCAAACTGCCCAAAATGAAAATACGGCGCTGTTGCACTAATATTACGCAATGTTGGCACTTTAAACGCACCCAATGTCGCCAGGTATTTGGTATTAGCAAATTTTATTTCAGCACAATCGCTCTCATTTGCATCGCTATATTCTCCCAGACAATTAAACTCGCTGGCCTGGGCTTCTTTCACGCCTTTATACCGACCAACGTCAAATAATGGCTTGTCTTTAAAAAAGCTTAAAAATGGAATCCACGACTTTTTACTTGCAGGATCGGGAGCACCAACGTTGTGGAACCCATGATTGGTAAATAACGGACCCTGATGACAGGTAACACACATCGCTTTGCCGATAAAAAGTTTTAAGCCGGCGATTTCATCATTAGTTAATGCATTACTATTATCACCTTGCAAAGTTGCCGCTACGTATTCATCGAATCGCGATGCCGAAGGCATAAGCAGTCGTTCGTATGCCGCAATGGCTTTGCTCATATTTACAAATACTCGAGTGACGTCGTTACGATCGGTTTCAGTCATTGCATTCCAGCGCGACTTCGCATCTGCGTTCCCGTTTGGTGCTGCATTTTTTGGAAAACGATCGTGGTCCCCTAGATTTGGCAAAGGTCCAAAGATATTCTGATAGGATTTTCGATAATCGGCATCGTTATAAATAATATGCGCGTATTGCATGCGATTGCCGCCATGCTCAACATCGGACTCGAGCGGACTTAATGCCTGTGCCCATAAACTGTCACTGCGACCGTCCCAAAAAAACCAGGGGCTATGTGCAACTCCGATTATGCTTGGTGTCCCGCGCATAGTGGTCCCCACGCCCTCTGCTTTTGCCAAGCCATCAGTGAATGATTTTTCCGGTACGTGACAAGTTGCACAAGACACCTTGCCTCCGCTGCTGAAGCGGGAATCAAAAAATAGTTTGTGCCCAAAACGGGCGGCATCGATATTATCTGCAACCTGATTCGAAGGATCTGGTGGCGGCGCCGGTAAACTACCTATCCACTGCATTTTCAGTATAGATAATTCAACTTCATCCCATTCCGAACTATCCGCTGCATACGCAACATTATTGAATAACAGCCAACAGACAAATAAGGCATAGAGATATCGATGGAAACTTATCAGTCGAATCATCCTTGTATTAAACATTACAAGATATACAACGTTATTTTTCTACATTTCCAGTTCGAATTTAACTTTGTCAGTAATGGTTTCGGTTTGAATATAAAACCACATCTCCCACGATCCTGTCATACTGAATTTAATTCCCTCGATCAGATAGTCGCCGCCACCCAATTCTGTAGCTACGGGCTCTGTAGGCAGACCATGATTATGCGCGGGCATGCCGCCATCGACGGTCACTACGGCTTTTTCGACTAAATTTCCTTCCATATCTTCTACATGCAGGACCCATGGATGAATTTGATTTAAAGGAACGGGATCGTATTGAGCTTTATAAGACACTCGAAAGTGCGATTCTTCGCTAATGGCTTCTGCAGTTTGATCCCCGGATTCCGCATAAGCCGTTACCGCAATAATCAAGCAGCCGAGCAGAAATGCACATTTTTTTACTACCAGACCTACTTTAAAACGCCGCATTTTTCACCTTTTTTATGATTTCGCTTTTATAATTCCGGCTATGGATACATTATATATCACGGCAGCCAGTATAGCTGTATACAAAAAAAGACATGAATTCCTACAACCAAGTCACTAGTTTATGATGAAAATAAATTCTTACGGCATAAAAACCGTAATTTTTACTTATCTATTGTTTTCCATACCGATTTATGCGGCATCCGGCGACGCAGAAATTACCATTTTACATACGGGTTATGTGGCGCCTGTTGAGGGCAGAAATTTTGTTCCTGGCGAGCGCGACGACGGTGCCCGCCGTGTAGCGTCGACGGTCGCGCTGATAGTGGTCGAAAATGCGGTCATTATTGTCGATCCGGGCATGGTTGCAGAAGATATCGATCTTATTGCAAATCTGGAAAAAGCCGGGATAAAGTCGACCGAAGTCACGCATGTTTTTATCAGTCACCATCATCCCGACCATACCGTTAGAATCGGCTTATTTCCCAATGCGACTGTGGTGGATTTCTGGGGCAGTTATCAACACGATCTTTGGGAAGATCACGGTGACGAATATTCGATTGTTGATAACGTACGCGTTATTAAAACTCCCGGTCATACCGATGAAGATGCTTCATTAGTCGTTGACACCGAAAACGGTACGTATGTATTTACCCATGTATGGTGGAATGAAAATATGCAACCGGAGGTCGATCCGTTGGCCGAAGACAATGCGAAATTAATCGAGAGTCGAGAAAAAGTATTGGCAATTGCAGACTTCATTATTCCCGGGCATGGCCGCATGTTTGCCAATCCGCGCAATCAAAAATAAATTTTTCAGTGCACGAAATTTTAAAACTAGAGCTTAATTGAATAAAAAATATACTTTATATAGCAGCGCTTTCCTGTTTGTATTGGTAATAAGCTATATCTTCTTTTTTGTTATTCCTGTTTATGAAGACCGGAAAAGAAATACAGTCATATCTTTTTCGCCTATTTCTGATTCTAAAATTATCGAGTTACACAATAATTTATTCATCGCAGACTTGCATGCCGACACACTTCTGTGGGATCGAAAATTAAATACGCACCACCATCACGGGCACGTCGATATACCGCGCCTGCTACAAGGCAATGTCGGGCTGCAGGTTTTTTCGGTAGTAACGAAAACACCACGCGGGTTAAATCTCTATTCCAATGATGATAATAGCGATAACATTACGCTTTTAGCGATCGCGCAACGATGGCCGGTGAAAACCTGGAAAAGTACGTTACATCGCGCAGTTTACCAGGCGGAAAAATTACACGTTGCCGCAACTAAATCCAGTCAACGATTAAAAATTATTCGAACCCGACAGGATCTGCAAGAAGTAATTACGCTAAAAAACGGCAATCAGGCCGTCGTAGGTGCAATATTGAGTCTTGAAGGCGCACATGCCTTGGAAGGTAAACTGGAAAATGTCGCCCTGTTATTTAATGAAGGTTATCGAATAATCGGCTTTAGTCATTTTTTTGATAACGAACTGGGTGGCTCTGCGCACGGTGTGAAAAAAAACGGGATAACGCAATTTGGATTAAACGTTTTGCGCAAAATGAATCATTTGAATATTCTGGCGGATATTTCCCATGCTTCACCTAAACTAATCGATGACATTCTTCGGCATAGTACACGACCGGTGATTGCCACACATACAGGTGTGCAAGGTGTTTGCAATAATGCTACACGCAATTTAAGCGACGAACATATTCGAAAAATTGCTGCCAGCGGCGGAGTCGTCGGAATCGGTTTTTGGCCTGCGGCTATTTGTTCGCAGGATGTCAGTGGTTTGATAAAAAGTATTCGTTACGTAGCAGATTTGATCGGCGAAGATTATGTAGCGCTGGGTTCTGATTTCGACGGCAATGTTCAGACGCCGTTTGACGCTGCCAATATAAGTGTAGTCACGCGAGCTTTGGTGCAAGACGGTTTTACCGAACGCCAAATACAAAAAATTATGGGCGAAAACATCGCCAATGTTTTACTGGATAATTTGCCTGTGGACTCAGAAACTGAGTTGCAATCCAATCCATAACTGCGAATGGTCAATCTCCTCGTGCAATTCATCCGCCACATTTAAGTCCAGGTACTTTATGCCCATGGTGTACCCGCCTGCTATTTGATGTGCCACCAAAAAATCAGCATCAAATCCGTTTACAAAACGTTCGGATTCGACCGCGTCATTTGCCAGTGTAAAGGAAATATCGAGACTAAGGGCTTGATAGCCGACATGGGATTGGACAAAACGGTCGTTCGCCATCACGCCATTGTTCATCAGGGCTAAAACAGATATTACAGAACCTATCAGTATCATTCGTACTACTTGCATGAGATTTTCTCCTCTAGTAGTCGCTAAATAAGTACTGCACTCCTTTGCTTGTCACTTCAACTCCTTACACGTGATCAAGCAAGTTAAATGCCAACTTTAATTGGAATATATAAGATCTTGAAAAATAAGGACTTTGTAAAACTTCTTCTTCTCTAGGTGACTGCCATCGCCAAAAATATGCCGCCAAATTGGTCCAAAATTGAGAATTTCTGCGCTCCCCCTACGCTCAGTTGCCGCTATTGCGAGAAAACCGCCTGAATCAGCTATCCAACACGCTCTGGCAAATCAGCATTTTGACCTCGGGCGCTCGCTCTCCCGGCGGTGAATCGTGTTCGGGGTTAAATCCGCTTAAAAACTTTTGCACTTGAAGAACAAACTTTTGATCGTCGCTGGTTTTTCGTTGCAGGGACTTGGCCTGATATTGCTCGATTGCTTCCGGCGGCACTTCGACTTCGATTATTCGTGAACGCTTATCCGGTTGTTGCGGATCGTTATTCAATAGCCACGATGCAAACACTTTGAAATCTTTTGAAGCACTACTGGAGATTAATTCGGCATTTTCCGGAAATAGCGGCGCAATTAAACTAAACCAATGCTGATGAAGTTGTTGATCCATACGCGCCGCCCATTGATGACACCTATATGCCTGAAAGTATTTAACAATACCGCAATATACTAATAGTTAAGTTGATGTAAATCAGTTTCCGTATTCAAAACTTTTGCTAGCTTGTAAATCCAACTACGACTGGGTTGATACGCATAGGAATTGCCGTTTATGGAAAAGTCATTTTCTTGTCTTTCTGCCGCCTGCCTGTTAGTGCGACCCGGCAACGCATTTGAAACGCTGGCCAAACTCGACCCGTCACCATTTGGAATTTTTATTAAAACAGCGCTTTGGTTAGGGATTCTGCCGCCGATATTTGCCTATTTCGGCACCATGAATTACGGCTGGCGTCTCGGCACTACCAGTCCGATATATTTACCGGAAAATATTTTACTTATTATCAGTCTGTCTTACTTCGTCGCATTACTATTCGGATTTATAAGCGCTGCTGTAGTTTCTAAATGGATGGCATCTACCTACGGCGCAAGACAGTCGCTCGGTATTCATTTTGCGATGATTTGCATTGTCGGCGCACCGCTAACTGCCGCCAGCTTGATTCATTTATATCCGGATATATTTATCAATATCTTAGTACTTATCCCCGCAGTAATGTGGAGTATGTATTTACTCTATCGAGGCCTTCCCATTGTTCTGCATACGACCCCTGAACGTGGAATGTTAATGGCGTCGGCTTTGATAGGGTATTTTCTGGTGGCATTTGTCAGTCTACTCGGTATTACAGTTTCTGTATGGATTTATGGAATCGGCCCTTCTTTAGGAATTTAAAATGTCAAAATTTGCAAGCCCTGGCACGCATGAGGTTTACCATGATCGTGTAGTAAAAATTCTGGTCATGTTTTCCATTTTCTGGGCACTCCTGGGAATGATTGCCGGCGTATACGCTGCTGCAGAGCTGGTATGGCCGGCGTTAAATCTGGAAAATCCGTGGTTATCCTTTGGCAGATTACGCACCCTGCATACCAATGTTGTCATTTTCGGCTTCGGTGTTTCAGCGTTAATGGGAACCGCTTATTACAGTGTGCAACGTACCAGTCACGTTCCGTTGTTTGCGCCAAAACTTGCGTGGTTTACTTGTTGGGCCTGGCAAATTGCAATTTTATTGGGAGGCATATCGTTACTTGCCGGGTTTAACACATCCAAGGAGTATGCCGAGCTGGAATGGCCGTTTGACATTGCCATCACGCTGGTTTGGGTGTGCTTTGCCATTGTATTTTTTGGCACGATTGCCACTCGAAGAATTCGCGAGATTTATATTTCCAACTGGTTTTACGGCGGACTTATTATCGTCATAGCAATGCTGCATATTGTAAATAATCTTGCCATTCCGGTGACACTTACCAAGTCATATTCTCTATATGCAGGCGCTCAGGATGCGATTGTGCAATGGTGGTACGGCCATAATGCAGTCGGATTTTTATTAACGGGTGGTTTTCTGGGCATGATGTATTACTTTTTACCCAAACAAGCCGAACGACCGATCTGGAGTTATCGTTTGTCGATTGTCGCATTTTGGGCGTTTGCCTACAGCTATATCTGGGCCGGACCGCATCATTTGCATTTCAATGCCGTTCCGGAATGGGTACAAAACCTGGGCATGCTCATGAGCCTGGTGTTGCTGGCACCGTCATGGGCTTCAATGATCAACGGCATTATGACCGTCAGTACCGCCTGGGAAAAATTACGCACTGATCCCGCTTTGAAATTTATTGTACTGGCGCTTGCTTTTTACGGTTTGGCGACATTTGAAGGCCCGATGATGGCGATTAAAACCGTCAACATAATCAGTCATTTTACCGACTGGACTGTCGGGCACGTACACTCCGGCGCACTGGGCTGGAATGCACTTATTACTTTTGGAACGTTTTATTATTTAATCCCTCGATTGGTTGGCGCACCGCTTTATAGTGTTGCACTTGCAAATCTGCATTTCTGGTTGGCGCTGGCCGGCACTATGTTATACGTCGTGGCCATGTGGGGCGCCGGAGTATCGCAAGGTGTGTTGTGGCTTAGTCTGGATGAACTCGGAGAGTTACGCTACACCTTCACCGAAATTATGCAGGCTATGTATCCGTATTACTTACTGCGTTTTATCGCCGGACTGGTGTTCTTAATTGGTGCCGCGTTAATGGCTTTTAATTTATGGAAAACTATAGCCGGTCGACACACAGTAACGGTACATCCACCACAGGTTACGGAGGCATACGCATGAGCGGTCTTAGTCTGCACCAGCGCCTGGAAAACAATATCGGTTTATTAATTTTCGGTATTTTGTTTGTTACTGCGATCGGTGGTTTGGTACAGGTGCTTCCCAGCCTGTTTCAGGAATCTTTAAGTACACCCGGAATCAATACACGCGTATACACACCGCTGGAATTGACCGGCCGTGATATTTATATACGCGAAGGATGCAGTACATGTCATTCGCAGCAAATTCGTCCGCTAGTTGCCGAAGTGGAACGCTACGGTTCATATTCACGCGCTGAAGAATTTGTATATGATCGACCGTTTTTATGGGGATCGAAACGCACCGGACCAGACTTGCATCGTATTGGCGGAAAATATTCCGATGAATGGCATCGCTTGCATTTATTAAACCCGCGCAGCGTTGTACCCAATTCGATTATGCCGGCATATCCGTGGCTGGCAAACAACCATGCAAATCAAACCAACGACATTGTCGAAAAACTTACCGGCTTGCAATCGCTTGGACATCCTTATACTCAGGATGATATCGACAATGCCGAAACGGATTTAAAAAACAAAACAGAAATGGATGCCTTAATTGCGTATTTACAAAAATTAGGCACTTCTTACCCGCAAGGAGAATTATCATGGCTTATTTTATATTCGCAGGGGATATGCTTGTAATGGCATTCATGATCGGTGTGGTGATCTGGGTGTCATTGAAATCTTCACGTAAATCCATGGACCGGGCTGCCGCAATTCCATTGAACGACGAGGTTCGTCATGGCTGACATGCCCTCGGATTTCTGGAGCGGCTGGATAATCGGGCTTACGGTTGTCAGCTTGCTGGGGCTGACCTGGCTGGTATTCAGTATTTATTTTTCTAAAAACGGCTCCGAAGAATTTGAATCGCCCGTCTGGGATGAAACTCTCAAAGAAGGCAATCATCCCGCTCCAATGTGGTGGTTCTGGATGATTCTGGCAACACTGGTAATTTCAGTGGTGTATTTAATGCTATTCCCCGGCCTGGGTTCTTACGCCGGGATGTTGAAATGGTCTCAAAATGAACGTTTGGATGTCAGTTTAACTCGCTATGCTATTGCGCATGCAGAAGTGCGCCAGAAGATAGCGGAATCACCGATTCTGGAACTGCAACAGGACGCGCAATTAATGACATCTGCAGAACGCCTGTTTCAGCATCATTGCGCGGCTTGTCATGGCGTGGACGGTGCCGGGCAGGCCAATAGATTTCCAAATCTGCTTGATAACGACTGGCAATGGGGCGGTTCTGAACAAGATATCGAACAAACCTTGCGTCAGGGTCGCAAGGCGATAATGGTCGGCTGGCAAAATGCATTAGGCGATGACGGCGTATCGCAAGTCATCGACTACGTAAGATCCTTGTCGCTTGGTAATTCAAATCAATTCAATGAAGGCAAACAACTTTTCGATCAATTCTGTGCTACATGCCATGCTGCAGACGGCGGTGGCAATCCTCTGTTAGGCGCTCCGAATCTAACTGACGAAATTTGGCTGTATGGAAATTCCGATGAACAATTGCGACATACTATTGCAATCGGCAGAAACGGCATTATGCCGGCGTTTGATGATCGGCTGGGTGACGCTCAAATAAGACTATTAGTCGCCTGGTTGTTACACAACACCGAGTAAGTGTTACGTTGCCCTGGACGTGCAGTAATAATTGTATGAACTACTGATAAAAATACCAATCAATCCGCCTATGACATTATTTAACATATCTTTCTGGGTATCCCATTGATCCAGATCGCCGGCGCCGATAAATAGCACGCCTTCCCCGCTGCCCAACAAAATCGCACCAGCAAATTCATACAGCTCGTGCGCAGCCGAAATTCCAAGCACGATGACTAATGTGCTGGCAATACGCACGATTCGTTTAAGGTGCAGTTCGGACGTTCGCAACCATCTTAGAATAACCAGCGCCGAGATAAATCCGAACAAACTGTGCACCCAATAATCGTATTCAATCCCCAATGGATAGGATTCGTATAAATCAAACATCCCCAAGCAATGAATGATCAAAAAACATGCAAATAACAAAAAATGCATCCAGCTTAGATGAATGGCATCGCGCACCATAAAGACAAAAACTAGTAATGCTGCGCACATGGGAATATCGTACTTATAGTGACTTTCCATAGTAAGAGCCACAATTTCCATGCCCGCTAATACCAGCAGAAATACAATTAGTATGGCTTTATTGCCGCTTGCGTTAAATTGCGCGGTTTTCATAATACGCTATAGCAAAGCAAAGTTGCGACCGCGGTATTTTAACGCTTTAGCTTGATAGGGCCTATATATTTTTTTGCGATGACGACATTATCGATAAATAAATGCTGATCATACGGAGACGGAGAAGTACCACCATGATAAACATTCATCCAGATCTCGTCGATTTTGAGCGTGTCGGTATGACGAAAACGTAGATTGGTTTTTTCAAACGCCAACTCACCGTCAATCCAAGCTTTCAGTACACCGTTCTTTTCACCTGGTGTATTCAATTTCACGTATTGTTCTATCGAATACCAACGATTGTTTTCCAAAAACCCGCGATAGCCTTTATTCCAGATCCAGATATCACCGTATCGATCTTCCAGATCGGCGTGATAACAATAACTACCAATGGGATGCAATCCTGCCAACGGATTATTATCGGCAACAGTAAAAGAATACGCACCTCGCGCAGACCAGCCGTTATAGCCATCACTGGTACGACCACCCCATCCTGCTACTCCGTAAGTACCACTAATGCCGGGCAATTTTCCTCCTTCTTGTTTCTGATTCCAGGTATCGGCCAGGCGCAGATAGTAACGAAAATAAATTTCTTCCGGCTCTTTACCGGTTTCGTGCTTGAAGTTATAACGCACGTCCATGGCACCGTTACCACCTTCCGGTATTTTTACGCGCACGGCTTTCCCCAGCAATGGCTTAAATTTGTTTTTATTGTCTTTATCTACAGTCGTTAATGGCTGGCCCAATGACCACTGGTTAGCCCAGTCGCTGCTTTGAAAATCAGCAAAGAAAATTACATTTGAATCATGCTCAATTCCTTGATCGTTCGGATACTTCGACGCCAGTCCGTAGACCGGATTTTTCGTCGCCGGCACCGCTTCCTGTGCACATCGATATACCGCAATGTCGGTAGTTCCGAATTGCTCAGCGGTGAATAATTTAAGTGTTGCGTTGACTATTTTATCGGCTTGGTTAAATTCATCTAGATTAAAACGCAACAAAGTATTACTGGATTCGACCACTACACTTAATACTTCCTCGTATCCCAAGCTACGGAAGGTCGAACTATCGATATAAGTATCGGCGACCGGAGATAATACTTTTTCACCGGCATTTGTTTTAATTATTAATTGTGGCCTTTGTTCTTTGTTAGCATGTTCACGGCTATTAAAATGAATGGCCCCGCCTTGTACTGCACGTAAAAACATTCCCTGGTTTTGATATTTTTTACTCACCCATTCTTGCACTAAAGAAGTCACATCCCATTCGACATACATAGGGTTATCATCATCTACAACTGTTTCTATTGCATACGCTCGCTCACCTTGTTCGACATTTTCAGCATCCCGCCAGTCGCCCATAAAATTTTTCCACTCGAGCTTTCCAGCACTATTGAAATAATCACGGGATGCACCGTCGGAAAACCCTTCATTGCCTTCAGCCCAGTCGTTTTTAGCAGCAAAAGACACACTTCCATATATTATTAATAAAAACAAAATTACGATTCTGATCGCCAAAGTTAATCCTTTATTTTCAATGTCATTTACTGTTCGTCCAGACCGCCTGTAAAGCAAGGTCCCGTTATGTGACTCAGTAGCCTAATTCGAACGTTTTTACCGGCTTTACCCCTTATAAACTGTGAATAAGCTCAAGGAGCCGTAAATTGATAGATTGATAAAATAGCGTCAATTATTCGAGTTTAATTAGAGGTTTATCGCAAACTTTGTCTACGATACGTAGGAACTGAATATTTACTTCAAACCATGCGTTAAAGACCACTTTACTAAGACAGCGCATACAAATAACTAAAACTAGTTTTCCCGCATTTTAAATATTCGGGCGAGCAGATACATTATATGAAATATATACGTCATTCCAATTCTTTCGCCGAACCGAAGAGGCAAGATCATATATCGACGGATAGCGATATCCTTGATAAAGATGTTTCTGCGCTAGACCGGTATAGCAAAAATACAGCCGGTAAAGTTTGCCCTTTATGCGTGGACATGGATGGAACGCTGCTTAAAACCGATTTATTGTTTGAATCTTTATTAAAGTTAGTCAAACAAAATCCATTGTTTATTTTTCTCGTCTTTATATGGCTTCTAAAAGGAAAAGCCTATATGAAGTCTCAGATAGCTGAACGGGTTTATATAGCAGCCCACACACTGCCATACAATCAGGAAGTCATAGAGTATATAAAACGTAATTCGCGCAAAACTATTCTAGTCACGGGCTCTAACTGGCGACTGGCGGCCGAAGTGGCAGAACATCTGGGCATATTTCATGACGTTATTGCCTCAGACGAACATATAAATCTTACAAAATCCAACAAGCGTAATCACTTGGTGGATCGCTTTGGCGAAAATGGATTTGATTATATTGGTAACGATAAAGACGACTGGGCAGTATGGACGGCAGCTCGCAATGTATTAATCGTATCCAAAGACAATAAATATCTAAGAGAGACACAAAAAATATTTACTCCCACAAAAGTTTTCAAGCTTCCGGGAATTACGTTTCGTGATTTTATTAAAGCAATTCGCGTTCATCAGTGGGTAAAAAATCTGCTAATTTTTATTCCATTTTTACTGGAACATCAGCTTAACAACTTTTCCGACATTCGAGTGCTGCTGCTTGGATTTTTCTGCCTGAGTTTTTTAGCTTCTTTCACCTACATTATTAATGATTTGCTCGACCTGGAATCCGACCGGCAAAATGAAACCAAGAAACTTAGAGCGTTTGCGTCCGGTAAATTGTCGATCAAGCAAGGCTTGGCGATTATGGTATTGCTGTTTGCTGCTGTAATTGCGATGACTCCGTTACTACCCACATCATTTTTGTTGGTACTTGGTGCCTATTTTATTTCCACGCTTTCGTATTCATTTTATTTTAAATCGGTTGCTATGCTGGATGTATGCGTACTGGCATCGCTATATACGTTAAGAGTTATCGGCGGAGGATTCGCCATCGATTCAGAACTATCATTCTGGTTACTGGCTTTTTCCATGTTTTTCTTTTTAAGTCTGGCTCTAGCCAAACGAGTATCCGAACTGGAAAACCTCAAACAGCAACAACGCCAATCCAGTAACGGTCGTTCCTATCAAGTTGTCGACTTGCCAATGCTGACCAGCGCGGGTGTTTCTTCCGGAATTTTGTCTATTGCGGTCGTTGCACTGTATATAAACGGCGAAAAAGTTTTACAAATGTATCCTCTACCGCAGGCATTATGGCTGATTTGTCCACTGCTGCTTTATTGGATAGGTCGCGTTTGGATGATTACCGCGCGCGGCGAAATGCACGAAGATCCAATCCTTTTTGCCATTCGCGATCACACCAGCATTCTTACTGCATTTTTCGCTGTTCTGGTGATATTGAGTGCTCTAACGTTACCGATACTGCTGTAATGAGCGATTACAGAAGCTGGGGATATACGCCGCCCAAAAAGCAAAAGGCGATACGTCTGAACTGGAAGGATACGCGCCTGGACAGCGATGAAAATTGCTGGTTGCCCTACGGCAATGGCCGTAGTTATGGCGATTCTTGCCTAAATTCCCAGGGCCGATTAATCGACTGCCGATCCTTAAATAAATTTATAAGTTTCGACAAAAACAAAGGTATTTTACGCTGTGAAGCCGGCGTCAAATTCAACGAAATTCTTGACACCATTATTCCCTTGGGCTGGTTTTTACCCGTAACACCCGGAACCAAATACGTCACCATGGGTGGCGCGGTTGCTAATGACGTGCATGGAAAAAACCATCATCAAGACGGCACTATTGGTCGACATATTTTAAGTTTTGAATTAGTTCGCTCTGACGGTACCCGCTTGTTGTGTAGTCCAACGACCAATCAAGATTTATTCCGGGCGACAATTGGTGGACTTGGGCTTACCGGCCTGATTACGTGGGTTGAAATAAAACTAATTCCGGTTAAATCTTCATTTCTGGACGTCGAAACAGTTCCATTTAAAGGATTACGAGAATTTCTGGTTTTATCGAACGATTCAAACGCTCGGTATCAATACAGTGTAGCCTGGCTGGATTGTGTCGCTGACGGTAAAAATTTTATGCGCGGATTGTTTATGCGTGGAAATCACCACAGCTCGCAAAGTCCGGAAACAACGCATAAAAAGAAAAATAATCATTTATCGGTGCCGATTAATTTTCCCAAATGGTCGATCAATCGCCGTTCAATCGCAGCATTTAATTCTTTTTACTATTATGCAAACAAACGCAAAGCCGGTAAAACCGCCGTTCAGCACTATGATTCATTTTTTTATCCTCTGGATAGCATAGATCACTGGAACAGAATTTACGGTGGACAAGGTTTCTACCAGTATCAGTTTGTCGTTCCACTGGAAAAACTGAATATTATGGAAGAAATTCTACATAAAATCGTTTCATCCGGACTGGGTTCGTTTTTGGCAGTTTTAAAAGAATTTGGTAATCATGAATCCCCAGGAATGCTTTCTTTTCCAAGACCCGGAATTTGTCTGGCGCTGGATTTTTCCAATCGAGGCGCATTCACACTAGATGTATTGCAGGAACTAGACCAACTGGTAATCGCGGCCGGCGGTGCCGTCTACCCTGCGAAAGACCTGAGAATGTCTACACAGGCATTCAAATCATTCTTTCCACAGGCGAAAGAGTTTACCAGGTTTATCGACCCAAACTTCAGCTCCGACTTTTGGAAACGAGTATATGGCTAATAACAATCCGATTCAGACGATAGCCATATTTGGTGCTACTTCAGCAGTTGCGCAAGCGTTGGCTAAATTGCATGCCTATGCCGAAGATAATATTTTACTTCTTGCACGAAATGAAGAGCATCTGGAAAGTATTGCTAACGACCTTAAAGTTAGAGGTGCCAACAAAGTAGATTGCATTAATGCAGATTTGGCGCAAATTGATCAGCATAACGAGCTATTAGAATCCATAACATCATTTAGCAACGAAATAGAAAAATACTATTTTTTTTACGGCGTACTCCCCGATCAGGCACAATGCGAATCATCCTGGGAGCATACGCTGGACGCATTAAATACAAATTTTATAAGTAAAGTCTCTCTTCTTTCCTTGTTAGCCAATAAAATTGAAAAAGAACAAAATAGAAGCCTGGTCGTAGTCTCTTCGGTAGCAGGCGATCGCGGCAGACAATCTAACTATATTTATGGGACCGGAAAAGGCGCACTTAGCATATTTTTGCAAGGCTTGCGAAACCGATTGCAGAAATCGAATTGTCACGTAATTACGATAAAACCCGGGTTTATCGACACGCCTATGACTGAAAGTTTTGACAAAAACTTTTTATGGGCCAGCCCGGAAAAGGTTGCTAGTGATATTTACCACGCTGCGAGCAAAAACCGTGACGTCATTTATTCGCCGTGGTTCTGGCGATACATCATGCTGATTATAAAATGTATACCGGAACGAATTTTCAAAAAACTATCTCTATAGCCTCTTATTTAATACAAGGACTTTGTCATGGCTAAATTCATCCCACTGATTTTATTTACAGTTTTGACCAATTTTGCATCGCAGATATTGCTCAAAAAAGGTATGACGGTTATCGATAAATTTGAGATCTCCGTCACAGGAATTTTGTCTTCCGCCACCGCGATTATTCTCAACCCATATGTCATTTTTGGGCTTTTTGTAATGGTTATCAGTATGGCGTCACATTTAGTTGTATTGTCCCGGGTTGAGATTAGCTATGCGTACCCGTTTTTGGGCTTGTCATTTGTTCTAATCACTCTGTGGGGTTACTTCGTACTACAGGAAGATGTCAATTTTTGGCGCGTATTGGGAGTATTACTTATTTGCGCCGGGGTAGCAGTAGTAGCCCGTACATAGCAAACAAATTTCAACAGGAAACTATATAAAAATGAAACATATAATATTTGGTGGTGACGGATTCTTGGGCACTGAGCTTACGAAGAAACTAACTGCAAAAAATGAGAATGTTTTAATCTGTGATCGCAAACAAACCCTTGCTTCCGGTATTTACGAAGCCGATACGGTTACCTACCAGAAAATGGATGTTCGCGATATTAATACTTTCTTGCATATTGAAGTTGATCCTGACGATATTGTTTATCATTTCGCAGCCGAATTATTGGTACCCATTATTAAACGATCTAGACGCCAGGATTATTTTTGGCAGGCTTTGTTCGTAGGCACACAAAATGTATTTGATTTTATGGAAGCGAAAGGTCTGCGTAATTTAGTTTACTTTACTACCGATATGGTTTACGGGCACACACTTGAGCATCCTCGATTTGAAAATCACACGCGTAAACCCTTGGGGCCTTACGGTGAAGCAAAGTACCAAACCGAGCTTTTATGTGAAAAATACCGCACCAAGGGATTTAATATTCCGATATTTCGTCCACGCCTGATCATCGGGCCGGGCCGCTTGGGTATTCTGGAAAAATTATTCAAGCTGATCGACATGAATCTTCCGGTACCCACAATAGGAAATGGTAAAAATTACTATCAGTTTATTTCCGTCAGCGATTGCGCCGATGCCTGCATTTGCGCGGTAAAAGCCGGCTTTCCCAACGAAGAATATAACCTCGGCTCACTAAATCCACCCACCGTAAACGAATTATTGGGTACATTGATAACAGAAGCGAACAGCAAGTCGTTCCTGCTCCCTACTCCTGCATTTCTAGTCAAGTTTGCACTCGAAATCCTGGATCGTATCAATATGCCTATAATGGACCCGGAACAATACCTGATAGCCGATGAAACCTGCGTGCTGGATGTTTCCAAAGGTGGACGCCAGCTCAATTGGGTTCCTAAAGACGACGATACAGACATGCTACTGGCAGCTTATCGCGACTACAAAAACGCACAAGCCAGCGCTACACCGCATACGGTGAGCACTTAATCGAGCGGTAAAATGTTTAGCAGTCAGGCAGTGCACGAACCATTTCAGACCAGATCTGAAGATACACCTCTTGCATACAAGGTTTATATATCTACAGTCATTCTGGCAAGTCTGTTGTTTTTTGCATTCTGCTTTACTTCTCCTGATCAGAATTGGGATATGCTGGGTTATTCTGCATCTGCAATAAGCCTGGAAAACAATAATCCTGAATTTATACATCAATTTGTATACGGAGAATTGCAAAATTACGGAACGGAAAGTAAACGCGCAAAACTTTTATCAGGCAGTAATTATGCAGCTACCATGCATAGCGATGCAGAGGCATTTTATCAACAAATACCTTATTACAAAATACGCATTATATTTGTCGGACTTATATATTTAATTGTTAGTTTTGGCGTCAACGTCTTTACTGCCGGACATGCTATTGCTGCTGCTGCCGCATCACTTGGCTTACTAGTCTATTTTTACGGCTTTAAGGATTATATAAAACCGAATTTCTGGATCATGATTCCGCTTTTCTTCGCATTATGCGGCATATTTGATGCAGGCCAATACGTTACTGCGGATACATTGGCATATTTATGGATCGGCCTTATAAGCGTGACATTCATTAGAAAACATTGGGCAGTGTACCCTTTAATTGCTCTGTCGGTATTAGTTCGCACCGATCTGGCTGTACTGGTAGCTATAACTCTTAGCTTTATGTTTTTCTTTTGGCCGAATTCGCGAGTCAAAGCACTTATCACGGCGGCGGTTAGCGGTATTCTGTATTTAAGTGTAAATGAATTTGCAGGAAATTACGGCTGGAGCACAGTTTTCTACTATGTGTTTGTTAGCGATATGACTGCCACCCACCCTGCACAATTTTCACAAGCGGGGATAAGCTTTCAAGAGTATATATATCATGTTGTTTCAAATCTAATTTGGATCTTTTACGAAAGCGAGTTCTGGTTATTTACTGTGTTAATTCTAATTCAGTTTCTAATATTTTATTATTTAACCGGTTCAAGCTCGTCCCACATGGAAAAAATCAAGCAATATCTGACTGATCCTATTATTTCTTTGACGCTTATTTCCGTAATTTATATCGCTCTTCATTACTTGTTATTTCCCGCCATGTGGACACGCTTTTTTCTCGGCCAATACATGATCGGAGCTTTGGGCTTGCTATATACGATAACATTGCTTATAAAAAAAATTGAAGCAGTCAAGCAACGTCACTAAAAAATCAAAATTAAAAAGTATAAAACCGCAAACTTATATTTCGTCCGGTAGTTTATTTACCGCACTAATATATGCCTCGCATTCCTCGTGTAATATTTTCTGCATTTCCGGATCAGCTATTGACGGAAATACGCGCGAGTTACTTTCAAGGTCAGTTCCCAATTCTTTCATCTCATTAATAAGCGCCTGCTGTGAATCGACACCGGTTTCGGAAACACCCAAAAAGACGCCTCCGGAATCCGCTGCAAAATGCAAATCCCGAATTGAGTCACCAATCATAAACGGCGGAAATGTCTTGCCAGTGTCAGAGGTTAACCTTCGTTGCGCGCGAATTTCCCGACGCCACATCTTTCCGACAAATCGTGCCTTGGAACCGTCGGCAGAAGAGCTGGGACCACCGACCGAAAACGCATTATGCGGACCAAACAGGCCTTTTTCAGTTAACCCCACCGCTTCCAGAGAAGCATAAAAGTCTCGCTGCGGCTGATACCGGTACGAAACCAACACCAGCGATGCCACATCAGACAGTGATTGTACAAATTCCAGGTACTCTTTCGGCACTACATCAAATGCCAGATCGTTATTGTTATATTCTTCCAGGCGTTTTTGAAACAAGCCTTTAAAATAATAACTTAAGCAATCTTTAACATCATCGGACAGCTCGACATCACTTAGCACATGTTTTATTAAACCCAGCGGCCCGCCGTGATCACGATGCCACTGGCTACACTGTTCGTTATCCAGATCCGGCAGATCTTGAATCCCGAAGTTATCGCTGGCCACATTTCGCAATTTTTCGTAGGAATGTATCGCAATCGCTATTCTACGTCCGGTCGCATTGGTAGAGGGAATTATGGTTCCATCCAGATCGAAAAAAACCAGACGCTTAGGCAAGAGATATCTTCGATAGGTATTGTCAATAAAGGTCGACATAATCTTTCTTAACTATAGTTTACGTCCGTATAGCGTTTACTCAACGGCTCATACAGGGCCGATCCCACACAAAGCAGCACGCAATATAACAGGTAAATAAGAAATTTCTATAACAAGAAGGCAGTATTTTTTTATTTTACTATGCGAAGGCGTGTCTGTGTATCATTACGGTGCATTTCACTGATATTTACCGGCAAATCAAGTAATGGCTTGATTGAGCCTACGCCGTACCCCTGCGCATAGTCAATGCCTAATTTGGTGACTTCCATAAATAATTCTTCAGATTCTACAAATTCGGCTATGGTTTTTTTACCCATGACTTTACCCATTTCGTTGATCGCACGAACGAGGGCATAATCTATCGGGTCACGCATCATATCTCGTACAAACATACCGTCTATTTTTAAATAATCCACTTGCAAATTTTTTAAATATGCGAAAGACGATAATCCGCTACCAAAGTCATCTAGTGCAAATTTGCACCCTAATCTTCGTAACGCACGAATGAATTTTGTTGCTAACGATAAATTTGCAATCAACGCCGTCTCAGTAATTTCAAAACACAATTTTTCAGCGGATAGTTCGCGCGCATATAATTCATCGATAATCTTGTCGAGAAAAGTACTATCGGATAAAGTCAAACCGGACAAATTGATTGCACAAGCATTAACATGGGTTTGAACATACTCTCGGTGGGCTTGCATCCAGTCAAATACATGGCTTACGACCCAGCGATCTATATTTGTGGCCAGTCCGTAGCGCTCAGCCGCGGGCAGGAAAGCTCCAGGCGGAACCTCTTCTCCGTTTTTCGTTAACAGCCGTACCAATACCTCCATGTGCAAACCTTTCTCGTTACTATTGGTAGGTACGATCGGTTGTGAATATAAAATTAAGCGATCTTCATCTATTGCTTCCTGAATTCGGCGCACCCATTGCATTTCTCCTCGCCTTTGAACCATCGCGGCATTTTCCGAGCGATAGACGTTGACTCGATTACGGCCTTCCTCTTTGGCCGTAAAGCACGCAGAATCGGCTTGCTTAAGCAATTCTGCCACGCTATTAGATTGTGCATTTATTTCCACTACTCCGATACTGGCAGCCACTTTAAATCTATTGTCTTCCCAAATAAACTGCAGCTGTTCAATCTGCTTGCGCAGATTTCCGGCAACCATTAATCCATGCCGCATGCTGCAAAACTCCATTAACACACCAAATTCATCGCCTCCCAGACGGGCTACCGAATCGTGTTTGCGTGTATTCTCGCGTAACAATGCTGCAATTTGCCGCAGCATTTCATCGCCGGCAATATGACCACAGCTATCGTTGATGATTTTAAATTGATCCAGATCGATGTAGCAAAGCACATGCACACCTTCCTTGTCGCGGGACCGCTCCCAGGCCTTGTTTACTCGACGTTCAAATTCGCGTCGATTCAATAAACCAGTCAGCACATCGTGGCTTGCCTGATAACTTAACTCTTTCGACAATCGATACTCTTCAGTAATGTCCAGAACTTGAGAAATTGCATATAAAAAATCGCCGTTCTTGTCATATACACCTGATATGGTAGACAAGCCCCAAATTATTTCGCCATCTTTTCTCAAATATCGTTTTTCAACGCGAAAATGATCAATTTCTCCATTCAATAATTTTTCTCGTTCTATTGCATTCGTATCGCGATCTTCAGCATGGGTGATTTCTGCGATTGTCATTCTTTGCAGATCTTTTTCCTTATATCCCAGCATGGTACAAACAGCATTATTTACTTGTATGATATTGCCTTTTCGATCCAGCAATATCATTCCTATAGCGGCGTTAGCGAATGTGCTTCTAAATCGTTTCTCACTTTCATGAAGTTTAGCCTGCGCCTTCAGGCGGAACCGTATTTCATTGGCGAGTTTGCGATTTCTGGTTTCCAGCTCCTGCGTACGGTCACTAACCTGTTTTTCCAGATCCTGGTCTCGTTGCTCAATTTGGTCCAGCATTAAATTGAAATCATCCGCCAACAAGCCCAATTCATCGCTATAATATTTTTGCACTCGCACCGAATAATCATTTCCGGTTCTAACCTGACGCGTAACAGAAAGAATATGCTCGATAGGCCGGTATATATAATTTTGCAATCGAATAGACCAAAGGTAGGCAAATAAACCGACAAATAGAAACACCATGCCTACTACTATAATATGCTCCATTAACCTGAACGATAGTTCAGATTTACTGGCAGCGACAGCTAAAGAACCAATTATCTTGCCATTGTACGTAATAGGAACTGTAATATTAAATAGATTTTCCGATTCGACTACTGAAGAAGTGCCGCTAACCCATAGGTCGGACTTTCGCATATATTCAGCCACAACCGAATTATTCAAATCGTAAAGTTTTGCTGACTGAATGGCTGACACGACACTTAATGAATGCAAGACTTCCGCAGCTTCGATTGAGTTATTATGTAGTAATGCGCCGGCACTGTTTGCGCTTGCAATTCTTGCGTTTGCCTCTACATTTGAAATCAACATTTCCTCGGTTTGCTTTGTTTCTACATATAGAATAATACCGGCAGAAAGTATTGTCGCTATCATAATGCTGGATATGATAATAACGATTAGCTTTTTTCTAATGGATAAAGACGAGAACATATTTTTTTCAATCTTCAGAATGACTGAATTTACTATTTGGCATAGTGATATATCGGCGGAAAAACTGTTTGAATTAGCTGCTTTTTTGTTCAAAAAACGGCAAGGATCTTGATATTGCGCCATTTTTTGTATCACAGAACTTGCTTTATAAAATGCAAGTGCAATGCTGGCAATGACGACAGGAAGAATTTCAGAGACAGGCGGTAAAAACGGATTCTGTTGGGTTTCTACAACCCATTAAATTTGCTTTACTTACTAAAAAGTTTTATTTCTTGGCTAGTTTTGTCAATGATATTGACTGGTTCGATGGTTGCGATGCTTTAAACTTTGAACGGGATGCTTGCACCAAACTTTGCAGCTTATCTTTCAGCCTTAGTCCGGAATAAAAGAATTCGCCTATCACATTAGGTTTAAAGTAAATGTAGTCGACTAAACGTGTACCCGGTACGGCTCCCCAACGCTGCTTATATCCGCTATCACCGTCCCCCATGTTGAAAATCTTTATTCCCGTATTGATAGCATCTTCGATTACATGAAAATGCATGGCCAGCCCGACGCTATACTTTCTGAATGCTGCATCATATTGCGAAGATACACCGTAGCGGTATCCCTCTGTATCAATCGCAACATTGAACGAAACAGGTTTTTTATCAAGATACATCACCCAAATAGAAATCTTTTTGCCGGTGCTTTCATTTCTAAGCAGTCGTTTCCAGAAAGCTTCTTTACCGTGTATTCGCATTTTTCCTTGCGAAGATTTATCCAGCCAGGAATTACTCTCAATTATGGAGCAATCATCAATTACAGATGACCAGGCATCATCCTGAAGATTATTAAATTTTTTGAATTCAATTGAACCGAGTTTTGCCAGCTTGTTCGTGTCTCGCCGTAAATTTCCCAACATTTTTTTACTAAGACTATTTTTATACTGCTCAAATTCTTCAGGCAAACTAATAAAATACTGCTCACCCCTGTCCTGCCGATAGCATTTCCAGCCTTGCTCCGTAAATTTCCTAAAAAGACTTTGTGTAACAGGATTATCTTCTTCTGCCGGACCAAAGCGCACGATACTGGCAATACCTTTTTGGTGAATTGCGTCTACCAAACTTTTTGTGCATTGGGCAACAGAATCTTTTGCAACAATAAAAGACCGGAACGGATAGTAATATCCGGCGACCGAAAATAAATGTAAACCAAAGTATGACTTAATGAAAAAAGGACATGCTCCGATTGTTCTGTCCGCATTATCCGACAACGAGATACATTGAACTGAAACACCGGGGTTCTCTATGGGCAGATAACATTCTTCCCACGCAGCATACCAATCCAGATTTAAAAACCCCGATCCAGTCGGCAAGTCTGCAGCTGTTTCGTGCAAGGAGACATCTTTGACACTGTCAAATAACTTCCATGACACTTGATTTGAATCTGTCATAAAGCGATAAATATAATTATTCTAAATTTACTAGCCATAAAACTGCCAACAACAAGCCGAAAACGTATGCGCTTAAAAATAAGTTATAGATTAGAAAGTTAGATAGCAATCTCGGCGTTCTGGCGATTAGTTTACAGAGTCTTTTTACTCGAATCTGTGATATGTATTATCAATTTCGAAGACCGTATTCAGCCGGTATATAAGAGACGTAAATACGTCCGGATTGATTAAAAATAGCTAAATATTTTAATAATTCAGAAAACAATGCGTTCGAACGACGGCATTATGTGGACTACGTCACTTTTAACATACGCTCCAGGCATGGATAAACGGTAATTCCAGATTCAAGGTGCAGCCGCGAGTCAAATAAACGAATTGACGAGAATCCCTCACATAGTTGCAGATTAGCGCCATTTCTGTGTAGTCTAACCCTTGTTTCGTACCGCCACGAGGAACAACCCCATGTCAGCAGAAAAAGTTTATCCTGTCCCCGCTTCGACCGGCTCGTCAGCACATATAGACAAACAACGATATCAATCGATGTACGCCTCTTCAATTTCGGATCCGGAAGGCTTTTGGGCACAGCAGGCCGACGAGTTTGTGAGTTGGTTCACAAAGTGGGATACGGTACTCGACTGGAGTTATCATAAAGGACATATTCGCTGGTTCGAGGGGGCTACGCTAAACGTTTCCTATAACTGTCTGGACCGGCATCTGGATTCGCGAGGTGATCAAACCGCCATCATATGGGAAGGCGACGACCCGCAGGATGATCGGCACATTACCTATCAGGAATTACACATCGAGGTATGCAAGTTTGCCAACGCCTTGAAATCACGCGGTGTTCAGAAAGGGGACCGGGTTTGTATTTATATGCCGATGATTCCACAGGCGGCGGTCGCCATGCTGGCCTGCACGAGGATCGGCGCAGTGCATTCTGTGGTATTCGGAGGGTTTTCACCCGACTCTCTTCGCGACCGAATTCTGGACTCTGACTGTCAAACAGTAATTACCGCGGACGAAGGCGTGCGCGGCGGAAAACCGGTGCCGTTAAAGGCCAATACCGATATTGCATTGCGCGAATGCCCCAATGTAAAAACAGTGATAGTGGTCAAGCGCACCGGCGGTGATATCGAATGGCACGCTGAACGAGACTGTTGGTACCATGAAATTACCGATCAGCAAAACCATGAATGCCCTCCCGAGCCAATGGGTGCAGAAGATCCGATGTTTATATTGTATACCTCGGGCTCAACCGGCAAACCCAAAGGAGTATTGCATACCACCGGCGGCTATTTATTGTACGCGGCCATTACGCATAAATATGTATTTGATTACAAAGACGGAGAAGTCTACTGGTGTACGGCCGATGTCGGCTGGGTCACCGGACATACTTATATAGTGTACGGACCACTGTGCAATGGCGCCCAAACCTTGATGTTTGAAGGTGTCCCGAACTATCCGGATGGAAGTCGCTTTTGGCAAGTTGTCGACAAGCATAATGTGGCAAGTTTCTATACTGCACCGACGGCGATTCGAGCGCTTATGGCGCTGGGTGATTCTTTTGTTCAATCCACGCAGCGTAGTAGTTTGCGCTTGCTGGGTACGGTCGGAGAACCAATAAATCCGGAGGCGTGGGAATGGTACTACCGGGTCGTCGGTGAACAAAAATGCCCGATAGTCGACACATGGTGGCAAACAGAAACAGGTGGTCACTTGATTACACCGTTACCGGGAGCCACCGACTTGAAGCCCGGGTCGGCCACGCTGCCTTTCTTTGGGGTGCAGCCCGTAATACTGGATGATGAAGGCAATGAACTGGAAGGTGAATGCCAGGGAAATCTAGCCATGAAATTTCCGTGGCCGGGCCAAATGCGCTCTGTATACGGTGATCATCAACGTTTCATCGACACTTATTTTTCACAGTTTCCAGGCTATTATTTTAGCGGTGACGGATGCAGGCGCGACAAAGATGGTTATTACTGGATAACCGGCCGCGTAGATGACGTGCTGAATATATCCGGCCACCGACTGGGCACCGCCGAAGTCGAAAGTGCATTAGTTTTACACGAAGCGGTCGCCGAAGCTGCCGTCGTTGGATGCATGCATGAAATCAAGGGCCAGGCCATCTATTGTTACGTGACCCCGATGGTAGGCGTTGCGCCGACTGAAGAATTAAAAGAAGAACTAGTACAACTTGTTCGCAAAGAAATCGGTCCATTTGCCAAACCCGATTTTATTCAATGGTCGCCGGGCCTTCCCAAGACACGTTCAGGAAAAATTATGCGTAGAATCTTGCGTAAAGTGGCTGCAAATGAAATTACGGATCTGGGAGATACCTCGACACTGGCAGATCCCGCCGTGGTCGACGACATTATTGCCCATCGCCTGAACACAGGCTAATCGATGGCATGCGTTATAAAATACGGAATTAGCAGCTTGTCTATTCAGCCGGACTCATTTGTACTCTGAGCAGATCGCCGGTATCCAGATCGACGATTAAACCAAAGTTTTGCTCGTACATATTTAAGTAACCAAGCTTAAGTTCGCCTTGTTCGTAGTCGAAATACTGGATGTTACCTTCGGTAAAAGAATTCGCGTTTTCAATTCTGATATCAATTACAGTTCCGGTATCCAGATTTACTCCCTGCCATGCACCAGCTTCCGCACAAAGTAATAACGCTGTAAATATAATCCCTGAATATTTCATTTACCTGCTCAAATGGAAATTAGTGACAAACCAAGTTACGTATATAATTCAATAGTTTGTCAGCCCGGATCCAATAAATTTGTGATCCAGCACTACTTTTTTGCAGGTATCGGCTTGATTCCGATCAACTTTTAGCATTTATGCGGAAGAAGAATTACCGTTCACCGGTTGCACCTCCAGCAATTCGGGTACGATTATTTCAGTACCGGGACGAATTTTATCGAAATCTACATCGGGGTTATGCTGTCGCAGCAGCCAGATCGGAACTTTAAATTTCCGTAACGCCAACACCCACAACGATTCTCCACGTTTGATGACATAGGTTCGCGTCGAATCTATCCGATATAAAGTAAAAAATTCTTCCTGTAAATTTTGCTGGTAGTTGATTCTTCGATGTTCGAACTCATCTCGCGGAACGCGAGAAAAATCAAGTTTAATTCGGTGGCCGATCACAACCGGTTTACCGAACCGCATACCATTAATTTTACGCAGGCGGCTGGCCCGTAAATCCAGCCATTCGGCATAATGCCCAAGTGTTTCCGATGCCTGTACTTCGATGGTTTCGTCGTCGGCAACGGTGTAATCGCTTGGATCGGTAAGCAATGTGGCATGTTCGGCGGTTTCCAGTTCCGGCTCGGCGACTGATTCCACATCGCCATTTACCGGCTCGCCAATTTGATCGGGTACTTCTTCTATCGCAGGAATATTTTCTATGGTCTCGGCCGCTTCAGCGATTTCGGCAACGGCAACCTCCGATTGCTGTTTTTTGTTCTGCGGCAACTCGCTTTGTTCAGCCTCGGATTGCGGCGGTATTTGCTGTGTTTCCTCGACTAAAACAACTTTACTATCCGTCGTGCGTGCGAGCGGCAATGCTTGCGATGAATCGATTGACTGTTTTTGCGGTTCTGAAGGTGTTGGTGCTTTCGCTATAATAATTGGTTCGGTCGGTGGTGCTTTTTTTGGCTTCGCCGACGCGGTAACCGCTTTTTGCTTGGGTTCCACAGGTTCTGCGCTGGCAATCATCACCTGTCCCTTGACGGGTAAACGCAATACTTGCCCTACTCTGATCAGCGACCGATTACCCAGTCCATTGAGCGCCCTGATTTCACGAATGCTGTGGCCATAGCGAACCGAAATTTCCGACAAGGTATCGCCACGCACAACCTTGTGAAACGCATCGGCAGTTTGTTTAGAAAATCTTTGAGCGGCCGGAATAGCCGCCAGCAATTCATACGCCGGTCGACTAATCGAATCTTTGGGAATTCGCAGCTCAAATCCCTTGGGAATTCTTTTGGAACCACTCCAGACAGGTTCCAGCAATGCGCGATTATGCCGGCGCAAGGTATCGATGCTCACATTAAAAGACTTCGCCACACTTTTGGCCGGCAAATACTCTTTTGTTTTGACTACTTCGTATCGATAAGGCTTTGAAATATTCAAATCACCAAAGTATTTCTCAGGATTTCGATCAATTTTTAATGCCGCCAAAAATGCGACATAAAAATTTCTGGAAGCAAAACCAAATGCTCGACCCTTGTAGTTACGAACGATCGTTGTAATGTCTCGAGTTCCCAGTTTATTGATTGCGCGGCGCATGCTGGCAACGCCGTGGTTATACGCGGTCAATGCCAACGGCCAGCTGTCGGTTACACTATAGTTATGTCGTAATAATTTTGCCGCCGCTATAGTCGATGCAAACGGATCCATGCGTTCATCTACCACATAGTCGATCTGCATATACCGTTTTCCTGTCGATCGAATAAATTGCCAGATACCGGCCGCGCCAACCCGCGAATATGCTTGCGGATTAAACGATGATTCAACATGCGGAAGTGCCGCCAATTCCAACGGCATTTGCAAGTCTTTCAGCGTTTGGTCGATATAAGGTCGCCATTCTCCGGAGCGGATCAAGCCTTCTCGAAACCGGTTTGATTGACCTAACTGAAATCGAATATCTTTTGCCGCCTGGCGCAGGCGTTTGTTTGAAACATTATTCCCCCATGCGGCGAGCACGCGTTTTTCATCTGCACTTAGATTGTCGCGCTTCCCTTTCGCCAGCTTATTTAGTATGCCGGCGTAGTGTGCTTTCTCTTTTTTGATTTTGCGTCGGTTGGCTCGACGGCTGCCATCGACGCGTACGGTGGCATACACTACGGCCAGATTTCTCGAGTCATGGATAAAACCGCTACGAGTATCAATTTCGGTATATACCCGTAGCCAAAAATTAACATCCTGCTCAAGCGCCACCGGGTGAGGGAAATTTTCTGCCTGTACGACCGGCCCGGCCGCAAACAAGATGGTCATTAAAACAACAATTATGCTTCGCGACATGACATTCATGTAATTAAGTTTATCGATTTTTAATTTGTTTTGAAGTTAGGAAGAATGATATGAAAATTTTAATACATATTATTTAAAATAATTCCAATTAGCTTTAAAATTGGACCGATCGTAAAACTAGACAAAAGATCGGCACCATGCCGGATATTCCTTCTGTTATTTGGACCGGTGATTCCGGAAAAAATTACCGCTACTGGGTCTACGACTACCCGAAAATTTTTCCGAAAAAACCTGGTAATTTTGTAATTTGCAAGCTTATTGGCACCGGATGGAGACCTGTCTTTATCGGTTATGCCGAAGATCTTTCAAATTACCTGGAAACCATTCAGGATGTTCCGTGTATCGAGCGCTGTTTTGCGACCCACATCCACGCTCATTTTAATCCCGACGGCGAAAACAAACGATTAGAAGAAGCCAAGGATATTCTGGATAAGTGGGGATCCGAATGCCAAGTCTGATGCCGGCGTACTAGTTTCACCCACTATCTATTCCTCAGTCGATAAAATATCGACCAAACCAACAGCACCCACGGTGTGGCATGCATTACCAGGTCGAACCAGTCGATCGGTGCCATGCCCTCCGCTCCGGCGGCCACCCATTTAATTTTTTCCCAGATATGCGGTTCAGGGGTAAATGGCGCCAGCCCCAGAGTCAGGCTTAATACCAGCCATAAAAGCGGATTTGAGAATAATGAGGTCTGGTTCAAAATAGCGGTCCTGCTACTCGGGTCAGTATTATTTTTACAACATTATATATAGAAACCGGTGAAGAACCTTTGGTAATGCCACAGTTATTTTTTTCGAAAGCATCCGATATACTTAGAATTCATTTTAAATATATTTTACAATCTCTTGTTTTTGTTGAAATTTTATCCACATGATAAGACTGCATAGAGATTCGAAGATCCACTGCGTATCGTCCAAAATCTGCGGTCGCCCAGACGACTATAAAACAATATTAATCGGCGCCTCGGACTGGCCAATCGAAGAAATAGTGCCGATGACTTGAGCGTCCGGATAGCCGCGAGCGCGCAAAGCGTTGACGCATTCATTCGCATGCTCAGCCGCAACGCCTGCTAACAATCCACCGGCTGTTTGCGGATCGAACAACAGCGGATAATTGGCATGTTGAGAAGCCTGTTGCGGGTTGCGAATCGCCCTGCGCAATCTTACGTTCTGCGGCTGTAAAGAAGATAATATGCCCGCGGCGACAGTTTCATTAGCGCCTTCCAGCATAGGAACATCTTCGATAATTATGTCTGCGTCGACCTGAGAAGCACGGGTCATTTCTACCAAGTGCCCCAGCAACCCAAATCCGGTCACATCGGTGCAAGCACATACGTCAAATTCGCGCAAACATTCGGCGGCATCCTGGTTGGACAAAAGCATCGATGAAATCGCCTGATCGATCCACCGCCCTTTGGCTTTGCGACGCATGTCGGCGGCAAATAATGTTCCCGTGCCGAGGCCTTTTGTAAGTACCAGTGCATCCCCTGCGCGCAAGCCATTCTTGCGCCACACTTGGTCACTATCCACCAGACCGTTTACGGTCAAGCCAAATGCGAGTTCGGCGCCTTCCGAGGAATGACCTCCAGCCAAAACGGCACCACTCGGGTCCACGATATGCAAAGCGCCCGCCAACACTTCATACAAGGCATCTTCCACAATTTGTTCACGACCATAAGGAATCGTCGCAATGGCCAGCACCGACTGCGGTTCCGCACCCATTGCATACAAGTCTCCCAGCGCATGATTGGCGGCAATTGCACCGAAAGTATAAGTATCGTCGATAAATGCACGAAAGTAGTCAACGCTTTGTACCATCACTTTGCCGGCAGGTACCGCCAACATGGCCGAGTCGTCCGGCGCATCTCTGCCGATTAACACATCGTCGCGGTGCTTTTCCGGCAGGCGTTGCATAACACGGTTTAACACACTGCTACCGACTTTGGCGCCACATCCACCGCAGCGCATCGCGATGGTCGAAAGTTCCTTGATTGCGGAATCATCTGCAATTCCCGACGCGAATTGCGGTGCACTGTCTTCGGGCATATCCGGTAAGTCGTTGTACTTTTGCATAAAGCGGCGGTCTATCCAGTCTTTAAATCGCCATAACCATGCGCCCTGCGCCGACCAGTTGCCTCTTGAAGCAATCGCGTATTTATCGCCCGTACTGATCAGACCCAAAAAGTTTTTCTGTGCACGATAAGTTCGTAATGATTTGTTTATCGCCGAATTTCGTAGATTCGTGGTCAGCACAGGCCCCTGGCGTACGGCAAACACACCTGACTTGGCGCGTTTGTCCGGCAGTGAAGCTACATCTCCTGCGGCAAACACACCCTGGTGTGAAACAGACTGTAAATGTTTATCGACCACGATAAATCCATCATCATCCACGGCTAAACCGGAATCGGCAGGCCAGGCGGGAGCCGAGGCGTTGGTAACAAAAATGACAGCGTCGGCAGAAAGTTTTTCACCGTTGCCGGTGTGTACACCATCCGACTCAATTTTGGTCGCGCTGCAATTGGTCAACAACTTGATTTTTCGATTCGCCAATACTTCGGTAAACCGACGTCGAACGCCGGCATTGTGCGTAGACAGAATTTCCGAACCTTGTGTAATCAACGTGATCATCAAACGATCGGGATTGTCGCCCCGATCACCCAATAATTGTCGCAATCGGAATTGCGTGGAAAGTGCCAGCTCGACACCTCCGGCACCACCACCGACCACCACCATTCTGAATTCCCCGCTGCTTGCGGCAATGCGTTGTTGCAATTCTTCCCATCGCCGCAGGAATTTATCAATCGGTTTTGCGACCAGTGCGTATTGATCCGCGCCGGGAACATCGATCACTGCAGGCCTTGAGCCGGAATTGATCGATAACAAGTCATAGGAAATCGGCGGACGTCCATCGACATGAACTTTTTTATTGTCGAGATCCAGTTTGTTCACTTCCGCATGATAAATTCGCGCACCGGCAAAACGACTCAACGGCCCCAAGTCTATATGGCATTCGTCAAACTGATAATGTCCGGCAACATATCCCGGCAACATCCCTGAATAAGGCGTATCGATATCCCGCGTAATCAGCGTAATGCGCAACCCCGGCAGGGGCCGCATTCCAAATTTTTTCAGCACCGAAACATGCGCATGCCCGCCTCCAATTAATACAAGCTCTTTGACAATCGGTGAATTGGAAGTTTGCATGAGATTCCTTGTCTCTAAGAAACTGACTTTTTGTTATTTTCCGTCGGTAGAAAATAAATGCACGCTAAATAAATTATTGCTATCCATCCAGACTTGTTCGGGATTAAAGCCGGCGCGACCGGCTATTTCCTGAAATTCCCCGATTTCATACTTATATGAATTCTCAGTATGAATAGTTTCATTTTGATCAAAATAGAATTCATGATCGTCGATTTGAATAACCTGCTCGATTTCACTGCGCAAATGCATTTCAATGCGCCCTACTTCAGCATTGTAAAATGCATGGTGTTGCCATTTTGATAATTCGAAATTCGCTGCAAGTTCGCGGTTAATTCGTGCCAGTAAATTCAAATTGAATTTCGCAGTCACTCCGGCCGCGTCGTTATACGCTCGCTGTAGTATTTTCGAGTCCTTCTTTACATCCACGCCGATTAACAAGTATCCACCCTCGCCCACCATTGCGGCCACCGTCGTTAAAAATGCCACCGCATCCTGCGGATGAAAGTTGCCGATACTTGAACCCGGGAAAAATGCTACGCGAGTTCCGGACGGCAAATTATCAGGCAATGCCATCGTTTGCGTGAAATCGGTACAAGCGGCATGAACTTCCAGCCATGGAAATTCCGCAGCCGTTTGCTCTGCTGCAATCCATAAATGATCTTTGGAAATATCCATAGGAACGTATGCGCAGGGACGCAATCCTTCCAGCAGCAATCTGACTTTTGCGCAACTGCCGCCGCCGGGCTCTACCAGCAAGCTGCCGGTGCCGATACATTCGGCAATTTCCTGCGCATAAGATTCCAGTATTTGCATTTCGGTTCGCGTCGGATAATATTCTTCGGTATTTGTGATTTCATCAAATAACTGCGATCCCTTCTGGTCATAAAAATACTTCGGAGGAATTGCGCGCGGGGAACTCGACAATCCGGTCAGCACATCGCTGCGCAAATCGTCGGCAGACGGATGTAAATCATGAAATTGTATACGTGCTTGTTGCATTATTATTTTTATTGTTAAAGTGCGCAGGTACGAAAACCTGCAAAAACATCGTTACGGTTGGGGCCATAATAAGTTCGAAACGTATTTCTGATCATTCTCGCACGAGTTGCCCATCCGCCGCCACGCAATACTCGCGTGATATCAAATAACGGTTGTGAATAATCCTGGTACATATCCGGCGTAAAGTCCGGATAAGGTGCAAATTGCGTATCAGTCCATTCCCAAACATTGCCGATCATTTGGCGACAACCAAAAGCGCTGTCACTGTCAGGCAATGCATTTACATTTATCGTGCCTAAACCATGTCCGTCCAGGTTCGCTAAAAATTTATCAGGTTTTTCTTCTCCCCACGGGTACGTTCTTTTATTGGCTGAAAGCGCTTGACCGTCTTCACTGGGTTCGGCCGACGCGGCCACTTCCCATTCGGCCTCGGTGGGTAATCGCCGGCCCGCCCAGCGGCAATAAGCTCGCGCCTCGTACCAGCTTACATGGATGACGGCGGCATCCGGCACCAACGGTCGCCACTGGTCGAAACTGCGAATTTCCCACCTAGATGCTTCGCCCCGACGCCAATAAACCGGATGCATCAGCGCATTTTCGGTTCGCCACTGCCAACCCTGCGGGTCCCAGAGTTCTTTATTGGTGTAACCACCCTGCTCCACAAACTCGAGAAACTGACGGTTACTGACCGCGGTACGTGCAATCGAAAACGGCTGGATTTCGACTGCATGCGCCCATTTTTCATTGTCGAATACAAACTCGCCGTCGGCGGGTGCTCCCAGATTAAATTCACCGCCGGGAATACTGACATCGCCTTCAACACACTCGCTCGCCGGCAGGTCTGAATACGGATTACTCAATTCAGGCGCGGCATACGCCAATGTTTGACGCGTATACGTGTAGGCCTCGCAGTGCATATCTTCGTGAAAAATGGCGTATTGCGCCAGATAATCGCGTTCAGGATCTGCGTGTCCGCTGGCCAGATGGTCTCGCGTGCGTTCGAGCACGGCTTGCATATACGCCAGAGTTTCTTCCATGGATGGCAACGGTAAATCCCAGCGCGCTTCATGCGGAATATCGATTGAATCAAATAATTGATCTACATTAGGTATTTGAGGCTTTTCTTTAAAGTGATTTCTTAGTATCCAGTATTCGTAGAAATAGGCTGCATGTGCAATCTCCCAACGCAAAGGGTTGATTGTTTCCAGTTGCGGACCCATTAGCTGTTCGCTGTTCAAGCCATCGATGAGTACCAGTGTCCTGGCACGAGCGTCTTCAAGTTGCTGGATTAAATCGGCGGGATCAGTTCTGGACATGGTAACCTCTACACTGATTTTCCCAATGTGGG
>JANQOT010000167.1 GCA_028285655.1 Gammaproteobacteria bacterium
GGCAAGCACTACTGGCTGGCTCACCGTTGCGTACGCGGCTTGTTCAACTTGAAGTTAAATGTGTTGAAAAAAGATCTGGAAAACGACAAGTCTCAAATCGACTGGATGCCGGCATTTTCCTAACAGGCGGTTAAGTGTATTGATATAAAAAAACGTACCCAATTAGTGTCACATATTCAGGAGACTCTAAACGAGCCTCCTGATTTTGTATTTAATGTAAAATAATAATCCGTAGCATTAATAAATTGCAGCCATGAAAAACATAATCAAAATAATTTTTTGCCTGACCTGCGCTTTCGGTGCATCCCACGCTTCCGATGACGTCACTTATATTATCGGCGTTGAAGATAATCGATATTTTCCTCACTACTCCTACGAAGACGGCGTATACAAAGGTATCGGCAAACAAATTCTGGACGCATTTTTTAACAGTAAAGGATATAAATACAAATACCGCGCACTACCGGTAGCACGGTTGTTTCAGACCTTTGTCGACGGTGATATCGACTTCAAGTATCCGGACAACGCGTTCTGGTCGACGACTTTAAAACAGGGCAAAGGGGTAATTTACAGTAATGCGGTAATGCCAAGCACCGACGGCGTGATGGTGCTGCCGGAAAATCTGGGAAAAAAATCAGCCAATCAAATAGAAATATTAGGAACGATTCGTGGTTTTACTGCCCCGCAATGGATGGGGCGCGTGGAAAAAGGTGAAATGATCCTGGCTGAAAACGACAATTCCAAATTACTGGTAAAACAAGTGCTGGCCAAAAGAATCGAGGGAGCTTATGCAAACATCGACGTAATGAGTTATATCCTTAGAGAGGAATACAACGACGCAGGTGCGTTGGTATTCGACCCTGCGCTCCCGCACACCAAAGACTATTACTACTTCTCATCGATAAAACATCCGGAGATTATCGAAGAATTCAATCAATGGCTGGCAGAGAACACAGATTTTATAAATCAACTGAGAAATGAATATAAAATTATCGGGCACCCGCATTAAAAATGTACGCATATCAAATTCATCGTAAATCCGGCGATCGGCTTTTTACTTTTCTGTTCGACACCGGGTTATGCCAAAGACCCGCGTAACTTTTGTTTAAACAACAAATAAAAACACATAGCCACTGGAACAATTACTGCAATAAAAAATGTTAAATCGTTTCAATAGTATTACCGCAAAGTTCTTTTTGATTCTGGTTCCGACGATTGTCGTTACGGCTGCACTGTTTTTGGTGGTTTACGTCTATCTGAAAAATAAAGATCTCAACACAGTGTTAAATGATCGCATTTCGCTTAACGCAAGCCTGCATGCGAATGCAGTAGCCGAACCTTTGTGGACTTTTAATTACGATGCGGTAAAACAGACGATTAAAACCATACTATTACACCCGGAAGTAGTATGTGCAGAAGTACTGGAACCCGACGGTAAATATGTCCATAGCTGGCCGGAAGACAACTGCACGCAAGTGTTTGGCGAAGAACTGGTACATACCGACAAATTAACCCTGCACAATCAAGACGTAGGCATATTGCGGCTTTTTTATACCAAAGAAGAAATTTATAAAACGCTGACGCGCGATATTCAGCTCGCCGCAATTCTGATTTTACTGACTATTTTTGCCGCTTCGGTAGCCGCTTTTATTGCGCTATCTATTATCGTGGGCAATCCGCTGGCAAAGTTGCTGAATTCGATTAAAAACACCAAACCCGGGCATATGCGCCCGATGGTGCAACAAACCACCAATGACGAATTGGGCCACGTGGTGGACGAATACAATCGCATGATCGAACTGGAGCAAAGTCATATCAATGAACTGGAAACAGCACGCGAACAGGCGGAAGCAGCCACCAGAACCAAAAGCCAGTTCCTGGCTACCATGAGCCACGAATTGCGCACACCGCTTAACGCCGTAATCGGTATCAGTGAAATGTTGCTGGAAGAAGTGGAAGAGAAAAAAGAAGAGGATTACATAGAACCTCTCAACCGGGTTTCGCGCGCCGGTAAACATCTACTTAATCTGATTAATGAAATTCTGGATTTATCCAAAATTGAAGCAGGCAAAATGGACCTCATTCCAGAGCACGTTCCGTTGAAAGATTTTCTGGAGGAAGTCAGATCCACATCGATTCCGCTGGCGGATAAAAATAACAATACGTTTATTGTTCAGTGCCCCGACAATATCGGCAGCATATTCGCCGATCCGACACGACTGCGTCAGATAATTCTCAACCTGGTCAGCAACGCCTGCAAGTTTACCAATGACGGCGAGATTACCGTCTCGGTAAAAAACCGGGAAATCGATTTAACCGACTGGGTCGAGTTCCAGGTTCGCGACACCGGCATCGGTATGAAGCTGGATCAGACCGAGAATTTATTTGAAGAATTTACCCAGGCGGACAGTTCGACCACGCGCAAATTCGGCGGTACTGGGCTGGGTCTGGCCATTTGCCGTCGCTTGTGCGACATGATGGGCGGCAGCATCGATGTTGAAAGCGAATCCGGCGTCGGGACGGTGTTTACGTTTGTCTTGCCTTCGGTTGGAAAAATGCAATACGCTAAGTAGGCGCGACAAACTTATAACCCGCTCCACGTACTGTTTTGATAATTTGCGGCTTGGAAGGATCTGCTTCAATTTTTTTACGCAAGCGGGTAATGCGGATATCGATACTGCGATCGTAGGGGTCCCAGTCTTTATCGTGTGCCAGATTCAGTAATTGATCCCGATTGAGTACTTTATTCGGGTTTTCCGCAAAAGCCTTGAGCAAGTCGAATTCCATACTGGTGATTGCAACTTCCTGGCCGTCCTTACTGAGTAGTTGTTGTGCTTCGAGATCAAGACTGAATTCGCCGAAGATCACTTTATTCGGTGCGGTTTCCGTCAACGTGGCATTGGCATTCACTCGACGCAGCAAACTTTTTACCCGCGCGAAAAGTTCACGCGGCTCAAACGGTTTGGTCACGTAATCGTCGGCTCCGACTTCCAGACCGACCACACAATCGACCACTTCACTGGCGGCAGTGCACATAATGATACCTCCACTGTAGTTTTCGCTACGCAGAAAACGCGCCAGGCTTAATCCATCTTCACCCGGCATGGTGACATCCAGAATAATTACATCGTAGTTGTTTTCTGCGTACAGCTTGCGCATCTGCTCGCCGCCGTCGGCTGTGTCCACGCGCATATTATTTTTTTCCAGGTATTTCTTGATCATCCAGCGAACATCGGAATCATCGTCGACAACCAGAATTTGACTAACATCACCCATAATCGCGCCGCATGAAGTTTAGTGTGGATTTAACTGCTGCTGTATTTTGCCCAGCAAGCGATCCATATCGACCGGCTTGGTATCGACGTCATCGCAACCCGCATCATAAGCGGACTGAATATCGTCTTTGGATACACTGGCCGATAATGCAATGATCGGAATATGCTGGGTGGTTTGGTCCGCTTTTAACTTTCGCGTAGCCTCCCAACCGTCCATGTTGGGCAGGATAAGGTCCATAATAATAAGATCAGGCTTTTCATTTTGTGCACGCGCAACACCCGATACTCCGTCCTCGGCAACCGTCACAGTAAACCCTTTTTTTTCGAGACGACGTGTCAACATATACACATTATTCTCGTTATCTTCTACATACAGTATCGTGGTCATTCTCTCGATCCCCTTTTCAGAACTGCCACACCAGCAGCGCCTGAAATACGGATTCGTCGGTATTGCGATCCCCTAATTTATTTTCCCAGTACTGGTACTCAGTACCGATAAATAACTGGTCTGCCCTGCCGTAAAGCGCATGGCCCAGGTCAAATCGTAGTTGCGGTTGCGCCAGCCACCAGCTACTGACCCGGCCGCCAAATTCGTTTCTGCGATTATCGATATATTCTATATGCCCTTCAAAACTGAATTTTGCCTTCCCTATGTAAAACGGATATTTCCAGGCCGTATTTACATGCCAGCTATCGCTTTCTTTGGGAGCTCCCCGCTCGGACATCCCCTCATTGTCATCAATGTAGCCGGTGATATCCAGATTGGCAAACACAAAACCCGGAAAATCGAAATCGAACCGAATCCCCGGCAAGAATTTTCGCACCTTGGCATCGTCGTCATAATTGTATCCTGCAACTAAACTTACATCCCGAATCGGCCCGAGACTAATATCGACGCCCAGAATTTTACTGGCGCTAAATGCCAGATATATTTCACCATATATATTATCCTCGACACCGAATTCGTCCCGAACAAAATCGATAAAAAAGAAATTCTCCCCGTACTTCCAGCCACTGGCGTGTTGCAGGGTAAGAATAAAGGTTTGCTCGTGACCGCCGCCTGCGAAAGTGGGAACATCCAGATTGCCGTACTGGAAATGAAGTTCCGTAACGCTCCAGTCCAGCGCTTTAGCAGGAGCAGAAAGGAATATAAATACGCATAGAATTACTGCTCGAGGGGTGATTTCGAACATTTGCCACCTTGTTGTTATTATTTTCGTGGTTGCAGTCAGAGCACTAGTTTAATAGCGCGACTTCATGAATTCAATTCCGTGCAGCATCATTTTCTGCCAGGCATTCTCGATTTCGCCGCTATATCTACTATCGTATTTTTTAACAGCGGCAAGAATACTTTCCAGAAACCGATCATAAAGGTGAGGGCCAACATCAAGATGCTTGCGGTCATGCAGTTTTGCTACACGATCCATGTCTTCCAGCTCTGATTGGTTGGCGGTATTACCGACCAAACTCATTAGAACATAAATTGAATGCACCACACTGGCTTTTTGCTTTTTAAAATCCGTATGTACGAATTTCTGTTTTATTTCTTCATCGGAGTCCATAAAAATTTTATAGAAATAATCCAGAAATTCAGGATTGCTTTTACAACGCTCAAAACTATCGTTAAATATTTCCGCTTCTTTTTCAGTCATGCTGCTTCCTCAGTACCACGACTTATTTGCCTACTGTCACCCAAAGAAAAGTTTCACCGCCAATCTCTTTGTATTGCGTGTCTTCAACTTCAAATCCTGCTGCCTTCAGGTCCGCATACAATTCCTCGGGTGTTTTATGACTGTAAAAAAGTTCTTTGCCGAGAAAATTAATATAACCGTCGAACTCGTCTTTGCCCGTGTACTGCTTGGTTGCATAAGTAAAAAATGCTTTACCGCCAGCACGCAGCCAGCGATGCATTTTACTGAACAGTTCGCTATGTCGATCTTTGGAGACGTGAAACAAACTGTAAATTGCGACGATTGCGTCGAATTGATTATCTTCGAAATCAACCTGCATAATATCCGCATGCATGATTGTCATCTCGGGCACATAGTGGTTGGCCAATGCCAGCATTTGTTTTGAAAAGTCCACACCGGTGACCTGCCAGCCCTTATCGATAAAGTATTTTGAAAATGCTTCGCCGGTCCCACATCCCAAATCCAGCAATTGGCCCGGGCTCGGATGCAAGCGTTGGTAAAAACCGGCAAATAAATCAGATAAATCGAACAAACCACGATTATCATCGTAGGTCTTGGCAAATTCGTCGTAAATTTCGTCTAGTTTCGGTTCCATATTTTAAATATTATCAGTTAATCAAAAACGCTCGCCATTCCCTGGCGAGCGACTACTCGAATACCGGTTTGAGAGGAGTTATGCGAAAGCCGGTACCCAATCAGATTGCTGCTGCGCTTCCAGATCTTTTTTCAACACATTTAACTTCAGGTTGAACAAGCCGCGTACGCAACGGTGAGCCAGCCAGTAGTGCTTGCCAAATGTCGGCGCATACTGCACTTCAAAAGTCACTTTTGTGTAC
>JANQOT010000178.1 GCA_028285655.1 Gammaproteobacteria bacterium
CTACTCGAGCAGATTTTTTATAAGCCTTGTTCCAGTCATTTCCCAGCTCGTGCATGGTAAACAGCGTGCGCCGGTGAACCGGTTTCAGGCCGTCCCGAACATCGGGCAACGCTCGCCCGACAATGACGCTCATTGCGTAGTCCAGATAGGACTTTCGCATCTCGTCTTCGAGATTAACGCTGATGATTTCTTTTGCGATTGAAGCCATTAAAAATAACGGAGGGGAAACCTTTTCTGTTCAAGCAGCGAATTGTATCATACCTTTACCCTATAGAGGGGCAGGATAAAATAAGGAATTACGCGAAATAAGGCGGTCTTATAAGAATCAGCCCAATTTTCGCCTTTAATTCGGCTATTTTTTCGATGAATTATTGCTTGCTCATTAATTGCTCAATTTTTCCCCGATTTGGCTGTTCCACCACGCCTTTTTCGGTCACAAAAACGTCAATTAATTCTGCCGGCGTAATATCAAATACGGGGTTCCACGCCGGCACTTTTTCCGCCGCCACCGCTTCGTGTGCAATGTGTGTGACCTCACTCCCGGCGCGCTCCTCGACTTCAATTTCCGCACCGCTGGATGTCGTCAGATCGACCGTGCTACTGGGCGCAACCACCATAAATTTTTTTCCCAGATGACGCGCCAGAATGGCCAGACCGCAGGTTCCGATTTTATTTGCAACATCGCCGTTGGCTGCAACTCGATCGGCGCCGACAATTACCCATTCGATATCCTGCTGCCGCAACGCCGTCGCTGCAGCGGAATCGCAAATCAACTGCACGGGAATTTGTTCTTCGCTTAGCTCCCATGCGGTTAACCGCGAACCTTGCAACCATGGTCGCGTCTCGCATGCAAAAACCTGTCGCAATTTCTGCTCTGCAAACGCCGCACGTATTACTCCCAGCGCAGTTCCATACCCGCCGGTCGCCAGTGCGCCGGCATTGCAGTGCGTCATAACGCTGCTTTGCTGACTCAAATAGTTGGCACCCAGGCGACCCATAATTTTATTGGCGGCGATGTCCTCCTGGTGAATTGCAACCGCTTCGCTTTCCAGAGCGGTCACCCAATCCTGCGAATGCGCCTGCAAGCAAGCGCGCATGCGCCGTAATGCCCAGATTAAATTCACCGCAGTCGGTCTGGCGGTGGTCAAATGCGCAATATCGTCATCAATACACGCACAGGCTTCGGCGTACGACAGATTCCGATGCGCTAAAGCGGACAACACGACACCGTAAGCAGCAGTAATTCCGATGGCCGGCGCACCCCTGACCACCATGTCTTTAATCGCTGCAAATACTTTGACAACCGAGTCGACCTGCAAAAAGCTCACCGACGACGGCAACTTGCGCTGATCCAATAAAATTAAATTCTGCTCACGCCACTCAATTGCGCGATCGGGTAAAGATTTGTTCATATTTGGTTAGTAAGGTAAGTTACCGCCCATGCAAAATATTCACACCCTGCTGACAGCAAAAACCATTGTTCCGGTAGAACCGGAAAACACGGTATTGCAAGATCATTCGATCGCAATAAATAACGGTCGCATTGTGGACATTTGCCCAGCGAAACAAGCAGCTCAATTATATACGCCTCAATCACATTTTGAGTATGAACATCATATCCTAATGCCGGGGCTGATAAACGCGCATACGCACGCCGCCATGGCACTGTTACGTGGAGTGGCCAGCGACATGCCGTTGATGCAATGGCTACAGGAGCATATCTGGCCTATTGAACAACAATGGGTAAATGAACAGTTTGTACAGGATGGCAGCGAACTTGCAATCGCAGAGATGTTACGCGGCGGGATTACCTGTTTCAGCGATATGTATTTTTACCCCGAAGTCACCGCCAGAGTGGCGTCGGCCATCGGCATGCGAGCTGTTATCGGCATGATCGTACTGGAATTTCCAACCATGTATGCTTCCTCGCCGGACGAATACCTCTCTAAGGGATTGGCTTTGTACGACCGCTACAAATCCGACCCATTGATTAGCAATGTATTTGCACCGCATGCACCGTATACCGTCTCGGATGCCACTTTCGCTAAATTAAATAGTTATGCGAATGAACTGGATACTGCAATTCATATGCATGTGCACGAAACCCGCGACGAAATCGAAACCAGTATTAAAGAACACAACAAAAGACCGCTGGCACGGCTGGACGACTTAGGCATTGTAAGCCCCGATTTGCTCGCGGTGCATATGACACAGCTGCTGCCGGAAGAAATAGAGCGAGTAGCGGAGGCCGGCGTTACCGTAGTGCATTGTCCGCAGTCTAATTTAAAACTGGCAAGCGGGTTTTGTCCTGTGCAGGAATTGAAGCAGCATAACACCCGTGTAATTATAGGTACCGATAGTTGCGCCAGTAACGACGACCTGAATATGTTTGCCGAACTAAAAATTGCGGCGCTGCTGGCGAAAGGAGTAAGCCGGGACGCCACTGCATTTACGGCTCAGCAGTCCATACGCGCAGCAACAATAGATGCAGCGCAGGCATTGGGCATTGCCGACGAAACCGGGTCATTGCAAGTAAATAAATCAGCCGATGTAATCGCCGTTCGCTGCGACAGCGTCGAATCTCAACCCATGTATGACTTGTTTGGTCATTTGGCCTATAGCACCGATCGAAGCCGGGTTACCGACGTATTCGTTGCGGGACGTCAGTTACTGCGAGATCGTTCGCTCACTTCCGTCAGCGAAGACGAAATTATCACCAAAGCAAAGCGCTGGAAAGAAAACATCAGCAGTAATCACGGGTAATATTACGAATGTGGTTAAGCCAATCAAATCCAACATTATTTCAAGCACGGGCATGAACAATTTCGACGCAGAAGAACTTGCAAAATTTGAAGAACTCGCTTATCGCTGGTGGGACTGTGATAGTGAATTCAAACCGCTACATGACATTAATCCCTTACGACTGGATTACATCGACCGAAATGCTCATCTGAACGGTAAAAAAGTTCTGGATATCGGCTGCGGCGGAGGCATACTCAGCGAAAGCATGGCGCAAAAAGGCGCAAGCGTAAAAGGAATCGATCTGGGCAAAGCGCCATTATCGGTTGCACAACTACACGCCAAGGAAAATCAAGTCGAGATCGACTACGAACTAGTTTCCGCCGAAGAAATCGCAGACAGAGAAGCCGGCAGTTACGATATCGTGACTTGCCTGGAAATGCTGGAGCACGTGCCGCAACCCGACAGTATCGTCGGTGCCTGCGCAAAACTGGTTAAGCCGGGAGGTGATGTATTTTTCTCAACGATTAATCGCAATCCGAAGGCCTATTTGTTTGCCATTATTGGCGCCGAGTATGTTCTTAATTTACTACCCAAGGGCACTCACGATTACAAAAAGTTAATTCGTCCATCGGAATTGGACCGATGGATACGCGACCACAAGCTCTCAACCCAGGATATTACCGGCATGAGCTATAATCCCTTGACCGGAAAATACTGGCTAGGCCGAGACGTCAGCGTCAATTATCTGGTTCACTGCAAGAAAAGCTGAAATTGAACGACCCAAAATCCAGCACTGTCCCAATCCATGCCGTTTTTTTTGATCTGGACGGCACTTTACTCGACACCGCACCAGATTTAGTCAATGCATTAAATGCACTTTTGACAGCAAATAACCGCAACCCGTTACCATTTGAGCAAGTCCGTAATCATGTTTCGCAAGGCAGTGCGGCATTGACTCGGATCGGGTTTCCTGAGGTCACGCAAGACTCAGAATTTGAGCCATTACGGCAAGAATTATTACGCTATTATGCAGATTCCATTTGCGTAGACACTGCTCTATTTGCGGAAACGGAAGAATTACTGAAACACATCGAAGCACAAAAAATTCCCTGGGGCATCATTACTAATAAACCCGCCTGGCTAACCGACCCGTTGTTGGACGTACTGGACCTTACCCATCGCGCCGCCTGCGTGGTCAGTGGCGACACGCTGCCGCAGCGTAAACCCGAACCGGAACCTTTGCTGCATGCCTGCGAATTAATCGGTGCTTCACCGGCTCACAGCATATATATCGGCGATGATCCGCGGGACATCCATGCGGGTAATGCCGCAGGCATGTATACTTGTGTGGCGCGATACGGCTATATCCAACCCGGCGCGGAAGTCGACCGGTGGGGCGCGGACTTTACAATCGCTTCACCCAAAGAACTAACCCAATATATTCAACTTGCAAAACACATCCATAACGTGGGAACTTGAACTTAGCTGGCAACTCGGCGTTGCACTGGCGATTGCTGCACTGCTGGGAATTCTTGTAACTTATTTGATTGCTCGTGTGCGATTTGACCGGCAGACAAAATCACTGCAGGACACAATTAATAAACTAGCAACCGAACTAAAAGTCGAACAAGCCCAGCACAAACAAAAAATTGAAGCATTACAGGAAGCACGCAACCAGTTAGTAGAAAGTTTTAGCGCCTTGTCCAAACATGCACTGGATGCGAACAACGAATCTTTTTTACAACTAGCGCAGCAAAAACTGGGTATCTTTCATACTCGCGCCGAAGCGACTTTGTCGGCAAAAGAAAAATCCATCGAAACATTAATCAAGCCGGTTACAGAAGCATTACAAAAAACCGAAAAGCAGATAGCCGAAATCGAGAAAGAGCGCAAACAAGCGTACGGCACAATTACCACGCAGCTGAAACTGGTCACCGAAGCTCAACACGGTCTGCAGTCCGAGACTGAACAACTGGTACGGGCATTACGTCGGCCGGAAGTCCGCGGGCAATGGGGCGAACTCACCCTCAAGCGACTGGCCGAACTGGCCGGCATGGTAAATCACTGCGATTTCGAAGAACAAAGTCACCGAACAGTGGATGACGGCAAAAACATCCGTCCGGATATGATTGTGCGTATGCCGGAACAACGCGAATTAATCGTCGACGCCAAAACACCACTGGATGCTTATTTGAATGCTGTACAGGCGGATGATCCGGAACAACGGGAAGCGCATTTACGCAATCATGCGCGCAAAGTACGCGACCGCATGAAAGAATTAGCCAGTAAAGCCTACTGGTCTCAATTCACGCAATCCCCAGATTTCGTTATTCTTTTTATTCCAGGCGAACAATTCTTAACAAGTGCACTGGATTACGACAACCAATTGCTGGAAGACGCTTTTGCCAATCGCGTAATTCTGGCAACACCCACTACCCTGGTTGCACTATTGCGCTCGGTTGCATATGGCTGGCAGCAAGCCGCAATGTCAAAAAATGCCGAACAAATACGTGATTTGGCACAGGATCTGTACAAGCGATTAAACTCATTCTGCACGCACTTACAAAAAGTGGGCAAGAATCTGGACGATAGTGTAGCAAACTTTAACAAGGCTATTGGCTCACTGGAGCGCCAGGTATTACCCGGTGCGCGCAAATTTACCGAACTGGGCGTACATGCCAAAGACGAAATTCCTAATATTGATGAAATCGAAAAAAAAGCACGTGATGTTTCTGCTCAGGACCGACTAAAACAAAAATAACCAGTTATGGATATAAATCAATATAAAGCAGCGGATCGACTGCTTGATGACCGCGTTATATTAATCACCGGGGCCAGTCGTGGAATCGGCAAAGCAGTTGCAATCGAATGTGCACGACTTGGTGCAACGGTACTTCTGATCGCCAAAGACTTGAAACGCCTGGAAAATACTTATGATGAAATTATCAATATGCAAGTCGCACAACCTGCGATTCTCAATATTGATCTGGAAAACGCCGGTGCAGACGATTACCAAATCATTGCGGACTCCGTCGGCAAAGAATACGGGCGCCTGGACGGCCTGTTACATAATGCCGGCCGGGTCGGCGGATTGACTCCGCTGCAACAAATCGACCTTTCCACCTGGTCACGATTAATTACATTGCATGTGCATGCGCCGTTTCTGCTTTCACGCGTCTGTATTCCATTATTAAAAAACAGCATCGACCCGGCTATATTGTTCACAATCGATGAAACCAATAAAGCCTACTGGGGAGCGTACGGCGTAGGCAAATGTGGACAAACCAGTTTACTTAAAATACTTGCTGACGAACTTGACGGGGATCAGAAAATACGCGTAAACGGTGTTCACCCAGGCAAAGTAAGAACGGATTTACGCACGCATAATTACCCCGGAATAAATCCCAAAGAATTTCCCTCACCAGAGTCGGTGACCGCCCCTTTTATTTACTTTTTAGGACCAGATAGTCGTGGAATAACCGGCTTGATCCATCGAATTGCACCGTGTAACTAGCTTATCCAAAACTAAAACTACCTTTCCCTGCTAATTCCAATTAAAATATCAAAGCATTAAATGTATTCAACAACTGTCGCCAGACTATGATTGATACTTTGATTTTGGGGCTAATTGTAATAGCAGCCGCGATCGGGCTGGTGGTGTTATTAGTAGTCACCGGCATGATTGAGTTGCGCAATCCTACTAATAATAAAATACTTTACAGCGCCTTGATTATAGTGCTTCTCTGCTTGGTACTGTTGTTATTTTCAAAAGCGCTAAATACGAATGGAACGCTGTCAAGTAGCGACGAATGCGACCAGGACGATCCGCCGTTTTGGTGTCATCTTGAAACCGAATAAATCTCACGAAATCGCCTGCTTCGATCCCACCGTTCGCCACATTAGTAATCCTGCAATTAAAAAACCCACGTTCACGTAACCGATCCATTTAATCCAGTGATCGGCGCCAAACAATGATATCCCGATGGGGAAAAATGAAATGATAAATAGAATTACAAGCGCACGGTGATGTTCGCGGAATGATGCTATGACTACCGCAATCGATAACAACATCATAATCATCGCCACTACAAATACCGGCAACGGCTGCGTCCAGGTCGCTATGGTAAAATTTGAGAACAGTTGCGACGACTCGGTACCACCGAACCACATCAGTTGATTCCACATGAGTGTTGCAATAGCTCCCGACACAAAGCCTATTAACTTACCCAGGACTAAGCGCAACTGTAACATTTGAAATTACCTCTCACTCATCGTTCTTTTGCATGGATTTTGGCAATCCGCCCTCAACTTTCTCGATTTTTCGAACAAAGCATTTTGCCAGTACTAAAACAGATACCATAAATATGGTAGCCAGACCGGCCACTATGCCGCCGGGGCCCAGCAACCGCCCGCACAATACCAGCCATAAAAACGCGATTATGGTAAAAGCAGTCGATTTTAAAAATACTCGTAACAAAGCAGCACACCGACAACGTCAGTTCATCAGGATTATACAGTACTATTATTCGCAAAATTGCCAAAGCATAAATTTAAGCAAACCATATTTTAGAATAGTAGTAGCCACTAATACTTGAGCAACCAGGCTTTCCTACTTACTAAAATCGCAGTATTCGCTCAAACTACATCGCTCGCAATACGGCCGTACTTTGCAAACGTGTTTCGCGTGCTCGACGATATGCGCATGATATTCGCCGAATAGCGCGGCGTCAGATTCTAGATTGCTTTCAAAAAATCCGCGCAGGCTTTCATAACTACAGTCTTCGTCCACAAACCCTAAACGACTGAATAGTCTTTTTGTATACGCGTCCACTACGAATACGGGACGTTTAAACACATACAATATTATTGCATCTGCGGTTTCGGCACCCACGCCGTGGACTGCCAGCAATGATCGACGCAGCTTTGCAGTCGGCCAATTTGAAATTTCCGAAAACTCGCCATGCGAAAAATACCATCGACTGATCGCGTGCAAACGCTTTGCTTTTATATTAAAAGTTCCCGATGAACGAATATGTTTTGCCAGCTCCGGCCGACTACAGGCTATCATCGCCTGCGGCGTCATAAGATTTTGCTGTTTAAGAGACTGAATCGCTTTTTCGACATTGGTCCAGGCAGTGTTTTGCGTCAGCACCGCGCCCACGATAATTTCGAAATGACTATCTGCCGGCCACCAGCCTTGCTCACCCTGTTGCCGACGCAGCCTAAGATATATTTGTTTAATGCTTGGCTTTTGCTGATTCACGCGCTTTGGCCTGTCGCACCAATGCCTGCAGTTGTTTGATTTCTTTTTGTGTCAACATGCGGTGCATGCCTTTGCCCAATGACTCGTCTAACACAACAGGACCAAAACGAATTCGGATCAGGCGAGTAACCTGTAAATGCTGAGATTCAATCAATCGCTTTACTTCCCGGTTGCGGCCTTCCTGTAACACAACTTGCAACCATTGATTACTACCCCGACTCGGCCGTTGTTGTATATCGGTAAAGTGGGCCAAACCGTCCTCGAGGCGTACTCCTTGCAGTAAGCGATGAATGATTTCCGGGGAAACGCGACCATGCACACGCACCATATATTCACGGTCGACTTCTGCGCTGGGATGCATAAGCGTGTTCGCCAGCTCACCGTCGGTAGTAAACAATAAAATTCCCGAGGTGGTTAAATCCAGACGTCCGATCGCGATCCATCGTCCGACCGGTAAAGCCGGCAAATTTTGGTACACTGTTTTGCGGCCCTGCGGATCTTTGCGCGAGCATATTTCGTCGTCGGGTTTGTGATACTGCAAAACCTGGGTACTGACTGTGTCCTGTAAACGAACGCGTTTGCCCTTGACTTCAACGCTGGTGATGCCTTCGGTCGATTGACCAATCACAGCCGGCTTGCCATCGATTGTGACCAAGCCCTGTTTTATCCATGCTTCAATTTCGCGCCGAGATCCGAGCCCCATACGCGCCAATGCTTTATGCAGACGCTCGGCCATAACTAAAATTGAGAAATTAAGTTAATAAATCGCCTGCAGCCGGATTTGTTTAATGGCGAGTCTCGGCAGCCCCGCCTTCTATGACTTCCAGTTGCACCGGTGCTTTTGGCTCTTCCTGCGGCAACAAATCCAGTTCCGGATGTACCGCGTCAAGGTCTTTTATTTCCGCCAGCGATGGCAACTCATTTAACGATTTAAGATTAAAATAATCCAGCAGCTTGCGGGTAGTACCGTACATGGCCGGCCGGCCCGGCACTTCTTTATGCCCTACGATTTTTACCCATTCACGCTCCAGCAATACCTTGAATATACTGCTGCTGACAGATACGCCGCGCACATCCTCAATTTCCGCACGCGTAATAGGCTGCCGATAAATTACCAGCGCCAGTGTTTCCATGAATGCACGCGAATATCGAGGTGGTCGTTCAGAACGCAGTTTGGATACCCAGGGTTGCACATCGACACGCGTCTGGTAACGGTACCCGCTGGCTACTTTTTTTAACTCGTAGCCACGATCTTCGCACTCTTCCTGCAACTGGGCCAAAACTTTCTTTATTGCGTCGCGAGCGGGCGGTTGCTTTTCATCTTCAAATAAACGCAGCAGCTGGTCCAGAGTTAGCGCATGATCTGCCGCCAGCAACGCGGCTTCGATAATGTTTTTTAACTGTTTAGGCTTCATCGGTACTTTCTCCTCCTACAGTACTTTGCCCGGCAGGTTTTACATAAATTGGTGCATAAATTTCCGACTGCACGATCTCGATCACCTGCTCTTTTAGCAGTTCGAGGATCGCAATAAATGTAACGATTACGCCGCTACGGCCTTCGTCTTTACTGAATAATCCCGAAAATTCAACAAAATCGTCTACCGCCAAGCTATTTAAAATATGCGTCATACGCTCGCGCACCGACAATGGTTCGCGCTGAATGGCATGGGTAGCATACATTTCCGCACGACGTAACACGTGCTGTAACGCATGGATTAAATCTTTCATCTCTACTTGCGGCAATGTTTTTTCTTGCACTACTTCGGTTTGCAGCACCGAGATCTCCTGCATGTCACGCTCCATACGCGGCAATGTATTGATATCTTCGGCCGCTTTTTTGAAACGTTCGTATTCCTGCAAGCGTCGAATTAACTCGGCGCGCGGATCATCTTCCTCGGTTTCTTCCACCGGTCTTGGCAGCAGCATTCGCGACTTGATTTCCGCCAGCATTGCCGCCATTACCAGGTACTCAGCCGCTAACTCCAGACGCAGTTCTTTCATCAATGCAATGTATTCCATGTACTGTTCGGTAATTTTGGCAATCGGCAACGCCAGAATATCCAGATTTTGCCGCTTGATTAAATACAACAATAAATCCAGTGGCCCCTCAAAGGCGTCCAGAAAGACTTCCAGTGCATCGGGTGGAATATATAAATCTTGCGGGGGAACCGTAACAGGCTCGCCATGCACCATTGCAAACGGCATTTCATTTTGCTGCGCCTGAACGGTTTCGGCAGAAGTAGGTTTGGTCTGATCTTCCATCTGTTAGTGTACCGTCACACTTATCGCTTGGTTCATTTTGCTGTTAACCGCTTTCATTCAACGATAAACAAGACCCATGGCTTTACGTACATCCTCTAGTGTATCACGTGCAATGTCGCGTGCCTGCTCGCAACCGTCATTAATTATACTTTGCACAGTCGCCAGATCCTGCTCGTACTCGCGTGCACGTTCCTGAATCGGCTTCAGTTCCTGCTGTACTGCATCAATCACCGGTTGTTTACATTCCAGACAGCCGATTTCGGCGCTGACGCACCCTTGTTTGACCCAATCCTGAATTTTCGGTTCAGAGTATACTTGATGTAAATCCCATACCGGGCACTTTGTCGGATCGCCCGGATCGGAACGTCGCACACGCGCCGGATCGGTAGGCATGGTACGTAATTTTTTCTCGATTTCGGCCGGATCTTCGCGTAGCGCGATGGTATTGCCGTACGACTTGGACATTTTTTGCCCGTCCAGTCCTGGCATTTTGGGTGCCTCGGTTAATAAGGCAGCAGGTTCGGGCAAAATAATTTTTCCTCCGCCTTCCAGATACCCAAACAACCGTTCACGATCGCCCAGGGATATATTTTGTTGCGAGTCCAGCAGGGCATGCGCCACCTCCAAAGACTCCATATCGCCCTTTTCCAAAAATTCCTTGCGCAATTTTTTATAAAGTTTCGCATTCTTTTTGCCCATTTTTTTAATGGCCTGTTCAGCTTTTTCCTCAAAGCCGGGTTCTTTGCCATAAATATGGTTAAAGCGACGCGCAATTTCTCGCGTGAGTTCGACATGCGCAACCTGGTCTTCCCCTACCGGCACATTGCCCGCTTTATACACCAGAATATCGGCTGCCTGTAACAAGGGATAACCCAGAAATCCGTAGGTCGCCAGGTCCTTTTCTTTCAGTTTTTCCTGTTGGTCTTTATAACTGGGAACCCGCTCCAACCAGCCCAACGGCGTGGTCATCGACAGCAACAAATGCAACTCCGCATGTTCGGGAACCCGCGACTGGATAAACAAGGTGGAAGTCCCGGGACTAACGCCCGCTGCCAGCCAGTCGATCACCATATCGTTTACATGGTCGGCAATCAGCTCACTATGATCGTACTCCGTCGTTAGCGCATGCCAATCGGCCACGAAGAAATAACATTCGTGCGTATGCTGCAAGGCAATCCAGTTTTTCAATACGCCGTGATAATGACCCAGATGCAGTTTTCCGGTCGGCCGCATGCCGGACAATACGCGTTGGTTTTGAGCTGAGGTAGTTGGCACGTTTGCTAGTTTAAATTAACGATTTGTTGAATTAACGCTACAAAAAACTCCATCGGTCCGCTGATAATTTGACTTAACAATCCCGTTGCAAGCAAGCCAAAAATAATAAACAAGCCATAGGGTTCCAGCCTTCCCAGCGCTTCGCTCATATCGTCGGGTAACACTCCGGCCAGCACACGTCCGCCGTCCAGCGGTGGTACCGGAATCATATTCAGCACCATTAGTACTAAGTTTATTAGAATACCCACCGTTCCCATGCCGATGCATATATCGCGCAACAAGCCTGCATCCATTGAATATCCCCACTTCACTACGATCGCCCAAAATACGGCCATCGCAAAATTGGACGCCGGACCGGCCACAGCGACCAGCGCCATATCGCGCTTGGGACTGCCCAACAAACTCATATTAACCGGCACGGGCTTTGCCCAGCCAAACAAAAAATTGCCGGGCAAAATAAATAAAATGGCTGGAATCAGTATGGTTCCTACCGGGTCAATGTGTTTGATTGGGTTTAAGGTCAAGCGCCCCAGTTGCGCTGCGGTAGGATCGCCAAGCGAGCGCGCTGCCCATCCGTGTGCAACCTCGTGAAGTGTAATAGCCAGTAACACCGGCGGCGCAAAAAGTGCGATCTTTAGAATCAGTTCCATTGGTAAGGCAATTATACGGGCTTGGTCCGAGTAGCGCTATCAGCGTCAGTCTTGTGCAAACTCGCCCTTCCCCTGGCGCAACACTCGGTAGGCTCCGTCGACCATGTCCACAACGGTGGTGGCTTCGTGACCGCAATATCCTCCGTCAATGATCAGATCGACCTGGTGCTCGAGGCGCTCGCGCATCTCCACCGGGTCGGTCATAGGCAAATCATCGCCGGGCAAAATGAGCGTGCTACTCATTAAAGGTTCGTTAAGCTGCTCCAGCAGTGCCAGAGCAACAGGATGATCGGGAATCCTTAAACCGATGGTTTTGCGTTTTGGTACCTGCATTCTACGCGGCACTTCGCGCGTCGCACGTAAAATAAAGGTAAACGGACCAGGCGTGTAATTTCGCAGCAGACGGAACGTGGTGTTATCCACAATGGAATAATTGCCCAGTTCCGATAAGTCACGGCAGACCAGAGTAAAATTGTGTTTGTCGTCCACTTGCCGAATACGTCGTATTCGATCTAGCGCTTGTTTGTCGCCGATGTGACAACCCAAGGCATAGCAGGAGTCGGTGGGGTAAATGATCAGCCCGCCCTGACGAATAAGCTCGACCGCACGCTTGATCAATCGAATTTGCGGATTTACCGGGTGGATAGAAAAATACTGACTCATGACACAATATTCGGGCCGTTATGTGTGGCTGAACAAATAAGCTACAATACACGCTTTGCTGCGCAATTTCTTATATTTGACCCCTACTAGTGAACCACCCCGCAAGGCTTCAGGATGAAAGTATTTGTTGAATTATTTTCTGTAATTTTATTTGCGGCAGCATATGTTCTGTACAAGTTCGTTCCCGCATCTTTCGTCGAAAGTATCAACCACTGGGTTCCTTATACATTTACGCCGGGGCAATCGTCTGATGCAATTTATTTCGCGACTTTAGTCGGAATTGTTTCGTCCGCCCTGGTCGTTATTGCACACGCACTTCAGCACCGGGAATTAAATAAAAATAAATTTTTTGCATTCATGGCATTTCTAGTTTTTGGCGGCGCCACACTGCTAATTCGGGACCCAGCATTTATTAAATGGAAACCGACAGTAGTAAATCTCGGATTTGCACTGATTTTTTTCGCCAGCACATTCATTGGTAAAAAACCATTGGTGGAACGATTTCTGGGTAGCGCAATCAATGCGCCGAAAACGATATGGAATAAACTCAATACAGCCTGGATTCTGTTTTTTGTCGTAATTGCTGTTTTAAATTTATATATCGCATATAACTTCAGCGAAGAATTTTGGGTTGGATTTAAATTATTTGGCGTACTAGGCCTGACTATTTTATTTCTTATCATGCAAATGATGCTGCTCAGCAGATATATTATTGTTAAATCAGAAGAGTAATTACATTATGTTTTATGCCATTATCAGTGAAGATGTTCCGAACAGTCTAGAAAAACGCATGCAGGCAAGACCCGCCCATGTGGAACGCTTGAAAGATTTAAAAAACAACGGCAAATTGCTGGTCGCCGGCCCTCATCCGGCGATTGATTGCGAAGATCCGGGCGATGCAGGGTTTACCGGCAGCTTGATAATTGCAGAATTCGATTCGCTGGAAGACGCTCAACGATGGGCCGATGCAGACCCGTATATCGCGGCAGGTGTATATAAACAGGTAATAGTGAAACCATTTAAGAAAGTTCTACCCTAAACCAATACCAATTAATCCTTAACCAAAGGAAAAATCAATGCAACGCTTAACTACATTGGCACTCATTCCCGCCATTTTACTTGCTGTGTTTGGTTGCAACGAAGACACGCAAGCCACGTCTTCTGATGTTCCAAAAGACCAAATCGCGGCAACGGTCAACGGTGCAGTAATCAGTAAAAGCGACGTAGCTCACTTCAAACAGCTTAAGGGCAACCCTGAAGTTGAAGACAGCCAACTGGTGGAAGAAATTGTTGCTACTGAACTACTGCGGCAAGAAGCCGAAAAAGCGGGTATCGCCGAACGCGACGAAGTTCGCTATCAACTTAGACTACTGGAATCGGAAACCCTCGCGCGAATGTTAATGCGGGAAAAATTCAGTTCCATGGAATTCAGCGACGAACAGTTGCAGGCAGAGTACGACAAACAGTTAAGCAGCCAGGATGCACGCGAATTTAAAGCCCGTCATATTTTGCTGAAAACAGAAGACGAAGCAAAAGCCGTTATCGAAGCGCTACGTGCCGGCGGAGATTTTATTGAACTGGCCAA
>JANQOT010000080.1 GCA_028285655.1 Gammaproteobacteria bacterium
AACGCGCTGCCAAAATTGCCTACGACATTACCTGCGGTATGGAAAGTGCGCACGCAGCCAGCGTCATTCATCGTGACCTTAAACCCAATAACATCATGATCAACGATGCCGACGAACTCAAAATCGTGGATTTCGGAATTGCCGCCGCCAGCCAAAGTTCAGATACCAAGCTGACCAAAACTGGATTGTTGGTTGGAACACCGACATACATGTCACCTGAGCAGGTTTTGGGTAAGGAAATCGATGAAAAAACCGATATCTATAGTCTGGGGGCGATTATGTATGAGATGGTAACCGGACGACCGCCATATAGCGGCAGTGACAGCATGTCGATTATGTACCAGCATGTGCAGGGGAGTGCGGCACCGCCGATTGAGAAAAATGAAGCGCTTCCCCAGGAGTTAAGTGATCTGGTTGTGAATTGTATGAAAGTAAAACCGGAAGAACGCATACAAACCATGTCCTAACTCAAACAAAGCCTCAAACAGTTTGTGAACTAAGGGAATTGCAGCGATGGCACGTATTGATGCATTTTTAAAATTGGGCCGCGAACAAAACGTTTCAGATATTCACTTTGCCGTCGGTGTCCCACCGATGTTTCGCATGCACGGCGATTTGTTACCAATCAAGTTTCGTGAACTTGGTGATACCGAATTGGAAAGCTATCTGTACGAAATTATTTCAAAAAACCAAAAAGAGCGTTTTAAAGCCGGTGAAGATCTTGATTTTTCCTATATGTCCGAAGGGACTGGACGCTATCGGGTAAATTTATTTAAAAAAGCGTCAGGCATCGGTGCAGTACTGCGATATATTCCCACTGAGGTTCCGACATTTGAATCATTAAACCTGCCACGCGTGATTAAATCATTTGCCGATTTTCGGCAAGGCATGGTGCTAGTAACCGGAGCGACTGGTACCGGTAAATCCACAACGTTAGCTTCGCTGATTCATCATATAAATAATACGCGAAAAGAAAATATCATTACGCTGGAAGATGCGATTGAATTTATTCATCCGTCGTTACAGTCGCAAGTGATTCAACGCGAAGTGGGCACTCACCTGAATTCGTTCCAGGACGGATTACGCGCAGCACTACGTGAAGATCCGGATATTGTGCTGGTCGGCGAGATGCGTGATTCCGAAACCATAGCCATGGCAATGTTGGCGGCAGAGACCGGACACTTGGTATTTGGAACGTTGCATACTACATCTGCAACAAAGTCGATTGATCGTATTCTCGATGCATTACCTGCGGATCAGAGAGAGCAAGGAAAAATATTCTTAGCGCAACACTTGCACGCTGTCGTGACCCAGGATCTGGTGCGCTCGGCAAATGGAAAATCTCGTAAGGCGATCGTCGAAATTTTAATTATGAATAATGCAGTTTCCAATCTGATTATGTCAGACAAAACTTTTCAGATTCCAAACCAGATTCAAACCGGAAGTACGGTCGGCATGCAGCTAAAAGATCAGGCGCTAATGGATGCATTAATGGCCAAAGAAGTTGATGCCGATGATGCCTACTTGCATTCTATGGATAAAAAATTATTCCAGAAGTACGTGACCGATTCTTCTTTAATTGCCAAACAGTAAGACGGGGACAAAAAATGCTTGAGCTGGATAAATTACTGGAAAAATTAGTCACCGACGGCGGGTCTGACCTGCATGTGGTATCCGGCGATCCAGTGCGCATGCGTATCCATGGTGACTTAATGAGTATCACCGATCAACCGGTAAGCGCCAAAGATGTATACGAAGCATTTAAAGAAATAATGTCCATGCGCACCAAGGAAGTATTGGAAGCGGACGAGCAGGCCGACTTTGCCTATGAACTTGAAGGCAAGGCACGCTTTCGCGCCAATATCTTTCGTCACCTGAACGGTATTGGTGGAATATTTCGATCTATTCCTACCGACGTGGTGCCGTTGGAAAAACTGAATATGCCACCGGTGATTGATTCTATTTGTAGGCAAAAATCCGGGCTGATTTTGGTGACCGGCAAAACCGGTTCCGGTAAATCGACAACGCTGGCGTCTATGGTGGACGTCATTAACACCAGCCAGAAAGGTCATATTCTCACGATTGAAGATCCTATGGAATTTGAGCACCAGCGAAAAAGTTGTCTGGTAAGTCAACGCGAAGTGAATCACCACACCAAAACATTTTCGCAGGCGCTGCACTCGGCGTTGCGGGAAGATCCGGATGTGATTCTGGTGGGCGAATTACGCGATCTGGAAACCATGAGCCTGGCGGTGACCGCAGCCGAAACCGGCATTCTTGTATTGGCAACATTGCATACCAATAGTGCGGCGGCAACAGTAGACCGGGTTATTAATACGTTTCCGGTTAATAAACAACCACATATTCGTACCATGTTGTCGACCTCCCTGCGTGCCATTATTTCTCAACAGCTGCTGAAAACCGCCGATGGCAACAGCCGGGTGGCGGCAGTGGAAATTTTAGTGAATACTTCGGCTGTATCGAACGTGTTGCGGGAAGGGAAGTCCGAGCAACTGGAAAATTTAATTCAAAGCGGCGGAAACGTGGGCATGCAAAGCATGGATTCTGCCTTGCATAGTTTGGTCAGAGAGCAACTTATCGACCCACAAACCGCTTTTGAGGCGGCAAATGATAAAGGCCAATTCACACAATACCTTAAGAAGACATCCTAACTTACTTATTTTAAGTAAATTTTTTCCATTTTTCTTCAGTTTTGTTATAGTCTTTTCGCTGGTCTGGCCGGTCTCTTCCTGGTCGTCCAAACCCCCTCATGTAGAGGTGGTGGCTTTGTTTGAAAATAAGGCCATGTTGCTGATTGATAAGAAGCAACTCTTGGTTTCGGTCGGCGAGACCACCGAACACGGTGTCACCCTGGTGGCAGCCGACGCCAAAGGCGCAGTTATTGAAGTGGATGGCAAGCGTCGTCGAGTGACGTTGGGAGGATTAGTACATTCGCAACCGGGACAGGCTTCGGCACAGGACACAAAAATATATGTGTACCGAGGTCCGGACAATTTGTTTCGTACCACCGGTTCTATTAACGGCTACCCGGTGAATTTTTTGGTGGATACCGGTGCATCTAGTATCGCCATCAGTTCGCGGGAGGCAAAAAGGTTGGGCATTAACTATCGACTGACGGGAAAACCGATCTGGATTTCCACTGCTTCGGGCACCGAAAGTGGCTATCGAGTCACGATTGATCGAGTCTCGATTGCGGGGATCACGCTACGATCGATTGATGGCCTGGTGCTAGAAGGAAATGAACCAAGCAATCCGTTGTTGGGAATGTCGTATTTAAACCGGTTTGAAATTAACAATGACGGTCAGGTAATGACACTGAAACGAAAGTATTGAGTCGATGGGAAAACACTCAGAATGCGCGGTAATGTTTGTCGATATTGCAGGCAGTACCAAGCTGTACCAGGAATTTGGCGATACCTTGGCGCAGGACAGCATTGCGCGTTCGCTGATACGTATGTCGGAAACCATCAAGCGGCATAAAGGTACGGTGATAAAGTTTATCGGCGATGAAATATTGTGCTACTTCGAAGAAGTGGACTACGCCATCAATACCGCGTTTAAGCTGAATGAATTACTGGAACAGTTCAGTGATCCCAATGGTATTAATATAAAAATCAGAATCGGCTTGCATTTCGGTCCGGCGATTG
>JANQOT010000193.1 GCA_028285655.1 Gammaproteobacteria bacterium
CGTAAGTCGGATCGAACTGCGGGAGATACTCAAGTTAGTATTGGTTGCCAGCGTGGGCATTGCCGCAATTTACATAGTGCGTGGTGTAGAAGATGTGCCTGTCAACGCGGTAGTCATTAGCACAGCTTTGCAAAATGTGGGGAAACAGGAAATACGTGAGGTGGCTACAAACTATGCGCGGGAGGGTTTTTTTACAGTGAATCTGGGTGATTTTGAAAATGAATTGGAGCAGATTCCCTGGGTGTATAAAGCCAGTATCAAACGACAATGGCCGGGCAAGTTAGTCATCGCAATTATCGAGCAGTCACCGCGATTTCGCTGGACCGGACAATCGCTCTTAAATCATGAGGCGATGCCGTTCTTGGTGAAAAACTTCGAAAAATATCAGGGGTTGCCCAGATTGAGTGGCCTTGCCGGGCGGGAAATGTATTTGGCTCGTTTGTATGACCAGTACAACGATCGATTTAAGCGTTTGGGTTCACCGATTGCATCCATAGAAGAAGATGCCCGCTACGACAAGGTGATTACTTTAGTCAACGGAATTTCCATCAATGTCGGCAGAGAACAAACCGACAAACAGATCGAACGCTGTTTGCAGTCTTTCTCCGAGTTTACTGAAACCGAACGTGCCGCAATTGCAGAAATCGATTTACGCCACAGCAACGGGTTTGCAGTGCGTTGGAATAGTTGAACAAATTGAAATGAGAACCGCGATTTATGAGTAAAAAAGCAGAGCAGGGAATGATTGTTGGTTTGGATATCGGCACGTCCAAAGTAGTTGCCATTGTGGGCGAAGTGAATGACGACAACGAACTGGAAATCATCGGTCTGGGCTCGCATGCATCTCGCGGTCTTAAAAAAGGCGTGGTCGTTAATATCGAATCAACCGTGCAATCCATTCAGCGTGCAGTTGAAGAAGCGGAATTAATGGCGGGTTGCCAGATTCATTCTGTATATGCAGGTATTGCGGGTAGCCATATCAGAAGTATGAATTCACACGGCATTGTCGCGATCAAGGATCGCGAGGTGATTGAATCCGACGTCGATCGAGTCATCGATGCGGCCCGTGCAGTGGCAATTCCGGCGGATCAAAAAGTACTGCATGTCTTGCCGCAGGAATTCATCATCGACCAGCAAGAAGGGATTCGGGAACCGGTAGGTATGTCCGGTGTGCGACTGGAAGCAAAAGTGCATTTGGTTACCGGCGCTGTTTCTGCTGCGCAAAACATTGTCAAATGTATCGAACGTTGCGGCTTGCATGCCGACGACATCATTCTGGAACAACTGGCTTCCAGCTATGCGGTACTTACCGACGATGAAAAAGAACTGGGTGTCTGCATTGTTGATATCGGTGGAGGTACGACCGACATCGCAGTGTTTACCGAAGGTGCGATTAAGCATACGGCAGTCATACCGATTGCGGGTGATCAAGTCACGAACGATATTGCGATCGCGATGCGTACGCCGACGCAATACGCAGAAGAAATAAAAATTAAATACGCCTGTGCACTAAGGCAGTTGACCAGTACCGATGAAGTAATCGAAGTCCCCAGCGTGGGTGATCGTCCACCGCGGCGGTTGGCGCGCCAGACATTGGCGGAAGTTGTCGAACCGCGTTACGAAGAGCTGATGTCGTTAGTGCTGGCGGAATTAAGAAGGAGTGGATACGAAAATTTAATTGCGGCCGGAGTGGTACTTACCGGCGGCAGCGCAAAAATGGAAGGAGTAGTGGAATTGGCGGAAGAAGTATTTCATATGCCGGTACGCCTGGGTGTGCCGCAATATGTTGCCGGTCTCATTGATGTTGTACGCAATCCGATTCATGCGACCGGAGTCGGTCTGTTGCTGTTTGGGCAGCGCAGTGAACAACTACAAACAAGTAAACGATTTAGTGACGGTGGAATGTCGGCGACATTTGGCCGTGTAAAAAATTGGTTGCAAGGAAATTTTTAACTTTCATTCGGGAAGTTCCCGATAACTAGAGGAGAAGCGTGATGTTTGAATTAGTCGATGCTTACGGACAAAGTGCAGTAATTAAAGTTGTCGGTGTTGGCGGCGGAGGCGGTAATGCCGTGCAACATATGGTGAATGGTTCAATCGAAGGTGTGGATTTTATCTGTGCCAATACCGATGCGCAGGCATTGCAGCGCACCAACGCCAAAACCACACTGCAGTTAGGTACAGAAATTACCAAAGGGCTGGGTGCAGGCGCCAATCCGGAAGTGGGAAGACAGTCCGCACTGGAAGACCGGGATCGTATCCATGATGTCATCGCCGGCGCGGATATGCTGTTTATTACGGCCGGTATGGGTGGCGGTACCGGAACAGGTGCGGCACCGATTGTCGCCGAGGTGGCAAAAGAATTGGGTATTTTAACGGTCGCGGTGGTGACCAAGCCGTTTCCTTTCGAGGGTACCAAACGCATGCAGATCGCCAATCGAGGAATCGAAGACTTGTCCAATCATGTCGATTCGCTGATCACGATTCCAAACGAGAAGTTATTGACCGTTCTTGGAAAAGATACCAGCTTGCTGGAAGCATTTCGTGCGGCCAACGACGTGCTACTGGGAGCGGTACAGGGGATTGCCGAACTGATTACTTGTCCCGGATTGATTAACGTGGATTTTGCCGATGTGCGTACCGTTATGTCGGAGATGGGTATGGCGATGATGGGCTCGGGAGTCGGCGTGGGTGTAGAACGCGCACGTGAAGCGGCTGAGGCGGCAATCTCAAGTCCGTTGCTGGAAGACGTAAATATTACCGGTGCGCGCGGTATTTTGGTCAACGTAACCGCTGGCCCGAATCTGGGCATGAACGAAATCGCCGAGGTTGGATCGCATATCGAAGGTTTGGCTTCTGAAGATGCTACTGTGGTGGTCGGTACGGTGATCGATGAGTCGATGGAAGATAAGATTCGGGTTACCCTGGTGGCAACCGGTCTGGGTGTGCGTCCAACTGCGGCGGCAGCGCCTACCACCGTGAAGCTGGTCGAGCCGGTAGCGCCGGATGTCGAGACCGAAGCACCCTATAAGGAGTTCGATCGTCCCACGGTATTGCGGTCAGAGCAGCAGGCGGGCGGCAAAGAAGCACGTCAGGACGACGATTACGACGAGGAGTATCTGGACATTCCGGCTTTTCTGCGCCGTCAGGCAGATTAACGGCGGTAGTGGACAGGGAATTAAGTGGCCGAAATGCAGTCGAAGTACCTAATAATAGAGGCTGGTAAATTTACAGTCAGTAACTGATAATGGTTCTCAATAACGCCGTGGACTTGGCGGCCTATAAAACTCGCGAGTAGACAGGAATATGATTAAACAAAGGACCCTTAAAAACACTATTCGTGCGAGTGGTGTAGGGCTGCACACGGGAGAAAAAATCCACTTAACGCTACGACCGGCCGCCGTTGATGCGGGCATTGTGTTCAAGCGAACCGATATACCGCAAGCGCCGGAAATTCGAGCCTGTCCGGAAAATGTCGGTGATACTCGATTGTCGACCACATTAATGAAGGACGACATTCGCATTTCCACGGTCGAACACTTATTGTCGGCCATTGCCGGTTTGGGAATCGATAACCTCTATATCGAGCTGTCAGGTCCTGAGGTGCCGATAATGGACGGTAGCGCCGGACCTTTCGTGTTTTTGCTCCAATCAGCCGGTTTGCAGGATCAGGAAGCGGCCAAAAAGTTTATTCGTATTACGAAACCGGTAAAAGTCAGCGATGAAGACCGTTGGGCTCTATTTGAACCCTACGACGGATTTAAAGTGGCATTCACCATTGATTTTGACCATCCTGTATTTCAGGCTGGACCACAGTCGGCTGAAATCGATTTTTCTTCGACCTCGTTTGTAAAAGAAGTGAGCCGTTCACGCACCTTTGGGTTTTTACGCGATTTTGAATATTTGCGCGCGCGCAATCTTGCCTTGGGGGGCAGTCTGGATAATTCCATCGCAGTTGACGATCAAAAAATTCTTAACGAAGACGGTCTGCGCTATGAGGACGAATTCGTCAAGCACAAAATTCTGGATGCGATCGGCGACCTGTATTTACTCGGTCATAGCTTGATTGGATCGTTCAACGGCTATAAGTCTGGCCACGAATTGAACAATTTGTTGCTGCGAACTCTGGTCAACGACCCTACTGCGTGGGAAGAAATCACATTTGAAGATCAGTCCAGCGAAGTGCCCATTTTATATGCCGAAACCGCCTCTGCTGCGTAGCCGCTTACGGTTTATTCAACCGCTCCAGAATCGCGTGACAGTTTTTTATTCCGGTTTGGCGCGATTCAGGATGTCTGGAATTCAATTTTCTTGATTGAGCAGCAAGTTGGGTTAATTGATAGTCAACTTTAATTTTGATGCGCCGCACCGGTACCGACAAACTTGAAGTAAATTCTTCGTTTATTTGTTTAAGTAGTTCATGTTGCTGGTAGCGCAGCACAGTGGCGTGTTCCGGCCGGTCGGTAACGACGACCAGGCAGTTGCCGATAATATCGACAACCCAGCAAAAATCGCGCAATTCCGGCGACAATCGGCTGCGTACACTGCTGGTTAAATTTGTGATATACCGTGCTTTCGTCAGGAATTTGGTATCGATCAGGGTATGTATCGGTCGCATTGTGAGCTTTATCAAGTTGGAAGCATATCCACTAGGAATGATGCAAGATATAATTATAAGTAAGGTATATTAGCCCCAATAAAAAAACTTACGAATATTCAATGAATTTAATAATTTCGCCACGTTCAGGGAGTCGTTTGTACAGTATTCGTTGTCGTACTGTGTACCAGCATTTTATCTGGATTTTCTTCCTGTTTGGAATCACCGCTACGTTGATTTGTGCGGGTTACTGGCTGGGACTTGCGTTCGGTCACAAATCTCTAGTCGCACAATGGAAGCAAGACGTGCGCGAACAGCAAATGTTGCTGGCCGAGGTGCAACGGGAAAGCGAGGCCAATCTCGAAGCGCTAACGCAAAAAATTGCTTTCTTCCAGGCGCATATTAATCGTCTGGACGCATTGGGTAACAAATTAATGACCATGGCCGAGCTTGACGATTTGCAAATTGATTTTACCGAAGCACCGGGTTTTGGCGGACCTAATTCAGACGACAACAAAGTTTCCAATCAACAGATTCTCGCCAGCCTTGAAAACACACTCAGCACCATCGCACACGAGTTACAGGGCCGGGAAAATAAATTTCATACCTTGGATACCATGCTGACCAATCGAAATTTGCGACACGAGGTGTACCCTACCGGTCGTCCAGTGGAGAAAGGTTGGGTGTCATCCTATTTCGGCAAGCGCGCCGACCCGTTTTCGGGGAAACAGGAATTTCATCGCGGTGTCGATTTTGCCGGTAAATACTATTCAAATGTAATCGCGGTCGCCGGCGGTGTAGTCACCGAAGCCGCTAACCGATCCGGGTACGGGTATCTGGTCGAAATTGATCATGGTAATGGTTATATCACCCGCTATGGCCACAACGACAAGATGGAAGTGTCTGTCGGCGAGGCGGTGAAAAAAGGCCAGACGATCGCCAAGATGGGCAGCACCGGCCGATCTACCGGCCCGCATGTGCATTTTGAAGTACTTAAAAATGGCAATCACGTCGACCCCATGAAGTTTATTCAGGCATCTCAGCCGCGGTAATCATCCCGTATAGTTCCAGACGGATTAATTTTCTCAAATCTCTTTAGTTTACGCGTAGGTGCGTCTATTATTGGTGCGCGTTGATAAGGGATCACATCGGTCGAAATCGATGCGAGCAATTTCTGCATTTCCCCGCTTTCCAGCCCTACGTGTATTAATGGATTTACTCACATTTAAAAAATGATTGGAAAAATAGCCAAAAAAGTCTTTGGAAGTCGTAATCAGCGAGTGCTGTCGCGCTACAAAAAAATCGTGACCCGCACGAATCAACTGGAAGACGAAATTTCTGCGTTAAGCGATGAGAAACTGGCGGCAAAAACCGAGCAATTTAAACAGCGCTTGCAAGCAGGCGAAAAACTGGACGACCTGATTCCCGAAGTCTTCGCGGTCGTGCGTGAAGCGGGCCGTCGCGTGTTGAATATGCGACATTTCGACGTTCAGTTGGTTGGAGGGCTGGTTTTACATAATGGAAATATTGCCGAGATGCGTACGGGTGAGGGTAAAACGCTGGTTGCGACATTGCCCGTATATCTAAATGCATTAATGGGTCGCGGAGTTCATGTAGTTACCGTGAACGACTATCTGGCACGTCGTGACGCGGAGTGGATGGGCAAACTTTATAATTTCCTGGGCATGACGGTAGGAGTGATCGTGGCGGGCTTGTCGGACCAGGAGCGTCAACAAGCCTATGCGGCCGATATCACCTATGGCACTAATAATGAATTCGGGTTTGATTACTTGCGGGACAATATGAAATTTGCTGCTGACCAGCGTGTGCAACGCGACCTGTACTTCGCAGTAGTGGATGAGGTTGACTCTATTTTAATTGATGAAGCGCGAACACCGCTGATTATCTCCGGTCCGACCAACGACAGTTCCGAGCTCTATTTAAAAGTAGACAAAATAGTGCCGAATTTAATTCGCCAGGAATCAGAAGAAGGTGAGGGCGATTTTTTTGTCGAGGAAAAATCCAAGCAAGTGTTCTTAAGCGAAGACGGGCATCAACATATTGAAGAATTATTAGTCGAAGCAGACTTGCTGGAACCCACGGAATCCCTCTATGACGTTGCCAATATCAGTTTGTTGCATCATATAAATGCATCTTTACGCGCGCATGCGTTATTTCAGAAAAATGTCGATTACATTGTGCGTAATAATGAAATCGTAATTGTCGATGAGTTTACCGGCCGCACAATGCCTGGTCGGCGTTGGTCGGAAGGGTTGCACCAGGCAATTGAAGCCAAAGAAGGTGTTAAAATTCAAAATGAAAATCAAACGCTGGCGGCAATTACTTTTCAGAATTATTTTCGTTTATACGAAAAACTCAGTGGTATGACAGGTACGGCGGATACCGAAGCATTCGAGTTTCAGCAGATTTACGGTTTGGAAGTGGTGGTCGTGCCGACCCACAAAGATATGGTTCGCGATGACCGCGGAGACCTTGTCTATCTGACCTTGCAGGAAAAGTTTAATGCAATAATCGACGATGTAGTGGATTGCGTAAAACGAGGTCAACCGGTACTGGTGGGTACTGCCTCGATCGAGGCCTCTGAGCATTTGTCCAAGTTATTAACCCAGGCCGAGATCGAACATCAAGTACTAAACGCCAAACAACATGCATCCGAGTCCCAGATCATTGCGCAGGCAGGTCGCCCAAGTACTGTGACGATTGCCACCAATATGGCCGGCCGAGGTACGGACATCGTACTGGGCGGCAATGTGGAAGTGGAAATATCGGAACTGGGCGAAGAAGCGGATACTTCTCAGGTAGACGAGCTCAAATCGAACTGGAAGCAACAGCACGAGACCGTGTTGCAAGCAGGAGGATTGCACATCATCGGCACCGAACGGCACGAGTCGCGCCGTATAGACAATCAGCTGCGCGGACGCTCCGGACGACAGGGGGACCCCGGGTCCAGTCGCTTTTATCTTTCTCTGGAAGACAATCTGATGCGAATATTTGCGTCGGATCGCGTGCGAACTTTAATGCAGAAACTGGGGATGGAGGAAGGTGAGTCGATTGAGCACCCCTGGGTGACCAAAGCGATTGAAAATGCACAACGCAAGGTCGAGTCGCATAACTTCGATATTCGCAAGCATCTGCTCGAGTACGACGATGTTGCGAGCGATCAGCGCAAGGTGATTTACGAGCAACGCAACGACTTGATGAGTAGCGACGACATTTCCGAAAACATTGATGCCATTAGTTTCGATGTCGTGGACAGTGTTATCGATATGTTTATCATACCCAACAGCATGGAAGAACAGTGGGATGTGGACGGTTTGACCAAAGCTTTGCAAAAGGAATTTGGGCTGGAAGCACCGATACAGCAATGGCTGGATCGTGATGAAAATCTTTACGAAGAAACCTTGCGGCAACGCATACATGCGTCCATCAAAAATATTCTAGAAGAAAAGCAACAATTGATCGGTGCTGAAATGATGCACAAACTTGAAAAAGACGTCATGTTGCAAGTGCTGGATACAAAATGGAAAGAACATTTGGCGGCAATGGATTATCTGCGCCAAAGCATCGGTTTGCGCAGTTATGCGCAAAAAAACCCGAAGCAGGAGTACAAGCGCGAAGCATTTGAAATGTTTCAGCAGATGCTGGAAGAAATTAAACAGGAGACTGTTTCATTCTTGTGTCAGGTGCAGTTTCGATCCGCTGAAGACGTCGCGCCGCTAGACCCTGCCAGGCAGGAAACCCCGGAAGAGAATCTGCAAATGCAACACGCACAAGCCGATGACGTTTTGCATCCCGCCGCAGCACCGGCGGGCGAGTCGGCGGGCGAGTCGGCGGGCGAGCAGGTACCCAAGGCACCAAAGCAAGCGCCCATTACACGCGAGGGGCGTAAAATAGGGCG
>JANQOT010000196.1 GCA_028285655.1 Gammaproteobacteria bacterium
TGAAAGACAAGCCTATTGATAATAAGAGAAGAAAGCTTCTCAAAGGCTCCGCTGTTGGCGCTACTGCTGCGGCCTTTGGGTTTCCGTCTATCTTTATCCCCAAAGCCTCCGCAGCGAAACCTTGGATTGGTAAAGGCGATAAGACCATTAAAGTAGGATTACTTTGGTCAACCACGGGTAATCTGGCGGTTATTGAAAATGACTCAACCCAAGTGGCACTTTATGCAATTGACGAAATCAACGCAGCCGGAGGTGTCGCGGGTAAAAAGATCGAGCCTATTGTTTACGATGCCAAATCCGACATCAAAGTGTATTCAGAAAAGATTAGTGAGTTGATTCTGAAAGATCGCGTTATTTCAACATTTGGTGGTTATACCTCTGCAAGTCGTCGCGCAGTTGCACCAATTGTGATGTCACGCAACCACTTATTTTACTATCCAACGTGCTATGAAGGACGTGAATGCACGCAAAATATTATTAACACAGGCCCGTTGGCAAATCAGCACTCCTTTGACTTAATTCCTTTCATGGCGAAAGAATTTGGACCCAAATGTTACTTAATCGGTTCAAACTACATCTGGCCGAAAGAGTCGAATAAAAATGCCAAAGTTTGGCTGGAACGTGCCGGCGGTGAAATTGTCGGTGAAGACTACGTACCTCTTGGAAGTTCTGAATTTACACCAGTCTTTAACAAAGTACGCCAGGCCAAACCCGACTTCATCTTCTCTACAGTGGTAGGTGACTCCGATATTGCAATGCACAAGCAATTCCTGCAGGAAGGATTTAAATCCGACAAGCTGCCGATTGCTGCATTAACCACGGGTGAAATTGAAATTCGTGCAATGGGCGCGGAAGCAGGAGCAGGACACTTCCTGTCTGCACCATATTTCCAGACGCTGGATAACCCCACTAATCACAGATTTGTAGAAGGATATCTGTCCAGCCCATACGGCGGTGGCGGTGTTACCCACTACAACATGGAAGAAACGTATCTTTCCTTGTATGTATGGAAGTACGGTTTAGAAAAAGCACTGGAGCAAACCGGCAACATCGAAGAAATTACGCCGCGAATGATCCGCGATGTATCCGGCGGTATCAGAGTGGAAGACGATGTCTCGCCGGAAGGTCTGATCTGGATCGATCCGAACAACTTCAACACCTGGTTGAAACCGAAGATTGGACAGTGCGGCTCCGACGGTCAATTTACCATTGTGAAAGCGGCCGACGAGCATGTTGAGCCGGATCCGTTCTCAATTTATCCGGAACGTGGTGTATGTAAAGCAGATGGATTACATACTCCGGACGGAAAAGTTAAAAAGAACGTACTTTAAGAAAAAACATGCCATGCGTGAGCAGCAATAAAATGCTGCTCACGTAAAGCATGAAAATTGCCTTATTCGTAATTGCGGCAATTACACGCAACGGCTTGACCGTATACGTGTGCTAGAACAACAAAATGCAGAGCCTGGGCTTGTACCACTAATGCCTTGCTAACCAGTCACTTTTTTCAGGAGGAATTTAGCGAATGAGCGTACATGATTTTTGGACTCCATTTTCTCTTTATCCTTTTCTAAATTCCTTGTTTATCGGCATAAGTCTTGCCAGCATCTTTTTTATCGCAGCATTAGGATTGACCATTATTTACGGCGCCATGGGAGTGATCAATATGGCGCACGGCGAATTTATAATGTTAGGCGCCTACACAACCTACGTTTTTCAACAGTTTCTTGGCTTTCCGTTTTTATTATGCTTGCCGGTTGCATTTATTATGCTGGCCATATTCGGGTTGATTGTTGAACGAGGGTTGATACGAACACTTTACCAGAGGCCGCTGGATACCTTACTGGCGACCTGGGGACTTTCGTTAATTCTCATTCAGACAATTCGCTTGATTTTTGGCGGTGAACCCAAGTATGTAGGCGTTCCCGGCTGGCTGGATTTTCAAATTGAAGCAAACTTCATTCATTTATCTGGTGTGCGCTTGTTCATTATCATTTTTGCAGTAATTATCGGAGCAGTAACCTGGTTCTTGATGTACAAAACCACCATGGGTATTCGCATTCGTGCCGTAATGCAGGATAAGGAAATGGCGGCATCGTTTGGTATCGATTCCAACAGAATTTACAGCATTACCTTTGCATACGGCGCCGGATTGGCCGGAGTCGCCGGTGCATTGTTCGGTGCGTTGAAAACGCTGTTCCCCGATATGGGGGCCGGCTATATCGTCGAGGCGTTCCTGGTGGTCGTGGTCGGCGGTATCGGGCTTGTCGGAAGCATGTTCAGCGCGGGAATTCTGGGCGAACTCAGTTCGATCTTTTCCTATTTTACCAACGACACCTTCGCACGCTTCATATTGTTTACATTAATTGTCGTGTTCCTCAGGTTCAGACCGCAAGGACTCATTTCAGAAGGTGCGACCAGGCGCTAACCGATAATATTAAATTGTATACAGGAGAATTATAGAATGAATGGGAATCTGTATCACAATCGTACTGCACAGTGGATAATTTATATCGTTATCTTTGCTTTACTTGCACTGGTTCCCTTTGTTTTTGACAACCCGTTTACGTTAAATCAATACGCACGCTACATTATCTTCTCGCTTACAGCGGTTTCGGTATCGCTAGTGTGGGGTTACGGCGGAATTCTTAGTTTGGGACAAGGAATCGCATTCGGCATGGGCGCATACGGCATGGGCGCAACAATGCAAATGCAATTTCAGGACCCGGAATCCGATCCGATACCTTCGTTTATGTTAACCAATGAATTGGAAACTTTGCCCACTGTCTGGGAACCCTTTTGGTCTACCCCGATCGGTTTAACACTGGCGTTGGGAATTCCAACGCTGTTCTTTTTGTTTTTCGGCTACATGATGTTTCAGGCACGAGTTGCCGGCGTGTTCGTGGCAATTATGACATTGGCAATGCTGGCGGCGTGGTATAGCGTAGTGTATGACATGCAGCCGTTTACAGCGGGTTTCAATGGAATTTCGCCCCCGCTACCGTTTGAAATTTTCGAAACTTCAGTAGATCCATACAGTTCACTGGCATACTGGATATGTGTTGCAGCCTTAATAATTTTAACTCTAAGCACTAAGTTTATTTTGCATACAAAGTTCGGACTCATTGTACAAGCGATGCGGGACGATCCCGAGCGCGCAAGATTCCTGGGCTATAACGTCGCTTACTATCAAACGGTCTTATTTACCATGTCCGGGTTTATCGCAGCTATTGCCGGAATTTTATGGGTCATGATTACGCAGTATGTGTCCCCTACTTCCATGGAAATCATGCTCAGTATTTCCATGGTGATCTGGGCTGCGGTAGGTGGTCGCACCTCTCTGCTGGGAGCGATTATCGGTGCATTTCTAATTAATCTCGGACAAAGTTATGCCGGTGATGAATTCAGAGCGACATGGTTAATCATTCTAGGCGTCGTATTTATTGCCGTCGTATTGTTTTTACCCAAAGGACTTACCGGATTGTTTGAAATAATTATCGGCAAACTGTCTGGTAGTAATAATGGCGCGAGGCAATCAGGATAATGGCAATACTGGAACTAAACAACGTCGTAAAAACCTATAACGACTATTCAGTTGTTAACGGATTTAACTTTAGTGTAAACGAAGGAGAACTGCGCTGCCTGATCGGACCAAACGGTGCCGGCAAGACGACATCCATTGATCTTATAACGGGCCGCCAGAAACTGACTTCGGGAACAGTACATTTCGACGGCAAGAACATCACAAAATTGCTTGAGCGCCAAATTGTCGGACTGGGTATAGGCCGAAAGTTTCAAGTACCTGCGGTATTCAAAGAACTCACTGTGCGCGAAAATTTCGAAGTGGCACTTTCCGAAAAACGCGGACCATTTCAGAATATGAATCCGTTTAGCAAAAAACGGGGTCGCAAGCACTTCAATCGCATCATTGAACTGGCCGGTTTGGGCAGTCGTCTCGATTCGATTGCGGGCTACCTTTCGCATGGTGAAACGCAATGGCTGGAAATCGGCATGGTGTTGATGCAAAAGCCGCGTCTATTATTAATGGACGAACCCACAGCAGGTATGACCGAACAGGAAACGCAAAAAACTTCTGAAATATTCAAAGAACTAAAAGGTGATCACACTCTTGTCGTTGTAGAGCACGATATGTCTTTTGTGCGCAGTATTGCCGACGTAATTTCAGTCATGCATCAGGGCAAGATGCTGGCAGAAGGCAGCTTATCCGAGATCGAGCAACATCCGAAAGTAAAAGAAGTTTACCTGGGCACCGAAGGAATTAACTGATATGTTAGAATTATCCAACGTAACTTCCTATTACGGCAAAACCCCTATTATTCAAAATATAAGTTTTACCCTTGAAAAAGGGCAATGTCTTTGCGTGCTTGGTCGCAACGGCGTGGGTAAAACAACTTTACTGCAAACCATTATGGGCCTCACCACCAGCATGACGGGCTCTCTAAAAATTAACGGTAGTGATTACTCTAAAAAACCGACGCATATACGCTCGCATGCAGGGTTGGGCTACGTTCCCCAGGGGCGCAGAATTCTCGGCAAATTCAGCGTGCGCGAAAATATCGTGCTGGGAACTTTTGCACGCGATGACAAGGACAACACTTTACCCAGTTCCTGCTTAAAACTTTTTCCTTACCTTGCAGAAAATCTGGATAAACGCGCCGGTCTGCTTTCAGGTGGACAGCAACAGCAACTGGCGGTCGCCCGAGCGCTGGCCACTGACCCGCTAGTACTTTTACTGGACGAGCCGACCGAGGGTATTCAACCCAATATCGTCGAGGATATCCAAAATACGCTGCACCATTTGAATAAAGATATGGGTATGACGTTGATATTGACCGAGCAGCACATAAAAATCGCGAAACAGCTGGCGGATATGTTCATTATTATGGATATCGGCAAGGCAGTCGCACAGGGCCCGATTGACCAGCTGACGGATGAACTGGTACACGAGCACTTGACCATTTAGTACCGGCAAAACCCCTGAATTCCATTCCGTACGCGCGCTCTGCGCATGCTTGGATATAGACTAAAGTTATAAGGCAATCTTTCTCTGCAAGCTTTTTATTTCAGGTGTTAACTCTAAATCTAACTATTCGGGTTATCTAATTGATAAGATAGCAATTTCACAAATTGTCCTTGTATATAGGCAATTTCCTGCACAATTCCGCTTTGAACGGCAATATCCCGACGTTTGCAAATTTTTCACGATGTATTGACGTATCGCCCTTATTGACCATCAGGACAATATGTGGTTCACTTATGCCATAAGACAGTAGACCTCCGTCTACTGTCAATAATATTTGGGAGATCCTCTATATCTACACGTCACCCAATATAACAAGGCAAAAAATTATGTAATCCACCCGTTCGTACTCTTACTACTTTTATTCAAAAATTTGTGGAGGAAGAAAATGATATCAATACCAAAAAAAGGAACTCCCGAGCGAGAAAGACTCATCGCAACACATAAGGAATGTATCGAATCCATGAAGGGTGTACCCGGTTGCACCATCATGAAGTGTGAAACTCAGGGAGACACCACCGTTGTATCAGGTGGATTTCAGGAAGATCCCTTATTGAACAAAGTATTAATTCGCATGCGCACAATGATGCCGGGAAATTTCGGCGGAAAGCTTGTTGTTGTTTGCACCAAGGTTGAAAAAGAGTGGCGTATCGCGCGACTTTCCGGAATTCGCGGCGTACCGCCGGAGTTTGTTAATGACAAAGTCTACGATAACGAACAAGACCCTCAACACGATATTTTCCTGATGCGTCTGGATCAGCTGGATGAAGAAGATGGCTATCCGGAGCATTTCAACGAAGGTTGGAAACGACGCAACGATAACTGGACCGTAACCTAAAAACGGCTTTCACACTTAACCTATAGATAAAAATTAAAAGAGGAGAATAAGCATATGTGTGCAATGAGATTAACGGGTTACGCAGATCGCTTTGGCGTCAACCCGGGTAAGACAATCAAGTTCCACGTAAACTGCGATGGCCCCAAAAAATACAATTGCCAAATTGTAAAGATGATCCACGCAGATACAAACCCACGAGGTCCCGGATTAATCGAAGAAAACATTGATGCAGATTGCAACGGCGAATACAACGGCCGACCACAAACTATTTACAGCGGCTCATATGGATATGTAGAAGACAATGTGCATTTACAGGTGGAGTCTTTCACCATGCAATGCTGGATCTGGCCCACTACACCAAAAACTCATCCCAAGTACTGGCGTCACGGCGCTCAGGGCCTGATGACCAAATGGTGTAATGGCAAAGGCTATGGACTGTTTATTAATGAAGACGGGTGTGTGGAACTCCGCATTAACGGCAAGAGCATAACGACCGGAGCTCCGGTTCGTGATCATGCCTGGCATTTTGTAGCTGCCTCCTATGATGCTGACAGCGGCCAGGCGACTCTTTACCATGAACCGCAGATTCAATATGCGCTTGATCCGGACATCCCACCGGTAAGTAAAAAAGTCGGCGAAAAAATCAGTCATACAGCCGGAGTTCCGTTTGCGGTAGCAGCGTATGCAGGTGGCGCAGATAAAGACCCACAAGCGCAAGCATCGCGTCCGGCCGGAATGGTCATGGCGGGTCACTACAACGGAAAAATCGACAGCCCCAGACTATGTCGTCGCGCTTTAAGTCGTGAAGAAATCGAAACGATGAAGCTCGGCGCGCAACCGGGTCTGACTGAACGACGTCACTGCGGTCCGACCGGCCCGTTGTCCGAAGCCATTGTAGGCTCCTGGGATTTTTCGGATGGTATCAATACTGCCTGCGGCAAAGACCATGGACCCTATCTCTATCATTTGGATATCGTGAACTGCCCGACACGGGCAATGACCGGTCATAACTTCTCTGGCCATAATTTCGACTGGAAACACGCACCGAAAGAATACGGTGCTATTCATTTCCATGACGATGATGTTGACGATGCACGCTGGGACGTAGACTTTGAGTGGAATGTTCCGGAAGGAACCAGCAGTAAGTTTTATGCAGCCAAATTAACAACCTCGGACGGCGACGAAGATTACATTCCGTTCTGGGTAGTCCCTGAAGTCGGCAAGGAACAATCCAAAATTGCATTTATGGTGCCGACGATTAGTTACATGGCGTATGCAAACGAACACCTGGCGAATAACGCAGGTGGTGCGGAGCTACTGGTTTACCGCGTGCCGATTATGCAGGATCAAAACATGTTCCTGAGCGAGCACCGTGAGTACGGCGGATCGATTTACGATACGCATACAGACGGTAGCGGTCTTTGCCTGTCCTCGCGTTTGCGACCCATTTTAAGTATTCGTCCTAAATACGATCATTTCCTGATGCAGGCCCCTTGGCAGTACCCGGCAGATTTACATCTCATCTACTGGCTGGAAGAAATGGGCTATAAATATGATTGTATTCTGGATGAGGACGTCAATTACGACGGTCTGGCAAGACTGGAAAACTACAACGTCATTATTACCGGCTCACACCCCGAGCATAACAGCGGTCCGCAACTGGATGCGTTGCACAATTACACGCAGCAAGGCGGACGTTTAATGTATATGGGTGCAGATGCCTGGTACTGGATTCACTCCTACCATCCTGCATACGATCATTTGGGTCGCGGTGTTATCACCGAGATGCGTCGTTGCGAATCCGGCATTCGAACCTGGCGTGCCGATCCCGGTGAATACTATCACCAGGGCACCGGAGAGCTGGGTGGAATGTGGCGCTATCGTGGCCGTTACTTGCATTCGGTTGCCGGTACTGGAATGTCATCCGAAGGATTTGATATTTCATCCTACTACTCTCGTACTTATGAAAGTAACGATCCACGAATTTCCTGGGCGTTTGAAGGTATCGATTACGATGAGAAAATCGGTAACTTCGGTCTCGTCGGAGGCGGTGCAGCCGGTACCGAACTCGACATTGTCGACACCATGTTGGGTTCACCACCGCATACACTAGTGGGTGCTACCTCCGCCGGTCGTCATACCGAGGCCTATCTCTTGGTAATGGAAGACTACGGCTTTAGTCAACAGGGTATTGACGGCACACAACACCCACGAGTGCGATCAGATATCGCCTTCCACGAGACACCTAACGGTGGTGGTTGCTTCGCCTTTAGCTCAATCGCGTTTTGCGGATCATTACCCTGGAACAACGGCAAGAACAATATTTCTACACTAGTAGGTAATGTGCTTGACCGCTTCTCCAAAGATGGCCCGCTACCTCCGCCACCGAAGGATGCCATTATTCATCGCGGTCGTGCCGACTACGATCCGGCGATGAACAAGAAGAGCAAATAAGTACAGTTGCATATGGCTTCGATAATGCCGCAGCAAACTGTACTACCACGAATACACTGGCAACAGGGATGGTTGCCGGTGTTGTTCATTCCGAGTTAAGCAGGTGAAACGATATGGTGTTTCATCCGGACCTAGGCTATGTTGAAGACGGCGTCGATTTAACCGACGCGGATTTATACAAATCTGCGGCACAGCCATTTGGGCAAGCTACGATACTGCCGCCTTTTTCCTATCAGTCGAAAATCTTCAGCGACCTGGAAGATGAAAAACTGTGGACGCGTAGCTGGATCGCCGTGGGGACTACGCAGCAAATTCCCAATCCGGGAGATTTATTGCCGTTTACGGTCGGCCGTCATGGAATACACGTTCAGCGCGAAGAAAACGGCGACCTGGTCGGCAGATTCAATAAAGCGCAACACGGCGGCTGCCGTGCAATACCGTTGCAATGCCAAACTGGTAAAAAAACCAAATGCTCTTTTACTTCCTGCGGATACAGTCGTGATCAACACGTAATTCCCGTCGAGGAAATTGGTGAAAACACGCCTACCATGCATCAGTATCTGGGACTTATACCAGAGCGCTTGTTACCGATTAAAGTGGAAACTCTGGGCCCATTTATTTTTGTGAACCTGGACCAGGACAGTCGCAGCTTGCTGGAAAGCATCGGAACATTACCTGGAACCGTCGACCTATCCAGCATTGCCCAACAAAACTGGCAAGCGGAACAATGGTTCGAGTGCCAATCCAATTGGAAATTGGCGGGTCGCGCGTTTTTTGAAACGGAAAATTCAAGTGAAAATCTGTTGATTGACGAACACAGTACAGCCAACCATTATGTTCTGGCAAATACTTCAGCACCGGAACTGAGCAAGGCACAGGCAAGCGACACCGATAAAAGCAAAATCTTCTGGTTGTTCCCTAATTTACTGGTAATTAGTACTTTCGAATACACCTTCAGTGTAATTCTTCAGCCAACCAGCATGGGCGAAAGCTTGTTACGTGTGTGTATGTACGATAAAAAAAATAGCACGACCGTGGAAGAGAAAATACCGCAGCCGGTCCAACAATACATTGAAACCGTATTGGCACGTGCAGAATCGTACCAACAAGCAACCGATAAACTAACCTGTCCGGGGGCGCCCGAACTTACCGAAGAAATGATCCCGCTGGAGAAAAATATTGCGGGCTATGTATTCCAGCAATACATCACAAAACAAATTGTAGCCGAGCATGAGTATTTCTGGAACGCGCCCCTGTATCGAATCAACCCCGTAGCGTAGAGAATATAAATGACACAAATGCAAACAACAGAACTGAACGAAGCACGGCAGGCTTACAACCAGGGTGATTACCAAAAAGCACATGCCATTTGGCAACAACAGGCGGAACTGGGTACTGCCGAAGCGCAAGCCTGGCTGGGCGCCATGTATGCAAACGGCGACGGCGTTGACGTAAGCGATGAAACCGCTTTGCATTGGTACGAACAAGCAGCGGAACAAGGGTACGCGATGGCACAAGCCAATGTGGGGGCCATGTATTTCATGGGCCAAGGAACAGAAAAAGATACCGACAAAGCCATACAGTGGTTAACTAAAGCGGCGGATAACGGCGACGTTAACGGTCTGTTTAATTTGGCGGTTTTGTATTCCAAAGGCGAAGGAGTAGAAGAAAATCAGGAACGCGCGGCCGAACTCTATCAAATAGCTGCAGAACAGGGGCACTACCCTTCGCAGTCTCGTCTGGGATATATGTATGCACATGGACAGGGAGTAGAAAAAGATCGAGTACTCGCTTACTTATGGTTGACACTGGCCTCACAGCATGGAATCGGAACTGCGCTGAATGCGCTGGAATCGGTTGTAAAAAGCATGTCATCAGAGGAAAAAGCAATGGGAGCAACTTTATTCGAGCAATGGCGCAACAAGACCGGAACCGACCGCGTTCAAGTTGCCATGCACCCGTCACCATCATAATGCGGCATTGATAATGGTTTACAGCGTTCAGCAAATAAAATACGAAATTCTCGCCTATATCAAAGAGTTTGGCGGAGACTTTAAAGACTGGTATGTAGGAGTCGCTTCAGATCCGAGAAAAACCATGTTTGAACAACACAGCGTTCATCAGGACGACGATATCTGGTTATACAAACAGGCACTCACCTTCGCCGCGTGCAGGACCGTCCAACAATATTTTTTGGATACACTAAACACCGATGGCGTACTCGTGACCAACGGAAATGAAGATACCGACTGCGTATATCTGTATAAAAAAAGTGAACGCACACAACCATAATCAGTAAAGAAGCATGCACACAAGTAAAACTAATAAATCCGGTCGCTGCTTCCTGTATCCGGCCCCTAATTTTCAGAATTATCTTGCATCATATGAGATAAATCCTGAACTTCTAGCATAAAAAGTATGACTGTTACGGTAAAAAGTACTGTAACAACGCTCATACTGGCAGCGATACTAACTGTTATCGCTGTTCTCGCTTTAATTTCGATTCGGCCGATCAGTTTACCTTTTGTGTCAGACTACATTCGCAACCAACTGGAAAACCGTTTTCACGCCTATTACATTGACTTTGACCAGGCCAAGACCCGCTGGCATCCGTTCAGCAATATTCTCGAGTTTCATCTTAATTCCACTCGCGCACTTGATTATGGCGATAATACTCTGGCTACGGTCCCCAACGTAAAAGTTGAAATAGAAGCGGGTTCGCTGTTACAAGACACTAAAAAGATCAGCTCCGTCGAATTGCAAGACCCTAAAGTCAGCCTGGTCCGCTCTCACGGCGGCGCATTAAAATTTGACATAGGCAGCACTCATGACGGCTCTTCCGGCAGAATACTGGAAACTATTCTTGTCTACCTAGCGACCGCCCCGGCAAATCGAAATCAGACCGATTATACATTGACAGAATTTCGTATTCGCAATTCCGATCTGGTAATCGGCGACGAAATCTCCGGTTCGTTGCTGCGTGCGCCGGACGCCGATATAGATTTAACCCCGCGCGAAGAAGGCATTGCCTGTATATACGAATTCAATGTCTTTGCCAGAGGAGAATACTTGAATATTTCCGGTGAATGCCTCTACAACACTGCATTGGAAAATTTTGATTTATTAGTTAACTTTTTTGAAGTTCGACCTGCGTTACTGACTGGATTTTTACCACAATTTTCCAACTTTACGCCCCTGGAAGTGGAATTATCCGGAAAAGTGCAGTTGAAAATGGATAAACTATTAAACGTAAATGAAGCTGTTTTTGATCTGACCAGCGAAAAAGGCACATTAGAAATTGTCGAAATTCTCGGCAATAATCTTGCAATTAATTCTTTGCATATCACCGGTAAAGCCATGAATAGGTTTTCACATATCGAATTGAATCAACTTACTCTTGACTTGAAAGAAAATAAAGTGGATGCAAATGCGCTGTTTTTAAGAAACAAAGACAATCTGGATATAAAAGTGAACGCATATTTTCAAGGCCGTTCTATATCCAGATTATTACCCAGATGGTTTGCCTATCTGGAAACAGACGATTTAAGCTGCCTGGAAAATATTGATAATACCTATCACCATTCATCGATCTCGATCGACGGCAATTATGATCTGGCAAAACATCAAATCAATGCACTAGGAAATTTCAAATGCCACGATATTTTGCTTTCCAATAATGACAGGTCGTTGTCAATAGAAGACTATGTAAATTCTTCCGTTAACAATAACTTGAATTTTAGAGTGGATGGCGCATTAAACTCGCCTAACCTGGCTACTACTCGATAATGCGCCGGGTCTTCTTACTTTGCCAGCGGCAGACCGGTGACTTCAGAAGTCGCAATCGTAACCGCGCATAAATCTTCGGGCTCCACATTATATAAGTTGGTCTTACCGGTACAACGTGCCATCATCGAAGCCTCGCCCAGGTTAGCCTTGATAATATTAACCAGTCCCTGCACACGATCTTTATCGTTATAATTTGAACTAAATTCAATTTTGTTACCATGCATTTCGCCGCCCATCGCAAGTGCGGCCGAAACGCCAAGGATAACCGAATTTACTCCCAGTCCAATCAATTTTGCGGCATCTGTACCGGAACGAACGCCACCAAAATAAATAAGCTCGATCATTTCTTCTTTGTTTAACTTTCTCAATATCGCAACTGCGTCGCGCAATATACTAAAGTCGGGCGCGGACTCAAGTTCCGGCCAGTTCGACCCGAGTCTACCGCTGCCATCCAATACCATGATGTCGTGTTCATTCTGCAACGCCTGATTAATCGCGCTTTCCAGTTGATCGCTACTGGAAACCGCGTATCCAATGAGTTGATCCGAATTTGCACGCGTCAACAGGGGCGGTGCGTCATGCTCACGGAGATGATAAATATAAGCCTGTGCATCATTCGACTGTTCCTCGATGGACGAACTTAGTTGCATCCATAATGTTTTGTTACCAGGATTTTTTGCTCCCAAATAAGGTGTGTCGGAATGCAAACACCCTTGCCCTGCCGCTTTTAATATTTCCTGTGCGGAATCGTCAAATCCGGTGACAATGAACGGGTGCTGTAAATCGAATTTACCTGCCAGCATATGTTGAACATTGCACGCCTCCCGGTACGGATCGATCACCAGTCGCGATAAATTTGCCGGTAAAAACACGACGTCGTCCAGGTTGGGTGTGCGGCTTTCAGGAAATGGATTACTACGCGTACGCAAACGTTTGGTCAGCATCGATTTTAATTTCATTTGATCGGCAGGATTGGTACGCGCCATGGAAAAAATATCTTCGCGATGCGCAACCGAATAATCAGGCGATCCAGTTTCTGCGTCGCAACGATAGCAACGTGCAGCTTCGTTGCGGGCGGTTTCCCAGTCGTAGGTTGATTCTATCTCGGGAAATTCCACCGGATTTTTACCGACACCGAAAAATTCCGGGTGATGCGGATTGAATTTCTCCCATTTAATATCCTGTGCAACCGGTACCCGTCGAGTTCGATAAGGTGTGCGGTATGGAATCGGATTATCCACGCCGTTTAAATACGACTTCACGTAGTAGGCCGCGCGCTGACCATGATGCATGGCCATAACAATTGTCGAACCGCCGAATGCGCCGTCGCCGGCGGCAAAAACTTTTTCATCTTCAGTGCGCATGGATTCCCAGTCGGTATGTACGCGATCGGTATCCATTAATCCTTGGCTCGCAAGCTCATCGCACTCTCCCTTTTGCCCCACCGCGGCAATGACCATACCGCATTCAATATCGTGCTCGCTGCCGGGAACTTCTTTCGGTCGCCGTCGTCCGTCTTTGTCGGCTTCGCTCAATTCAGTGGTTACGCATTTTAAAGATAAGCCTTGGCCGTTCTTTTCAACCGCGACTTGTTGAGTAAAGTAAATAAACTCTATACCTTCCTTAACTGCACCTTCCAGCTCGATTTTTCTTGCCGGTATTTCGTCCGGGCCGCGGCGGTAGATAACTTTAACGTGTTTACAACCCGGCAACCGTAATGCTGCACGACAGGCATCCATGGCAACATCGCCGCCACCTACGACTACCACTGTTTCCGGCAACGTAGGACGTTCGCCGGCATTTACTTTACGTAAAAAACTTACGCCGTCGACGACACTCTCGCAGTCTTCTTCGCCGGGAATTCCCATGGGTTTTCCCCACCATGAACCAATGGTCAATAAAACCGCATCGTGTTTGTTTTTTAGTTCATCCAGAGTAACTTCGGTGCCCAATCCGGTATTTAAATGAATGTGTAAATCCGGATAACGTCTTATCAAGCGGTTAATGTCTTCCTCGATAATTCCGGGAGGCAATCTAAAAGCAGGAATGCCCCAGATCATCATGCCGCCGAGCCGGTCCGTCATTTCATACACATGTACTTCAAATCCGGCATCGCATAGCTCGTGCGCAGCGGTGAGCCCGGCGGGACCGGAACCGACGATCGCGACTGTTTTTGACTGAGTCGCCTTTATCGCAGGCGGAACATAAGTAGCTCCAAG
>JANQOT010000208.1 GCA_028285655.1 Gammaproteobacteria bacterium
GCCGACACCTTCGACAACTGCATTCACGCCACTGTTACGCACTGCAAAACGCTCTCCGGCAATGCCGCGCACATAGGGTTCACCGGCAGTCGCTCCGTAAAAACATACATTTCCTACAATAATGTTTTCTTCCGGGAGAAAGGTTGAATGTCGCGGCGGAAATACGATTATTTTGCCGCCGGATAATCCCTTGCCGAGGTAGTCGTTGGCGTCGCCTTCCAGCGTCATGGTAACGCCCTTGGGTACAAACGCGCCGAAACTCATTCCCGCGGAGCCATTAAAATGCAAACGTATGGTATTTTCCGGCAGGCCTGCACCACCATATCGCTTGGTGATGTGGTAACCCAGTATGGTGCCGACACTGCGGTTAATGTTTTGCACCGGTACAATTACATCGACCTGTTTTTGTTGTTCCAGCGCATCCTTGCATTTGGGCACCAGGGTCGTGACATCCAGTGTTTTATCCAGACCGTGATCCTGTTCTTTGATGCAATACAACTCGGTACCAGCATGCGGAACCGGCTTGTGCAATATGTTACTGAAATCCAGCCCTTTGGCTTTCCAGTGATCGACTGCTTTACGCACATTTAGTTTTTCCACCTGGCCGATCATTTCATCAATGGTGCGAAAGCCTAGCTGCGCCATGTATTCACGTACTTCTTCGGCAATAAATTTGAAGAAATTTTCAACAAACTCGGGCTGACCGTTAAATTTTTTCACCAGCTCGGGATTTTGTGTCGCCACTCCGACCGGGCAAGTATTCAGATGACAAACGCGCATCATAATGCAGCCCATAACAACCAATGGCGCGGTTGCAAACCCGTATTCTTCCGCGCCCAGTAAGGCGGCTATTACCACGTCACGACCGGTTTTCATCTGGCCGTCGGTTTGCACAACAATTCGATCGCGCAGTCCGTTTTGCACCAGCACTTGCTGCGTTTCGGCAACACCCAGCTCCCACGGCAAACCGGCATGCTTTAATGAATTCATCGGCGATGCGCCTGTTCCACCGTCGTAACCGGAAATCAACACCACATCGGAATGCGCTTTGGCGACGCCGGCAGCGACAGTACCAACCCCGACTTCCGCCACCAGCTTCACATGTATACGTGCCTCCGGATTGGAATTCTTCAAGTCGTAAATTAACTGCGCCAGATCTTCAATCGAGTAAATATCGTGATGCGGCGGCGGTGAGATCAAACCCACCCCGGCAGTCGAATGTCGCACTTTGGCAATCCAGGGATACACTTTGGTGCCCGGCAATTGTCCGCCTTCACCCGGTTTTGCACCCTGTGCCATTTTGATTTGTATGTCGTCGGCATTGACCAGATACTCGCTGGTAACACCAAACCTTCCGGAAGCCACCTGCTTGATTGCGCTGCGGCGTAAATCCCCATTGGCATCCGGCGTAAATCGATCGGGATCCTCGCCTCCTTCACCGGTATTGGAACGGCCGCCAATTCGATTCATTGCAATCGCCAGCGTTTCATGTGCACGATCGCTGATAGACCCGTACGACATGGCACCGGTTGAAAAACGCTTCATGATATTTTCAATCGGTTCGACTTCGTCAAGCGAAATCGGCTCTTTCGCCAAATTGAATTCAAATAAACCGCGCAAGGTCGCCAGATGTTCGTTTTGATTGTCTACGCGCTCGGTGTATTCCTTGAAAATTTTGTACTGTCCGGAACGGGTTGCGTGCTGCAACTTGAAAACTGTTTCGGGGTTAAACAAATGATATTCGCCGTCACGACGCCATTGGTATTCACCGCCCCATTCCAGATCCGGTCTTTTGGCCGGGCGATCCGGAAACGCATTGTGATGCCGCACACTGACTTCGGCCGCTACTTCTTCCAAACCGATTCCACCGATGCGGGTTGCCGTCCAGGTAAAATATTTGTCGACAAATTCTTTATTCAAACCGATGGCTTCGAATACTTGTGCACCGCGATACGACTGCACTGTCGAGATTCCCATCTTGGCCATAATTTTAATCAGCGCTTTGCTGATGCCTTTAATGTAATTTTTCACGGCCTTGTCGTGTTCCAT
>JANQOT010000222.1 GCA_028285655.1 Gammaproteobacteria bacterium
GGACAATTGCTTAAACTCTATTGCAGGAACGGTGTACTCTGGAGGTCGATCGGAATCTTCGGCAACCGGCTCCCAGGCAATGGCAGAGGCGCCGTTGGAAATAGCGTCTGCGCAATATTGTAAACCGTGCCCACCGGCTCCGGCCGTGGCAAGAAACAAATCCCCCTGCGAAGTATCGCCGCTGTGCTGACTCACTCCGGTCACCAGAACATCGTCCTGACGCTGTACATTCACCCAGTCTTTCAACAGCTCCGAAAGTTGCCAGCGGCACTGCGCCACACTTTGTGCATTCATTTCGGTTTTACCTCGGTCATGAGCAAACCGCGCTTGGCCGGATCGACGTGTTCCGGCGGAACATTCAACAACCGAAGCGTGCCGTCGGTAATTCGCGAAAACAGCGGAGCCGCCACATCTCCGCCATAGTAACCACCTTTGGTGGGTCGATCGATCACTACTACCACCACGATACGCGGCTGTTTCGCCGGTGCCATGCCCGCAAACAAAGATACATGCTGGTCATCCAGGTACTCGCCTTTTTCCAGTTTTCGCGAAGTACCGGTTTTTCCTGCTGCTGTGTAGCTTTCCATCATCGCTCGATGAGCAGTCCCCTGCTTGGATACCACATGGTGCAACATGCTACGAAGCTGTTTAGCAGTATTTGCAGACATAACCCGGTACCCGGGAACCGGATCGTTATTGGCAATAAATGAAGTCGGCAGCAGTACGCCATCGCGCGCAATGACGGAGTATGCTCGAGCCAGTTGTAAAGTGGTTCCCGACAGCCCATAACCGTATGCAAGCGTTGCACGTTGTGCCTCGTTCCATTGCGTGTAGTTATCAAGCTTGCCGGCGCGTTCGCCGGGAAATCCCGAACCAGTAAGCTGGCCAAAGCCGACTGCCTGATACTGATTCCAGACTTCTTCTTCCGACATTTTTAAAGCCACGCGCACCGCACCCACGTTACTGGATTTTGCCAAAATGGCTTGTATATCCATCACACCGTGATTTTTGTTATCACTGACTTGTAACCCGCGAACATTAAAGTAACCGGGGCTGGTATTAATGCGGCTCCCGACTTTTACTGCACCCGAATCCAGAGCGGCTGCAATCAAAAATGGTTTAATCGTCGAACCGGGTTCAAATACATCTGTGATCGCCCGGTTACGAATGGCTTCGTATTTCGCATCCATGCGATCATTGGGATTAAACGAAGGCAAATTCGCCATTGCCAGCACTTCGCCACTATCCACCGATAGAATCACAACCGATCCCGCCTGCGCTTCATGCAGCGCAATGGTGCGTTTTAGTTCGCGGTAGGTTAAATATTGAATACGCTTATCGATAGATAACTGCAGATCTTTGCCGTGATGCGGTTCTTGTATTAATTCAATATTCGAAACAATCGTTCCGTTGCCGTCCCGCAACACACGCTTTTTGCCAGGAACACCCTGTAACCATTCGTCATAGGCAAACTCGATACCCTCGATACCCTGATCGTCGATATTGGTTAGTCCGACAATATGTGAAGAGATCTCTCCGTCCGGATAATATCTGCGGTATTCACGCACAGTAGAAATACCAGCCGTTGATTTTTGTTGCAGCTCCTGCACGACATTTGGAAAAACGTGTCTGCGCAGATACACAAACTGCTTATCTTTACGATCGCGCAATTTTTTGGTGAGCTTTTTATGGTTGATTCCCAGCACTTTAGCCGTATGCGCAATAGCATTTGGATTTGCCAACGCCGTTTTTGGATGCGCCCAAATTGAATATACCGGAGTACTGATCGCCAACGCTTCGCCGTAACGATCGGTAATTGAACCGCGGTGCGCAGGAATTGAAACGGTGCGCAAATGACGCTCCGACCCGGCTTGATGATAAAAATCCGCATGCAGTAACTGCAATTGCACTGCCCGCAAAAACAATAAACAAAATACTGCGATGATTACCATCAGCAGCAAATATCGCCTTCCGTCAAATGTTCGACTGGTATGCTTTCTCATTGATTTTTAATCTCAAGCATGACGACATCCGAGTGCTTTACCAAATGCATGCCCAGTTTGTTATTGGCGATTTGTTCGATACGCGCCTGGTTAGACCAGGCACTCTCTTCCAGTAAAAGTTGCTCCCACTCTGTTTCCAGTTGGGCGCCATTTTCCTGCAAGCTTTGTAATTCTACAAAATACCTGCGCTGTAAATGCTGGCTGTAAACCAATGCCGTCGCACTTACCACGACCGCAACATACAGCACAAAAAATGCTGAAATTTTCATACCAAAACTTTTTCTGCTACACGCATTCGAGCACTTCTTGCTCGTGCGTTTTGTTCCAGCTCCCGCTGCTGCGGTCGAATCAGTTTGCCCACTGTTTTCAGATACTCAGATGCTTGCGCAATCACCGGCAAATTTTTTGGCACGTCTTCCTTTCGGGTATCGCGTATAAAACGCTTTACAATTCTGTCTTCCAGCGAATGGAAACTTATGACCACCAAACGCCCGTGATTACTCAGCAATTCAAACGCAGCCTGCAAGCCATCATGTAAAGCCGTTAATTCCTGGTTAATATAAATTCGTATCGCCTGAAACGTGCGAGTTGCAGGGTGTATTCCCTGATAGCCCGCCGGGTAGCAACTGCAAACAATATCCGCCAACGCTTTAGTTGTCGTAATCGCATTTTTCTTTTGTTCTGCAATAATTTTCGCTGCTATTTTTTTTGCATACTTTTCTTCGCCATAGTCACGCAATACCGTAATTAATTCTTCCAGCGGGACTCTGGCAAGCCACTGCGCCGCCGATTCACCTGTTGTTGTATTCATGCGCATATCCAACGGGCCGTCGTTACTAAAACTAAATCCTCTTTCTGCCTGATCCAACTGCGGCGAAGAGACTCCCAAATCGAACAAAATCCCGTCCACACGTTCCCGTAGCGCCAGGGATTCACCCATCTCTAATAAATTTGCAAACGACTCATGCGTAATTTGAACTCGCTGGTCATCGGCAAAAACTTGTTTCGCAATCTTTATGGCAGCAGGATCCTGGTCCAGTAAATACAGTCTTCCCTGCTGCGACAAATTTTGTAATATCGATCTGCTATGACCTCCGCGACCAAATGTGCAATCGATATATACTCCGTCTGGTTTTATTCGTAACGCTCGCAGCGCCTCTTCTAGTAAGACCGGTACATGCTGATGCAACTCCGGCATGTTTTAAATTTTCAGGCTGTCCAGCAACGACTCTTCTTCATCCAGCTTGGCCTCTTCAGATAACCAGCTTTCGCAATTTTGTGTCCAGATCTGTTCATCCCATAATTCAAACTTGTTTCCCTGCCCCACTAAGAAAACATTCTTGTTTAAACCGGCGAAGTCGCGTAATTCCGGTGGCAACAATATTCTGAATTGCGCATCTACGTCGCACGATTTAGCATGTCCCAAATACAGGCGATGCCAGCGTCGCACTTGTTTTTTTACATTGGGCAAACTTAGCAATTCAGTTTCTATGCGCTCCCATTCGGGAAACGGGTAGATCAGAAGGCATCGGTCCACATCGACTGTCACCACTAGATGCCCGCCACAGGTATTGGACACATCCTCGCGGTGCTTGGTCGGAATGGTGATGCGCCCCTTCGCATCGAGCGTCGTTGCGGTAATGCCTCGAAACATATGCTTGAAATTTTCCCAATTTACCCACTAAAAACCACTTTTAACCACCATGTCACACTATAGAAATGGGTGGTTTAAAAAGCAAGCGAAATTAGGCCGTTTATCTGGATTTTTGCCTTGTAAGACAGTTACTTAGCTTCGGACTTTATGACTTTAAAGCTGGAAATATTATAAGGATTAACGGGTTGGTACGTTTTATTAATAGATTACTTTAAGTTAACTTGGAAATGTGACGGGTTTCACACTTTTTGACATGCAAAGAGTCGGTCAATAAGCCGGGTTCTGTCGTGGACAGCCATTCATCTAAGGCCTCTGTCGCCAGAGGTCTTTAGCAACCTACCCGAGGGCCATGTGGGCCACATGCCGCTTTCGCGTGCCCTCCTATTTGGTCTTGCTCCGGGTGGGGTTTACCTAGCCGCCGATGTTACCACCAGCGCGGTGCGCTCTTACCGCACCATTTCAACCTTACCTGCCGCAGCAGGCGGTATATTTTCTGTTGCACTTGCCATGAGCTCGCGCCCTCCAGGTGTTACCTGGCACCTTGCCCTGAGGAGCCCGGACTTTCCTCTCCTGTTTAAAAACAGCAGCGACTGCCTTGACCAACTCTCGAAGTAACTGTATCACAATTGCATTGACACTCAGCCATCCGGATAAAACTCTGTTGCCAGCTTATACAAAGCGTTTTTGGGCAACGTGGATAAAGATTGCGCCAGCGAAACCGCATCTTTATGGCTAAGCACGGCGGAGACTTTTTCAAACAATTTCCGCATGCGTTGCATTTCAATCTGGTGCAGGGCGCTGCCGTCATCGCCCTGGCAGATTATGACAAACTCCCCTTTACAGGGGATGGTCCCGTTGTCGAAGCTTTGCAAAAGATTACTCACGCTATCGGTTACGATTTGTTCATGAATTTTTGTTAATTCACGTGCAATCATTAAGGTTCGATCCGGTCCAAATACAGATTGAATATCCTGAAGCACTTCCCGGATGCGATGTTTGGCCTCATATAATACTAACCCACGCGATTCGCTTCGAAGCTGTTGCAAACGCTGGATTCGCGCCGCATGTTTGGGCGGTAAAAAACCCTCAAAACAAAATCGATTAACGTTAATGCTGTTGACCGATAATGCGGCTATGATCGCGCTGGGGCCGGGCACCGGGATAACGCTAATTTCACGGATGCGGCACTGCTCCAGCAGGGAATGCCCTGGATCGCTGATTAGCGGGGTTCCGGCATCGGTTATTAATGCGATATCTTGTCCCTGCTCGAGGCCGGCCAGCAGAACCGGATCTTGTTTAGTCGCATTATGCTGATGATAAGCAATCAACGGAGTGGAAATACCGTGGGCAGTTAATAATTTTTTTGCGACCCGTGTATCTTCCGCTGCGATGAGCTGGACAGAATTTAATGTATCCAGCGCACGTAGGGTAATATCTTTTAGATTACCAATCGGTGTCGCAACAATATAAAGTATAGCCACGAAGTTTCCTTGCAATTTCTGTGCGGATAAGGCAATTCAACTAACTAAATGAATATGAAAAGTACAATAAATCGGACCATAACACATTGCTTGCTGACACTATTGCTGGCGTTGGCCATAAGCAGTTGCGGAACAGTAAGCCCGCCACACAAACCCGACGCCGCCGATGCGCAACAAATCAGCAAAGCTGAAAAGCTGGTCAAGCAAGGCAGCTATGCCAGAGCCGCGGATATTTACTGGCAAGCAGCGCAGGACGCCGAATCACCTGTTCAAGAGCAATACCAGTTGCGCGCCGCCGAACTGCTAATCGAGGCCGGTAATTTTCCACGCGCCTATCAGTACCTGGGGTTAATTAATGAACAAAACCTAAGCTTTGATTTAATACCGCGCAAGCGTGTTGCAGAAGCCAATATCGCCTTGCACGAAGAACGCTATGCCGACGCGCTAAATTATTTGCCGCAAAATCTAGTAACCCGCGCGCCTGACTATCAAGTTGCTATTTTACAATTACGCGCCATCGCGCTTGCTGGCATTGGAAATACATTGGAGAGTTTGCAAACACGCATACAACTGGGTTCGTTAATCAAAGATCCGGTGGAATTCGCCCACAATCAAAATGAAACCTGGCAATTGCTTGCGACCGCGCGCGCAGAAGAGCTGGATACCTGGTCGACAACAGATGAACCGATTTTAAACGGGTGGATTGCACTGGCAAAGACCAAACGCACACCATACACCAGCATCGAACAATTAAGTTTTGCACTGGATGAATGGAAAGCCAATCATGCCAATCATCCCGCCAGCGAAAATTTGCTGACCTCCATCCTGGAGGGTTATCAAAATTATTTTGTGATTCCTGACAAAATTGCGTTACTGTTACCGATGACCGGGCGTTATGCAAAAATTGCCGAGGTCATTCACGCCGGCATTAAATCCGCACGCGAACTTCAAACCGATCAGCAATACACGCCCGAAGTCACTCTTTACGATACCGGCGATGACCCGAGTCAAATCATGTATTACTACAACCGCGCAGTCGAAGACGGCGCGGAATTTGTCATCGGGCCACTAAAAAAACAAGCTGCCACTATTCTGGCGCAGCAAACCGAATTACCGATACCGGTGCTGACATTAAATTATTTGGCCGAACAGCAAAGTGCGCCGAGTAATTTATTTCAGTTCGGTTTACTTCCCGAAGATGAGGCGATACAAGCCGCCGAACGCGCTTCACTGGACGAACATTTCACTGCGATCGTACTTGCACCGGTGGGACAGTGGGGGGAACGTCTGGCCGATGCCTTTCAATTCCGATTCGAGGAACTTGGCGGCGTTATTCTGGATACACAGTATTACATATCCAATGAAACCGATTTTTCCATGCCGTTAAAACTTGCACTGCAACTGGATCAAAGCGAAGAACGCTATCGTCAACTGCGATCGGTACTTGGTCAAAACCTGGAATTCGAACCTCGTCGACGGCAGGATGTCGATATGGTGTTTTTAGTTGCCTCGCCGCGCACCGCCCGATTATTGCGTCCGCAGATTAATTACTACTATGCAACTGATTTGCCGGTGTACAGCACTTCGCATGTTTTTTCCGGTATCGAAAATATCTCCCGAGATCGAGATATTAACGGCGTAATCTACTGTGATATACCATGGCTGTTACAGCCCACCGCCGACCACGAACTGATACGTGAAATTCTGGTGCTGGAATCGGGCGAAGCGTATCAATTGCTGCCGCGATTTGCCGCACTGGGCATCGACGCATATCACTTGCCGGTTAAGCTGGCGGAACTTGCCGCACTGCCGTATGAACGTTTTAATGGATTAACCGGTAATCTCAAGATACGTTCGGGAAACAAGTTGTACCGTGAACTTAACTGGGCTCAATTTGTTAACGGCAAACCCGTGATGTTGCCGCAATTGCACAACTGAATGTCCAGGCAACGCTTGATCGGCAAAAAAGCCGAAGATGTTGCGTGCAGCTTTATGCAGCAAAACGGCTTGACACTAATTCAGCGCAATTATCAATGTCGTTTCGGCGAAATCGATTTAGTTATGCAGGATGACGACACACTGGTCTTTGTCGAAGTGCGATATCGCAGTTCCGGTAAATTTGGCGGCGCAATCGAGTCGATCGATGCAAACAAAAGACGCAAACTGGTGTTTGCCGCAAACCACTATTTGCAGAATAGCGCCTGCGATCAACCGGCTCGATTCGACGTAGTGGCACTTGCACCCAATCAGCCGCCACAATGGATATGCAATGCATTCATGGATTCATAAATCGTGAATTTTATAAAGATAATCGAACAAACTTTTGCCGCCAGCATTAAAACCAAACAGGATGCATTGGCCGTAATTGCCGGGCCGATATCGGACGCAGCTATATTGATAACATCAAGTGTATTGGCTGGAAAAAAAGTACTATCCTGCGGTAATGGCGGCTCTGCAGCCGATGCACAACATTTCTCATCTGAATTACTCAATCGTTTCGAACGCGAACGTCAACCGCTGCCTGCCATCGCACTTACAACGGATAGCTCGGCATTAACCTCGATCGCCAACGACTACGACTACAATTTAATTTTCTCCAAACAGCTTCGCGCACTTGGACAATCAGACGACGTATTGCTGGCGATCACCACCAGCGGAAGTTCTGCCAATATCATCGAGGCAATTCACGCGGCGCACGACCGCGGTATGCGAATCGTCGCACTTACCGGTCGCGACGGCGGCGAAACCGGTGCAATGCTGCATCAAAACGATATTGAAATTCGCGTGCCCGGCAGTTCAACCGCACGCATCCA
>JANQOT010000233.1 GCA_028285655.1 Gammaproteobacteria bacterium
AAACCATGGGTAGGCATTGAAAACCCATTCTGCAAAAAACTGCGCCGCTAATGTCGACACAATTAAATAGAACCCTTTAATCCGCAAACTCGGCAGACCAAAAACAATACCCATCAAGCCGGCAATAATGCCGGACAAGAAAACGCCAACGGAACAATCATCCAATCGATGCGTAACAATAGATTGAATGCGGCAAAAGCGCCGAAACACATGAAGCCCGCCGTACCCAGGGAGAGTTGGCCGGTATACCCCGTGGCGATGTTCAAGCCTAATGATGCGATCGATAGCACCATCATTGGAATCAAAATCGCGCTAAACCAGTAATCGTTCGCCCACATCGTCACCACGATGTACATAAAGGCGATAAAAAATATTGCAATCCAGCGATCTTCCGCCAGGGGAAGCATGCGACGGTCTTTCGCAAAACTTTCTACTAATTTCCCTGCTTCACGATAATACATTGCTAGACCCTCTCGATCTCTTTCTCACCGAATATGCCGGTAGGACGAATTAGAATAAATATTAATGCCGTGGTGTACGCCCACCAGTGTTCAATTCCTTGCCCGCCAAATAAATCTGCCAGATAGATTTCACCCAGCTTTTCGCTGGCTCCAATAATCAGCCCGCCAACGATTGCTCCCGGAATCGAAGTCAATCCACCCAATAAGATAACCGGCAAACCTTTAAGCACCGCTGCGGTTAACGTAAACGATACACTGACGCGATCGCCCCAGAGCAAGCCGGCGATCAAACAAATCACCCCGGTTACCGCCCATACAATCGCCCAAATACGGCTTAATGGAATTCCAACCGCCATCGCAGCCATGTGGTCATCCGAAACCGCGCGCAACGACATACCTGTGCGGGTGTATTGGAAAAACAGCGTTAATCCCAAGATCATCGTTCCCGCGATGACGGCCGCCGCGATATCGAATTGACTGATAATAATGTCCAACCAGGGAACATATTCGGAAATAAAGATCGGATCATTGGAAATACCCAATTCAAGGCCATGTACGGCGGAATCCCAGGTGCCTTGCGCCAAACCTTCCAGAAAGTAGTTCAAACCCACCGTTGCCATAAATAACGATAACAGCGACTGGTTTGCCAGCGGCCGCATCACAGTGCGCTCGATCACAATCCCCATGACCACCATCACCATTAACGTAATGGCAAAGGCTACCCAGAAATTTACTTGTCGCTCTGTCAACGATACAAACGTCAACGCTGCGAACAACAACATGGTGCCCTGGGCAAAATTAAATACACCTGATGACTTAAATACGAGTACAAAACCAATGGCCACCAACGAGTACATTACGCCGGACAGCAACCCGCCGATAAATACTTCCAGCATAAAAAGGTCAAATACACCCACGTTATGTTTCCTCGGTTAATTTCATTTGCTTGCTAATGGCTGACACCCAAGTAGGCATCAATGACCTCTTGATTATTCATGACTTCATTCGGTGTGCCGTCACCGATTTTTTTGCCGTAGTCCATTACTACCACATGATCAGAAATATCCATTACAACGCCCATATCATGCTCGATCAATACAGTCGTCGTTCCGATATTTCTATTGACTTCCTGAATAAAGCACGACATGTCCAGCTTTTCTTCCATGGTCATTCCCGCCATCGGTTCGTCCAACAGTAACATTTTCGGCTCAGACGCCAATGCCCGACCCAACTCGACACGTTTTTGCAAACCGTAGGGTAACGACGCTACCGGTGTTTTACGAATGGCTTGCAACCCTAAAAATTCAATAATCTTTTCAACCGCGGCACGACCCTCCAGCTCTTCACGTTTAGCACGACCAATATTTAATGCAGTTTCCCAAAATGTCGCTTTCATCATCAGGTTGCGGCCGGTCATAATATTGTCAAGCACAGACATGCCGGCAAATAATGCGATATTCTGAAATGTTCGCGCAATGCCCATCTTGGCAGCCTGGCGCGGCTTCATCTTTTTAAATGCATTGCCATCAAACGAAATAGAACCTTCTTGCGGAATGTATACACCGTTAATGACATTCAGCATGGAACTTTTACCCGCTCCATTGGGGCCGATTACTGCACAGATTTCACCTTCCATGACATCAAAGCTAATATCGGTAATCGCCTTAACACCCTTAAAGGAAAGACTAATATCTTTCAGCTCTAAAATTGCTTTGCCAGAATTTTTATTCGTTGCCATCGTTATTTATGCAGTTTCCAGTCTGAGTTGAGCGACAACTGCGCCACTAGAGTCTGTAATATCATGCGTACTCGCATCCGAGTAAAGTGAATCGATTAATGCATTAAAGTTATTATTTATTACGTCACGTCGAATCTTGTACGATCGAGTCATCTCACCGTTCGCAACACTGAATTCACGCGTCAATATTGTGTATTTCTTGATGAGCGGGCAACCCTCACCAGCGATGTGAGCCATATTGGAATTCACTTCGCGTATGTGCGAACTGATTAATTCCACGACTTCGCTCTTGGTCGCGAGATCACGCAAACCGGTGAACTGCATATGCTGCATTTCTGCCCACGCGCCTACAGTATCCCCATCAATAACGATTAAAGCAACGATGTGGTCCCGGTTGCTGCCAATTGCAACCGCGTCTTTGATATAGGTCGACGCTTTCAATGCATTCTCAACCTGTTTCGGTACAAACCATGCGCCGGAGCTAAATTTACTTATGCTATCCGATCGTTCAACGATGTGCAGTTCGCCATCGATAATTTCACCGACATCTCTAGTGCCGACCCATCCCTCTGCATCCACTACTGCACTCGTTCGCGCTTCATCTCTATAGTAGCCTTTAAACGCATTGGGCCCTTTAAACATAACTTGATGATCTGAAATTTTTACCTCTACACCGGACAGAGGATGACCTACCATGGCTTCGCTATGCTCGTAATTCATGTCTTTCTCGGACTGCACGCTGATACAACCCGCGCTTTCCGTGGTGCCATAAGTCGTCTTGAGGTTTATCCCCAGCGCACGATAAAAGCTGAACACACCTTCGCTTATGACGTCGCCTCCAACATAGGCATGTTTAATTTTACTAAGTCCGTATAAATCTTTTAATGGATTAAATACCAGCTTGTCACTTAACCAAGTTCGTCCTTGCTTGATAAACGAACTCATATGCTTGTCTAAAAATTTCGACCTTGACGCCGAACAACGCGCATTAATTTGGCTGAAAATCATTTTATAAAAATGCGGCGGCCCATAGAACAACGTCGGGCCTACTTCGCGCATATCGATCATGATGGTTTCGTTGCTTTCCGGACAGCAAATCGTATGGCCATTGATCATCCACAAGGTATAACTGAAAAACAAGGTCGCCGCGTAAGACAATGGCACATAGGCAAAAAACACTTCATCATCATTGATCCCCTCTTGTTCAAGAAAGGATTGCCCGGTGGTAATAAAGCTTGAATGCGTGTGGACGGCACCGCGACATACACCAGAAGTCCCGGCGGTGTACACAATAAACGATTCTGAATCCGGAGTTATTTTTGAAGAAACATCATCAAAAAATGACGTGTGCTCAGCAGCAAAACTATTGCCTGCTTCTTCCAATTCCAAATAACTTTTTAAATGCGTATGGTCGTATTGCTGCATACCACGCACGTCGAAATATATAACTTCAGTCAGGTTAGGCAAGCTTTCAATTGCACCATAGATTGCATCCACTTGTTGCTGATCCTGCAATACTGCAAACCGCGCCTCGCAGTTATCCAGCAACCCCTTGAGCTCCTCGGTAGTCGAATCCGCGTGTAACGGAACCGGAACGGCTCCCAGACACTGTGCAGCCAATATGCAAAAATAGAGGGGAGGAACATTGTTACCAATAATCGCGACTTTATCGCCGGGTTTTAATCCCTTGGAGGCAAACCCGCATGCCAGCTTGCGGACTTCATTTTCAACCTCCTGCCAGGTGTAGGAATTCCAGATACCATATCGCTTCATTCGAAGCGCGACATGGTTGGCTCTTTGTGTGGCGTGTTTTTGCAGAAGACTAGGAAATGTTTCCATATTTCTTATCTGTCGTCTCTTATTTTTGGTGACG
>JANQOT010000238.1 GCA_028285655.1 Gammaproteobacteria bacterium
CGCCAAGGAAATATACCAACTGCAACAGTCTTTAAATGCAGAGTTTTCTATCGCCTACAAGATTATAGTTCTTGACGTGGTTCAGGGAGAAACAACTCTGGACAGCAAAAAAATGTTGCACTGTGTATCGAAAGCAATTTTTTACCTGCAGCAACAATATTTATCCTGCATATTAATGTACCAGCAAGTGCCGGGAAATTTGTGGCATGACATATGCCAGCTATATCGAGTGGCCGAACATTTCGACATTCACACATTGCCGGTTAGACATGAAACCCTGGACAAGAAAGTTTCCATACAAGATGTATTCAAGCACCTTTGTGCACTTACGCTGATTTCGTTCAATAAACTTCGCCAGGGCGAGGCGGTAAAAGTTAGCGGATTTCTGGAACAAAACCGCGAACTGATTGATTTGAAAACACACGCCGAGGAAATATCGGGGGATTACATATATATCGCTAATCTCGCAACAGGCAAAACTCCGACCTACTACATTCCGCGAGAAATGCCGATTTCGACTGAAAACAGATTTATCGGCTATTCGGCACTGGTGAAAAAACTTGGAGAGTCGACCAAAAAGTTCGCGCAAAGTTATTCCTACTATCTGCAGTCCAGCGATGAACTGGACCCGGAACTCGCGGGCAGACTGATCGCCATGATCGGCGCCCCCAGCAAAAGAAGCGTTAAACGAATCAAAAGCAAGCAAACTGTGCGCGCAATTATCGGATTGGATAAAGTGGTACATGCAATTAATCCGGCAAATGAAGCCGACAAGGAAATATCTTCCGAAAATTCCTTTGCCGTCAACAGTCTTTCCTTGCTGCCAATCGAGGAGTCCATATCCAGCCGAAATTCACCTACGCTGCTGGAAACTTCTCCTGCCGAGACACTAAGTGACGTGTGGAATCCATTTGCAGTCCAAAAAGCGGCAATCAAAGAAAAGGCCGTGCAAAACGATGAATCACCGACCACTACGCAAAAAATCATGAATCTCGACAACTGGCACGTAGAAGATTACAGCGCCGGCGGCTTTTGCCTGCACTACGATGCCGACGGAATTTGCACTACGCGTGTTGGTGAAATCATCGCTATTCGCGATCAAAAGAAAGACAGAATTTCATCATTGTGGACAATAGGCGTAATAAGATGGATGCAGGGATTACCAAATCAGGGGCATAAAGTCGGAATAGAACTGTTTGGCGCCGAATGCTCTTGTATAACCGCCTCTCACAAGGAGAACAGCCATCAGGAATATCCCGGCTTATTACTGAAACGCGCCTACCAGGAAAAGAAAAGCTATTCGTTAATATTACCGGCAAATAAGAATTTCGATGCCAGAGAAATTATTTTAAAAGGCGCAAACAGCGAGCGCACAGTAATGCTTGGAAGAACACTGGAAAAGACAAGCAGCTTTATACACGTCGAAATAATAAAAATATTCCGTAAAGATGCATAAGCAAATTCCAGCAAATATGCCAGCAGATCTCGCGAGTTTGACGACTACCCACTGTAACTAGGAAGTTACTTACAAAGACATGGAAGAAGTATTAAAAATACTCATAATTGACCAGAATGCAAACAGCGCTGATCGAATTGTAAATACGGTCAAGTCATCCGGTTTTGCAGTACGCGATACCGTGGTTTCGTCAAAACAACAACTGGAAGACGCACTTCCGGACCTGCAACGAACACATTTGATTTTACAATCTACCGATGTCCCCGACTTGACGATGTCGGACACTCGATCATTGCTCAATAATTGCGATCACGAAATTCCCCTGATTGCCTTGTCGGCAGACACTACGGCAAACTCCACCCAACTGCTGGATCAGGGCGCCAATGTAGTGGTCCCGGCAGAAGACCTGGATCAACTAAAAGTCGTATCCACTCGAATTGCCCAATCCGAACTGTATATTCAGAAACTGGAAGAAACCGCCGCCCATTACCAGGAACTGGATCAACGTTATAACAAGATTCTCGACTCTTCACGCGATGCCATATGCTATATCCATGAAGGCATTCATACCTACACCAACAAGTCTTATCTGGAGTTGTTTAATATTAACGACACCGAAGAAGCCAGCGTTCTATCGATTCTGGAATTAGTTTCTCCCGACGATCAAGAAACGCTTAAGACGATACTGAAAAATATCAGCAAATCGCATGAAAGCGGCAGCACTACGCTGCACTTCAAAACGAATGACGATGAATTTCAGGAACTGGAAGTCGACTTCAATGCCGCCCGCGTCGATGGAGAAGTGTGCGCACAGTTCGTTATCCACAACGAAACCGGCGACTCTAAAGAACTTCAACAACAGCTTAGTTATTTAAGCGAACGCGATATCGAAACCGGCTTTTTACATCGCAAATCCATTATAGACAAACTGCAAAATGTTATTGATTCTGTAAGCTCCGGCCAGCCTACTCATACCTTTATCCAGATTGATTTAGCCAATATTGATGAAATTCAGGACCGGTTTGGCGTCACTGCCATCGACAAGTTAAGCGGCTGCCTGGCGGGCGCACTTAAAACCGTCTGCGGCGAGGATGAGTTATTGGCAAAAATTACCGACGAGTCATTCGGCATACTGACATCGATGTATCAGGAAAAAGAACTGCTCGAATTCGGTAAAAAAATTCGCGCAGCGGTTTCCGACAAATCGGTAGATATTAAAGGAACCAAAGTCGAACCGGACTGCTACCTGGGCGCAGTAATTTTGGACACTGCGGTTGACGACGTATCGGATGCTTTATCAGCCGCCAAATCCGCCTGCGACTACGCCTGGGAAAACCAAATCCACGAGCTGTATATTTTCCCGCACGAACCACGCAGCCTGACCGGAACTTTGCTCGATCAGAAATGGACGACCGAATTACAAGACGCCATTCGCGACGGACGCTTGCGGCTGCTATTCCAGCCGGTCGTTAGCATTACAGGTCAAATCGGCGATCGTTACCAGGTGTACACTCAATTAGTGAGCCAGGAAGGCGCGGCAATTTCAGTGGCGGAAGTGCTGCCGAGTATTGAGCGCTCCGGAGTATCGGTTATGCTGGATCGATGGGTTGTAACCACGGCGCTGGAACGACTTTCAGATCATTCTGAAAATAGCCCTAACTCGTTGTTCTTCGTAAAACTCACTGCAGGTTCGCTAAACGACGAAAAATTTATTCCGTGGCTGGAAAGTCAGTGCAAAAAATCGGGCGTGGACCCGTTTCGTCTGGTATTCGACATGCGCGAGGAAACTATCGTCAGCCACTTAAAAGAAGCGCGTGAATTTGCGACCAGTTTAAACAACCTGGGTTGCCAGGTTGCAATCGATGCATTTGGCATCAGCCAGGATCCGGATAAAATTTTGTCCATGATCCCGGCCAACTACCTGAAACTAAGTTTTCAATTAATGGCCGGCCTTAAAGACGGCGACAAAGAAAAAATAGATGCTATTCGGCATATATGCGACAAGGCAAAATCCAAGAACGCGATGATAATCGCGCAATTTGTCGAAACCGCTCAAGTCCTGTCCAATGTCTGGACTTTAAATATCGATTTCGTTAGCGGTGACTTCTTCCAGAAACCGCTAGAGTCGCTGGAATACGATTTCTCCAGCGCTGCATAATAAAGAAAGCAACCATCAACTATTTTCTAGAGCTGCAATGCGCTGCTCCAGCGGCGGATGCGACATCAGTAATTTTTTCAGACCTGCACCGACACCACCGGCAATTCCAAATGCGGCCAATTGGCCGGGCAAATCTTCCGGGGCATGCGCCGCCTGCAAGCGTCGCAAAGCTCCAATCATTTTTTGTCTGCCGGCCAACTCTGCACCGCCGGCATCGGCACGAAACTCTCGGCGACGCGAAAACCAGCTGGCAATAATGGCGGCAACGATGCCCAACACAATTTCTGCAACAATACTGCCGATCCAGTAACCGGGACCGATTCCGCGTTCGATACGAAATACGGCACGGTCGATCAGCATGCCGATAATGCGCGAGAAAAGAATGACAAAAGTGTTTAATACGCCCTGCAACAATCCCATCGTCACCATATCGCCGTTGGCGACATGGCTGACCTCATGTCCCAACACCGCCTCTACTTCATCCTGCGACATGGCCTGCAGCAGTCCGGTGCTGACGGCAACCAGCGCATCGTTTTTATTCATTCCGGTAGCAAACGCATTGGGTTGCGGCGACTGAAACACCCCCACTTCGGGCATTCCGATACCTGCCTGCTCCGCCTGACGCCGTACGGTTTCCACCAGCCAGCGTTCGCTGGCGTTACCGGGGGATTCTATGATTTGCACACCCATACTTTTCTTGGCCATCCATTTGGAGATCGCCAAGGAAATAAAGGACCCACCGAATCCGAACAATAAAGCCATAATCAGCAGGCCGTTAATCTGGCCGGCCATTCCCTGTTCAGCCAGCCACTGATCCACGCCCAATACGCGCGAAGATACACTCAGCACAGCTAACACGCCGAAGTTGGCGGCTAAAAACAATGCAATTCGAGAAAACATAGCTACCTCTAAGAAAAACTGTCCACAGATATTCTGCTACAACATAGTGTCAAAATTCGCCTTTTCAACCGTAGCGGATTACAGGTTTATTCCTCTTCGCTGTAATGTACAGATATAAAATCGACAGCGCGATAGCCACGGGGCAATTTCAAGCCACGCCGCCCGCGTTCGCCGACATACTCATCCACCTCGTCACCCTTCATTGTTTTGTGTTTTTTCCCGCAATGCAGCGTTAACGCTTCACCATCCTGCACCAAGGTTATATGCGCCACCTGTTCCTCGCCGGCTTTCAATTTGGCAGCCGGTATGTTCATAAACTTTATTCCCTTACCCTTGGACATTAACGGAAACTCAGACAGTTCGGTTACCAGCATATATCCTTCCGAACCAATCGCAACAATCCAGTCTTCTTCATGCGATCGTATGGGCACCGGGGGTAACACTTTTGCACCGGTAGGCACATTTAAAATGCGTTTTCCGGCTTTATTGCGCGAAATCATGTCTTCCAGTTTACAAACAAAACCGTAGCCGTGATTGGTGGCCAGAAAATATAAACTGTCCGGTTCACCCATCATCACGCCGACAAACAAAGCCCCGTCGGCTGGGTTAAACCGGCCGGTCAAAGACTCACCCTGCCCGCGCGCCGAGGGCAGACTGTGCGCCGCCAAGGCATAGGTACGACCCTGCGAATCGAGAAATACGGCTTGCTGGTTACTTTTGCCAAAAGCATGGCTTTGGTATTGATCGCCTGCCTTGTAATTCATGGTCAACGGATCTACTTCGTGCCCCTTGGCCGCACGCACCCAGCCGCGTTGCGAAAGAATTACCGTAGTTAGTTCCGCCGGAACCAACTGTGTTTCGTCGATCTGTTGCGCAACCGGACGTTCGGCCAGGTTTACGCGGCGGTCATCGCCGTAGGTTTCGGCGTCTTCCAACAACTCGGTACGTATTAATTTTTTCATACGCGCCTTGGAGCCAAGCGTTTGTTGCAGATAATCGCGCTCTTGTTTTAATTCCTTGGCTTCCGCCTTGATTTTTATTTCTTCCAGCTTGGCCAGTCTGCGCAATTTAATTTCCAGAATAGCCTCTGCCTGGGTATCGCTTAATTTAAAGCGTTTCATTAACACCGGTTTGGGTTCATCCTCGCTGCGAATAATTGCGATAATTTCGTCGATATTCAAATACGCAATCAACAAGCCTTTTAAAATATGCAGGCGATCGTTGACCCGATCCAGACGCCATTGCAACCGCCTGGTAACCGTCTCGGTGCGAAATTGCAGCCACTCTTTAAGCAGTGTGCGCAAGTCCTTAACTTGTGGACGGCCATTAATACCAATAACATTTAAATTCACACGGTAGGAACGTTCCAGATCGGTCGTCGCAAACAGGTGCAGCATAAGCGCTTCGGTATCGACCCGGTTGCTGCGCGGCACAATCACCAGCCGCACCGGGTTTTCATGATCGGATTCATCGCGTAAATCATCCACCATCGGCAATTTTTTAGCCGTCATTTGTTGCGCGATCTGTTCCAGCACACGCGCACCCGAAACCTGATATGGAAGTCCGGTAATAACGATTCCTTCGGTTTCTTTTTCATAGACAGCACGCATGCGCAGTTGGCCGATGCCTTCCCGGTATATATTTCTGATATCTTCCGCACTGGAAATAATTTCTGCATCGCAGGGATAATCCGGCCCCAGAATATGTTCGCACAATTCATCGACAGTCGATCGGGGACGATCGAGCAGGCGCACACAGGCGGAAACCACTTCTTTAATATTGTGTGGCGGAATATCGGTGGACATACCGACCGCAATGCCCATGCCGCCATTTAATAAAATATTCGGTAATCGCGCCGGCAACACCAGCGGTTCCTGCAAAGTCCCGTCGAAATTCGGCACCCAGTCGACAGTGCCCTGCCCCAGTTCCTGCAGCAACGATTTTGCATACGGAGTTAATCGCGACTCGGTGTAACGCATGGCGGCAAAGGATTTGGGATCATCGGTTGAGCCCCAGTTGCCCTGACCATGCACCAGCGGATAACGATAAGAAAAAGGTTGCGCCATTAAAACCATGGCTTCGTAACAGGCCGAATCGCCGTGCGGATGAAACTTGCCGATAACATCACCGACGGTACGCGCGGATTTTTTGGGCTTGGAAGTCGCCGACAAGCCCAGCTCGGACATCGCGTACACAATACGACGCTGCACCGGTTTAAGTCCGTCGCCGATTTGTGGCAACGCACGATCCAGAATGACGTACATCGAGTAATCGAGATACGCTTTTTCAGAGAATACGTGCAACGGTACTTTTTCGATATCACCGTAGTCAAATTCCAGATTTTCACTCATGATTACTACACTCGGTGTTGCATTGATTTACTGAATTTCGGCCAAATCGCCTTTCTTTTCCAGCCAGGCCTTGCGATCCGGCACACGTTTTTTACCTAACAACATATCCATTACCTTATGCGCATTATCACCAGGTTCGACTGTTAACTGAACCAGACGACGACTGTCCGGCGACATGGTAGATTCACGCAATTGCGGAGGGTCCATTTCACCCAGACCTTTAAAACGAGTAATTTTTGGTTCAGCTTTCTTTTTCTCGGCAGCAATGCGATCCAGAATGCCTTTTTTCTCTGCTTCGTCCAGGGCGTAAAACACTTCTTTACCTACGTCGATACGAAATAACGGCGGCATCGCAATATACACTCGCTTGGCGTCGATCAATGCCGGAAAATGCCGCAGGAACAATGCACACAACAATGTTGAGATGTGCAGCCCATCCGAGTCGGCATCGGCCAGGATGCAGATTTTTCCATACCGAATTTTACTCAGATCGGATTCACCGGGATCGACACCGATGGCCACGGCAATGTCATGCACTTCCTGCGACGCCAGTACCTGTTCCGGAGAAACTTCCCAGCTATTTAGTATTTTCCCACGCAGCGGCATCACCGCCTGAAACTCGCGGTCGCGCGCCTGCTTGGCCGAACCGCCGGCAGAATCGCCTTCCACTAAAAACAGTTCAGTGCGTACCGGGTCCTGCGAAGTACAATCCGCCAGTTTTCCGGGCAACGACGGGCCGGCAGTCATGCGTTTGCGCACCACTTTTTTCGCCGAGCGTAAACGTTTTTCGGCATTGCGAATAATGAGCTGCGCCAGTGCTTCGCCGGACTCGACATTCTGATGCAGCCACAGACTGACCGAATCTTTTACCACACCGGCAACAAATGCCGCACTTTCGCGCGAACCCAGTCGCTCTTTGGTTTGTCCGGCAAACTGCGGATCGGTCATTTTCACCGACAATACATATGCCAGTTGCTGCCAGACGTCGTCGGGTGCAATTTTCACACCGCGCGGCGTCAGTTTGCGCGTATCGCAAAATTCACGCACGGCGTCGGTCAGACCCGAGCGCAAACCATTTACATGCGTACCGCCCTGAATCGTCGGAATAAGATTGACATAGCTCTCGGTAACCCAGTCGTCGCCTTCGGCGACCCAGGTCAACGCCCATTCCGCCGCCTCGTCTTCTGCGGCAAAATTACCGTAAATTACCTGCGCCGGAATTAATTCAAAACCTTCAAGACTTTGCATTAAGTAATCGCTGACCCCGTCTTCATAACACCACTCCTGCACGTCGCCTTTGGCGACATCTTTAAAGCGAATGCGTAATCCGGGGCACAATACTGCCTTGGCACGCAACAAATGAGTTAACTTGGGAATGGAATACTTAAGGCTGTCGAAATATTTTTTATCCGGCCAAAATCGAATCGTGGTACCGGTGTTGCGTTTGCCGACGGTGCCGACCTGTTCCAACGACGAGGCTTTTTCTCCTTTCGCAAACGACATATTGAATTCTTTACCGTTACGCCGAACCCACACTTCCAGGCGTGCCGACAAGGCATTTACCACAGACACGCCTACACCATGCAAACCTCCGGAAAACTGATAGTTTTTGCCGGAAAATTTACCACCGGCATGCAGTGTGCTTAGAATAACCTCGACGCCGGGCTTTTTTTGCTCGGGATGGATATCGACCGGCATACCACGACCATCGTCGATTACTTCGATTGAACCGTCTTTATGCAATTTAACATCGATAAATTTGGCGTAACCTGCAATTGCTTCGTCGACACTATTGTCAATCACCTCCTGCGCCAAATGATTGGGTCGAGCGGTGTCGGTATACATACCGGGACGTTTTCGTACCGGGTCCAAGCCGCTTAACACCTCGATTGCGGCGGCATCGTAGTCTTTAGACATTTGTGTAGAACCGGGACGGGGCAAGCCGCCCATTAAAATTGACAGGATAATTCACGCAAACCCTAGTTTCACATCACTGTGTGTGCGTTTAACATGTAGAATAATTCATCTATTTTATACGAAACTGGCAAATAGAAAAAACATCTTCGCCACGACATGGCTATTTTACTTGAATCCACCAAACCAGGCAGCAATGCCAACGTTTTCGCTTCGGCGGGTTCCGGCAAAACCTGGTTATTAATCACTCGAATCTGTCGTCTGCTTCTGGCCGGCGCAGCTCCGCAACAAATTCTTGCTATCACTTTCACGCGCAAAAGTGCGGCCGATATGCGCAGTCGACTGCATGAAAAACTGCAAAACTGGGCCGTCATGCCGGAACAGGAATTACGTACCGAATTAAGTTCTATTAATGAAAAAGTTTCGATTGAAAATTTAGCGCGTGCCCGCGCATTGTATGAACAACTACTGTACTCGGAAAACACTATTCGCATCAGCACTTTTCATGCATTTTGCGAAGAAGTGGTACGGGCATTTCCGCTCGAAAGCGAATTGCCCACTATGTTTGAACTGACCGAATACACCCATATGTATGCAAACGAAGCATTCAATAAACTACTGCAGCAAAGCGAGCAACCGAACGCAACGGAGTTACGTTATGCGCTGCAAGTTCTGTATGAATTTTGCTTTGGTTTTACCGGCGCCAAAAATGCACTGTTAAAATTTCTGGACGCCCGCACCGAATGGCGTGTATATACACAAAATACCGAAAATCCTGCCGAATTTGCATCGCAAAACCTGGCATCCTGCCTGAGTCCAGACCGCAGAACTCAACTTTCAACAGAATTTGCGACGAGATTATGCGAGCAGTTACAGCGTTATCGAGATGCACTTGTGCTTAGCACAGGCAAAACCCATCTTGAATATGCACGCAAAATCGATTTGTTTCTTGCTCGGGAAATCGATTTGGACAATATGCCACTTCATCTGATTCAGGAAGTGTTTATCACTACAACGCATCAAATACGCAAACTCAAACCCGGCAAAAAATGGCAAAGCGCATTGAATACTGATCGCTGCGATCAATTACTTCAGGATCACCAGGACATTTTCGATGCTATCACTACTTATCAGGATCATAAAACTCACGCTCGACTCATAACGGCCAATCAGGCCTGGTTTTATGCAGGCAGTGAGTTACTGAAAAATTTTCAGCGCGTCAAACTTGAACACGGCGTTGTCGATTTCAATGACCTGGAGTGGGAAACCTTTCGTTTACTGCAGCAACAGGATCACGCTCTGTGGGTTCAGTATAAGCTTGGCGCCAAAATTCACCATTTTCTGGTCGATGAATTTCAGGATACTAACCCGATTCAATGGCAGTTACTGAAGCCATTAATAGAGTCATCCTGCGAGCAACATCAAGACGAACTCAGTAGTTTGTTTTTGGTCGGCGATGTTAAGCAATCCATCTACCGCTTTCGCGGCGCCAATCCCGAAATTCAAACGGAAGCTGCAAACTGGTCGGAACAGTCGATCAATAGTCGCGAGTACGACAACAACACATCATGGCGCTCGGCGCCGGCAATTATCGACTGCGTTAATAAAATCTTTACTGCAGCGAACTTGCAAACACAATTCGCCAATTTTCAACCGCATATCTGCAGGCATTCGCAGCGCTGGGGACGCGTCGAAATTCATCCCCTTATAGCAACTGAAGCCTCAATCAAAGCCAAAGAGTTTCGCGATCCGCTGGTGCAGCCACGCCGGGATAATGAATCTACCGCGCATTTTCAGGAAGGTGTATTTATTGCCACCCATATTCGCAGCCTCATGGATGCGCAAACTCCGATCTACGACGACGAACAAATTCGTCCCGCCAGACTGAGCGATATTCTGATCCTGACCCGCACTCGCTCTCACACAGAAGAACTGAAAGCGGGTTTACGAAAACTCGATGTTCCATTGCTATCCAGCGACGCAGACCATTTGCTGCACTACCTGGAAATTCAGGACATTCTGGCGTTATTAAAAACACTGGCCGATCCGCTGGACGAAATTGCATTAGTGCAAACACTTCGCAGTCCGCTGTTTGCCGCAAGTAACAAACATTTAGTACATCTGCGTCGACTTGAGCAAATCCACTGGAATGAAAAACTCTATTACTACGCACGCGATAGTGAGCCGAATGACCCTTTGTGTATTGCTCAACAAAAATTACAGGAATGGCGTGCATTGGCAGACCGGGTACCGGTACACGATCTACTAAGTCATATCTATTCCGACTGGAAGGTGCTTAATCGGTATCGTCATGCAGTTCCTAATACCGATTCGCTGCAAGTATGCGCACGGCTGAATCAGCTTCTACATCTCAGCCTGGATATCGATAGCGGCCGATACTCAAGTATTTTTCGATTTCTGCGCAAAATCGAGGAGTTAAATCCTGAAGTTACGATTGACGATCAAATCGATCAATCCGATAGTGTAAAATTAATGACAGTACACGGGGCTAAAGGACTGGAAAGCCCGATTGTTTATATTGCCGACTGCGGGCCACTGCAAGCACCCCCGGAACAATACAAACCTTTAAATATCTGGCCAGCATCCGCGCCGGCACCTACTACGCATATGTTGTCCTGCAAAAAGACGGCTATGAGCAAATCGGCACTTGAACTTAAAGAAAAAATTCAACTCTCGGGCAATGAAAATTTCAACTTAATGTATGTTGCATTGACCCGTGCTAAACAAGTACTGATTGTCAGCGGTGTGCACAACAAGCGCAATACAAAGGATAGCTGGCATCAGCAAATCTGCAATGCATTGGATCACGATGAAAAGCAAATATGGGAATATGAACCAGTGCCGCAGCAAAAACTTACGATGCCGGCCAGCTCGAAGACACAGGCGCAAGATCTAGAATTCGACCCGCGTATTTTACAGGCGGCCGAAACCAGGCTCAGCTCCAAGATTCAAAACCAAACTTCAACACTCGACGAATCCGCGCAACACGGCACTATTATTCATAAATGCCTGGAAATTCTTTCTCAGACGCCGAATATAAGCGATCGCGCGCTATGCAATAGAGTGACACTGGAAACCAAAATCGGAGTTTCTCCAGCCAAGCTGCAACCGTTTAGAAAAGAAGCTGAAATTTGCCTGCAGCATCCCGATTCAAAAGCGGTTTTCACATTAACTGGCGACCAATTAGCATTCAATGAAGTCGCGATTACCGGCGACCACCAAAATCCGGATCAATATTTTGTGATCGACCGATTGATCCTGAATGACGAAGTCGCCTGGATTGTCGATTTTAAAACTGATGCCGAAGTAACGCCAGACAGTGTTCGCCAACGCGTCAAAGTACACATACCTCAATTAGAACGCTACGCAATGGCAGTGAGAAACCTGTATCCCGAACATGAGATCCGTTGTTCGGTTTTATTTACAAAATTACCGCAGTTGGTAGATATCGAAACCGGAAACTTAAATTTAAAAGAGTAAGACGGCATGCCCCCAGCAATCCGCATGAAGGCATGGCTGTTTAAACTGACGATCTTTACGATTTTTGATCCAGGCGTTGAGCGAGATCCTTGGCCGGCAGGTAACCGGGCATTAACTTTCCATCCTGCGTGAGTATAGCGGGCGTACCTGTTACACCGACTTTTTTACCAACATCAAAGTGCTCGGCAATCGGATTGTCGCAGGTTTTATCTTCGATTGGTTTGCGAGCTTTCGCTCTGGTTAGCGCATCGGCACGATCCTCGCTACACCAAACTGAAACCGCTTTTAAGTAGCCCGGCGAAGTCAACCCGTTACGGGGGAACAGCAAATAATTCACTTTTATTCCATAACTGGCGTATTGATCCATTTCTTCATGCAGTTTTTGACAATAAGGGCAGTCGATGTCGGTAAAAATCGTAACCGTATGGCGCGGCTTTTCGGCCCCGAAGCTTATGGATTCCAATGCATTAACATTTGTCAGAAATTGTTTCCTTACCTCATCTGCCGCAACCTGGGTAAGATTCTTTTTTCCGTCCTCCAGGTCGACCAGCACACCCTGGAATACATATCTTGCATCGCTGCTCACGTATACGATTTGCGTGCCAAAGGCAACCTGGTAGAACCCGTCTACCGGAGACTCCGCAATAGAATCCGGGGTAAATTCGGGTAATACCTCTTTAAGCTTGGCACGAAGATTCTCTATTTGCTCGGCAGAATCTGCCAGCGCAAACAAGGGGAGCGCGCACAATATTATGAGCGTACTGAGCCACTTAGCCATGGTGATGTCCTTTTTTTGAATAGTGTTAGGTTTAAACGTTAGACCGGAATATACGGCAATTTATCCCAATATACCTAACCGCGGGGATGATGTTCCCGATGAAGTTCCTGTAGACGCGCCTGAGCGATATGGGTATAGACCTGAGTGGTCGATAAGTCACTGTGACCCAGCAACATTTGTACTACGCGCAGGTCGGCGCCGTGATTGAGCAAATGGGTCGCAAATGCGTGCCGCAAGGTGTGCGGGCTTAAATGCTTGTCGATTCCGACCGCCTGCGCATGCCGCTTGATCACATGCCAAAACGCCTGCCTGGTCATGCCGGCGCCACGATTCGACACAAACAGCACATCGCAGCTACTTTCTTCTTTAAGCAGTTGAGGGCGCGCATCCGCCAAATAGCGCTCCAGCCAATCTCCTGCCTGTTCACCAAATGGCACCAGCCGTTCCTTGCTGCCTTTTCCCAGCACGCGCAGCACACCAGTGCGCAGATTCAATTGATGCATGCGCAGTCCGATCAGCTCGGATACTCGCAAACCACAAGCGTAGAGAATTTCCAGCATGGCGCGATCGCGAACTCCCTGCGCTTTGGCAATATTGGGTGCGGTTAACAGCTTTTCTACATCCTCTTCAGTCAGCACTTCCGGCAATTGACGCCCAAGCTTGGGAAACTCTATCTGATCGGTGGGATCGACATCCAGATTGCCCTGACGAATTTGATACCGATAAAATCGGCGAATACTTGACAATAATCTCGCCGCAGATCGTGGCTGCATACCTTTACTGACCCGGTAGGACAAATACTGTAATAAGTGATCGCGCTGAGCATCAGCAATACTGATTTGCAAATTTGACAACCACTTCACCAAATTAAATAAATCATTTCGATAAGCACTTAAAGTATTCTCGCTAAGCCCGTATTCCATCCACAAGTTATCCAGGAACGATTCGATAATATTACTGTCTTGATCTATTCGAATTGCGGCAACACTACTGGACATGCATCACCTCATTACGTAAACAGAAGGGAAGATCAAACAGAGTGCAGCGCACAAAAGATTTTTTAAAGACGGGACTTGCGGAGTGTTTCTACAAAACATATATACGCGGATATACATTAACTTGCGCATAGTGTAAATGTTTTTTAAAAAATATTCACCTTTTTATTGTAACTTTTGTTTTATTCTTTCTTTTACATCACACATTCAATACACGTAAACTTAAGTTTTATGCAAAATCATATGAATTTACAACACCGCGTCGGTTTATTACGTCGTTTCGGCGTAATGTTTTATGATTCAATCTTGTTAGTCGCTGTATTATTTTTTGCTTCCTTGCTTGTTGTCCTGCCATTCGGCATTACAACGGAGCATTATTTGTATCCCTTGTTCATCGCTTACATACATTTGGTATGTTTTCTGTTTTTTGGCTGGTTTTGGACACACGGCGGACAAACACTGGGGCTAAAAACCTGGCGAACCAGACTCATCTCGGAATCCGGGGATGCAGTCAACTGGAAACAAGCATTAATTCGCTATATTGCGTCTTTAGTCTGCTGGTTAAGTGTAGGTATTGGATTTTTGTGGTGTTATACCAACCGAGAAAGACTAGCCTGGAACGACATCTGGTCAAAGACACGCTTGGTACGCATCAATTCCGGCAAATAATTCGAGCACCGCATGATCGAATTGCAATGTGTCAGCGGATTATTCGAAACGCTATCACAGACAAGCCGGCAATAATCACCATCGGTGCAAATGCAGCTAAAACCGGCGAAAACTGATACACCACAGCACCATTGGTAATCGCCTCTATTGCCACATAGGCAAGTAAAGCGATCACAATACCAAAAAACAGGCGCTGCCCCATGCCGCCAAGTTGCCGCGGTCGAAACACCAGCGGCAAGGCTAGCAAAAGCATTGCGATTCCGGTGAATGGCACCGCCATTCTTTTATACAGTGCGACTCGATAAGCCGTAGCATCCAGACGATTTTCATCAAGATAAGAAATATATTCGGCCAGGCGCTTTAAAGGGAGCTTAAACGGATCTGCAGTCATGGATTGCAAAAAACTGCTTAAAAATAATTCTCGCCAATGATATTCAGCAGACTGTTCGGTAGTCACTTGCTGCTCGCTAAATTTTGACTGCCTAAAATTCGTCAAGCTCCACTCGTTTTGTTTACGAATCGCCGCATCCGCCTGCCCGATCCAGGCAACATTTCCCTCTTTGTCGAAACTGTAAATCGTCAAATTTCGCAGGTAATCCGGTGAAATTACGCTTCCGATTCGAACAAAACGATCCCGATCCCGCATCCAGTAGCTATCATCCGAAGCAAGTAAAATATTTTCCGCCGCGTCACTCTGTTGAAAACGAGCCGCAAATTTGTCGCTTAACGGACTATAAAATTCCACTACCAGTGCGACAAAAACTGTCAACAGCAGTCCCATCGCGCACGCTACCAGCGCAATGCGCAAACGACTGCAACCGCTGGCACCGCTGGCCACGATTTCCGAGGTGCTGGCAAGCTGACCCAGGCTAAGCAGCGTACCTATTAGCAATGCACTCGGCAGAAACTCGAGCAATTTGTGCGGAATATCAAGCAAAGTAACCAGCACTACCCGCATAAACTGATCGTTTGCCGACATTCTCCCGGCCTGATAAAACATATCACCCAGCCAATCGATCGCGGCAATAATAAAAAGTGCTGCGACAATGCCTGTTAAAACCGATTTTGCAATATATATATCTAACCTATTCATAATTCACAGTTCGACTAAACATCGTTTATGCGCGTCTAAGCAAACGCCCGCTAAAGGCGAGATAGGTAGCTACGATGGCAATCAAATGAATCGCTATTACAGCCGGTACTCCATATTCCTCGTCTTTCTTCACCCAACTGCAACTTACGATTACCAAATTTAAATATAGAATGTAAATTCCAACTGCCAAGGCCAAACGGGTAAACCGGCTGCCATTGGGTGCGACTTTGCTCATTGGTATCGCTAAAAACATTAATATCAATGTCGACACAATTATTGAAACTCGTTGCAAAAACTCAGCGCGATAGGCAGGGTCGGACGATTGCCATAAAGCTTCTATTGACTGGTACTCGGATTTATTGATTTCGCGCGAAAAATCGGCTCGCGGCGGATACACACGATGTTCCTGGTATTGCGATAAAATAAAATTTGCCTGACCCGGCACACCCTCGATGCGTCGACCATCTTGTAAAACAAATATTTGATTTTGTTGCTGGTCTTTTGTTACACGAGCCAATGCCGCTGTTTCGACGACGGTATTATCGCCGTCGGTACGTTGGACAAATACATTTAGCAAATCATTATTATTTTTATCCTTGGATTCGGCATATACCACCCAACCGGCGTGCTCCAGCTCAAAAAACTTCCCCGGAACCAACTGACTCAACGCCAGCCCCTGCTCTGTTACGTTTTCGATTACTTCCACGAGACGGCTGGCCCAAGGGGAGACATACGCTACTAATATATAGAGTACCAGCACCAGGGGAATACCCACGGTTGTCACCGCATGCATAAAAACCGTGGTTCCCGCTCCGCTTGCCTTGACTGCACTGATCTCGCTATCGCGATACATGCGGCTCATTGCCATGATAATGGCGATGAAAAAGGCAAACGGAAGCAAAATTACCATATACCGGATCACTCCCAGCAACAGTACGGTACCCAGCATATCCACTCCCAGATCCCCTTCCAGCACCTCGCCTAACAATTGAATCAGCAATTTGCCCAGCACAATCAGTAACAGGACAATAATCACCGAACCCATCCCAAGTACGATGTCGCGTGCAATATATCGAGAAATTATTCGCATCGATTTTGAAATGTTTGTAAAGTTAAGCCATCATTCGCAAAACGTGTAAAATTCAATTTACTTGACCGTATTTCCGATTTTTTGATCTTACGCAGGAGAACCTAATGGAGTATCTCGTAAAACGTGGTGCAATTTCTAGCGAGAAAACCGCATGCGCCATTGTAGCCGTATTTGCCGACAAACAATTAAGCAAGGAAGTCCGTGATTTGGACAAGCTATACAATGGCTTGATTTCTGCGGCTATTAAAAGTGGCGACATCAGTGGCAATGCCGGCGAAACTCTGCTTCTGCACACACCAGGAAAGTCCTCACACAAACGGATTATGGTAATCGGTTGCGGCAAAGCTAAAAAATTGGACATCCTGAAATACCGAAAGATCCTCACCGCGACAATCAACGCTCTAAAAAAGACCGGCGCAAGTGAAGCGGTTAGCACGCTGGCACATCTCGAGGTGGCGGATCAATCTGTACGTGCACTGACGCGCATGCATATTATGTTGATGGAAGACAATCTATATCGTTATAGCCGTACAATTTCCAAAAAGAAGCCTGCGCCCAAATTAAACAAAATTATATTTCTTTGCCCTCAACAGCGACAAGCTACACAAGTCAAGAAAGGCATCACTCAGGGTAAAGCAATTGCCGAAGGTATGTTGCTTACCAAAGAACTGGGCAATTTGCCCGCCAATATTTGCACCCCTACTCATCTTGCGAAAACTGCTCAATCGATGAAACGAGGGCAAGGCAAGCTCGCATTACAAGTATTAGATGAACGCGAAATGAAAAAACTGGGGATGGGCTCTTTGTTGTCGGTC
>JANQOT010000089.1 GCA_028285655.1 Gammaproteobacteria bacterium
GTTAATCGCGGGAGAAAAAATTTCCTACTTCGTAATGTGGCCGCACGCAAAGCCTTGGAATTTCAGCAGGGTAAAACCCATGTTAAGAAGTATTCCCGGTGCCAATAAAGTCGCCCTGATCGTCGCAGAGGCATTGCGTGAAGGCGCGCCGTCAGCAGATTCATTGGCCTGCCCGGACAAAATATCGCATGACCAGAATCATGTCGTGCTCAACTAGCCGCCGCTGATGGAACTCGGTTTATAGGTTTGGTGAATGATGTCGACAGTAAAAATTGAAACATGAGTGATCACGCGCATAATCAGGGGTTCCCGAAAACCGCACTGTTGGCGGTTACGGCATTGATCGGGTTTTCGCTGGCCGCAGTATTGTTGGCCAAATTTACCGGCGCAGGTGTCAACAATAGTGTGGCACTAGATAAGTCCGTGCCAGGTCAAATTCAAGTCCGGGATTTGCGTTTTGAAGATCGCGAAAATGGTCTGGTTGAGGTTATTGATGCAGAAAACCAGACGCATTTGTTTACCCTGCAACCCGGTACGGAAAACTTCATAAGAGGTGTGTTGCGCGGACTGGTAAGGGAGCGGCGCAGCATGAATCTGGGGGACGAATCGGCGTTTCGTTTAATAAGAAAAAATAACGGTGAGTTGTTTTTGGTGGATCTGGCAACCAAAAGAAGCGTCTACCTGAACGCGTTTGGTCAAACCAATGTTAATTCATTTGCTCGTCTGATGAGTGCGAATGAATACTAGGTAGGTGAAGTATGCAGAACATCTACTTCGAATGCGTATATCAACTACATTTTCAATCCATCTGAACTAATATCGATGATCCGTTTATGAGCCATTATCTGATTCCGGTTTGTTACACAATATTTGCATGGTGGTTTAGTACCGGCATTGTGCTTTATTTGAATAAACAATCGAATCGAAAAAGACGCACGAGTTTCGTGCTGGGTTTGCTGGTTGCTGTAGTCAGTTTTTACGGATTGATACAAAGCAGTCAATACTTCACCGAATTTTATGTATATGTCGCATTTACCCAGGCCCTGCTAGTGTGGGGGTGGTGCGAGATGAGTTATTTTATGGGGTTTATTACCGGCCCACGTAAAGTTGAATGCCCTGAATCCTGTTCGCGCTCACAGAGATTTTTTTATGCCATTGAAACCAGTTTGCATCATGAATTACTCGTTATTTTTATCGGCACCGCGTTAATTATTGGAACCTGGGGTCATCTAAACCAAATTGGCATGTGGACATTTGTGATTCTCTGGTTTATGCGCTGGAGTGCCAAGCTGAATCTGTTCTTAGGCGTGCTTAATTTAAACCACGACTGGATTCCCGAAAATATTAAATATATTGCGAGTTATACAAAAGTACGTTCGATGAACTTTTTGTTTCCGTTTTCGGTGACGATCGCCAGCGTTGTGGCAACCGCATTGGTGTTCTCGGCGTTATCCGGCCAGGCATCGAGCGTCGAACAGACGGGCTTGATGCTATTGGCGACATTGCTGTTTTTGGCGGTGCTGGAGCATTGGTTCCTGATTCTGCCGATTAATGACTCGATTTTATGGAATTGGGCGACAAAACTGTCACAAATTAGTGAATCATTTAAAGAGTCAACTGTTACTAACGAAACATTACCCAAGGGTAAAAATCAGTCGATAACGACAATATTTCATACTAAACAATGAGCTAGCGTGGATGTTTAAATTGACTCTTAAGGTGCTGGTGAATGGCTTAAGGTACTGGTTGAAATAGATTAAATTTCTAAAGTATCGATGAAAAGCATTGACGTAAGTTCAAATTGACACTATTGTGCTAAAACATAAGAAATTATTTATTACATATAAATTATATTTATAAAAAATACAAGGTTAATAAGCTTAAGCGAAATACTTCTGGGAGGAAGGTGTTTTGATTAGTTGGCCAAGATTTAGATTTCTAAGATTCTTGGATTGATAAAGTAGAAACTCACCGTCAAGGTTGAATTCTTGAGAAGTTTATACCCGGCTTTTCCAAATTAATACCAAAGCAAACATCCGCCTCTCCTGAAGAAAAATAAAAAGCATTTTTCAGCTTGTTGAGGAGTCTTTGGTTATGCCCAAAGGTGGAAAAAAGAATAATAACGATATCCCGCAGCGGTTGATCGCGCGTTACAATCATTTGAGCGCGTTGGCGGACGAAGAAGCGCTAATGTCGGGTATGCGCAGCGTCTTTGACAATAACTATATCGAAGTTCTTGACAGTTTATCGCCGGTAGATAATCCGCAATTTGGCATTTACATACATCTTCCCTTTTGTCCCACACGTTGCCTAAATTGCGAACGCAATTCCCATATTACGCAAGATTCTAAAAAAATTGACGATTACCTGGAGTTGCTGGGTAAGGAGATATCGCTGGTTACCGAAAGAATCGGCGTCGGAAAGCGGATTAACCGTTTGCATATCGGTGGAGGAACGCCGAATTACTTAACCGAACCCCAACTCGCGCATTTGGTGGATATGGTGGATCGGAATTTTGTAATCGATGATGCAACGGAAACTTCGATAGATGCAAATCCGAAACGGGCCTCAGCGACTCAGCTTGATTTGCTAAAGGGACTTGGCTTCAAAGAGATTAACTATGGTGTACGCGATGTAAATTCCAAAGTTCAGCATGCTATTGGACGTGTACATTCATTTAATATGCTGCGCGATGTGTTTGATATCACTCGAAACATCGGTTTTGAAAGTATCTCAATGGATTTTATGTACGGATTGCCTGCCCAGACAATCGAAAGCATCGAGAGTAGTGCGAAAAAAATAAATTCGCTGGCGCCGGATCGAATAGATTGCTTCGCTTATGTTCGCAGCACAAGTAAACTTCCGCATCAAATTGCGATAGATTCAAATTTAATACCTTCCCGTGCAACGAAACTTGCGCAATTTAATGAAATCGTAAGCGTATTGACGGAATCAAATTATGACTGGATTGGGCTGGAGTGTTTTGCCGCCAAGGAAAGTAATCTTGCTAAAGCGAAACTCCAGAATAAACTAAAACGGGACTGGATCGGGTACACGTTACATCCTTCTAAAAACTTGATTGGTTTCGGTGTAAATGCATCAAGTGAAGTCGGCGGATACTACGCGCAAAACTATCTGGATTTAGATAACTGGAGAAAATCGATAGAAGAAAATCGAATGCCGATTCAGAAAGTAGTAAAACTTGCCGACAAAGACCTGGCCAAGCGCGATGAGATTATTAACTTACTTTGTAATCCGGACTTGACGCAAAACGGCTCTTTGCTTATCCACAATTTAGACCATATAGACACCGGTAAAAAAGCTGCATCTTTCAGGCATGCAATGTATCAACGAATGTAGCGCTGTATACATTTAGTTGTGCCATAAAATATTTCTTGGCATTCGAAAAGGTAACATCAATTGCGTCCATGGAGATGTAAATCGTCTCAAGTCCAGGCTTTCGTGCATTATTGGATAGTCTTTATTTCCTTCAGCAGCCATCAGCAACGAGCGTGAATAAAACGGTGTGTCCTCCAGCGTGCGTTTCACGATAGGCGGATTGTCAGAATCTGAAGCTGAAAAACGCGGCATTCGCCAGATTTTTGTATTTGGCAATTTTGTACTTGGCGGCGGCCGCAGGTGGGTAATTTCTCCGGATGGGTCGAAGTGCAAGTACAATTGTGTATTCAGTCCGTCGATATTTTGCGTGTTATAAGACAAAACCTGTTCATGTTTTTTTCGTCTTGCGCACGACCAATGCCAGCCCATGAACGTACTTTCCAGCGGCTCATTGCCCCAATTGGAATCAAAGTAACCGTTGTTGCTCCATTTAATGCGGGGTTTCGAAAATTCGACTTCGACTTGAGATCTTGGCGCAATAGGCCACCAAGAATGATTTCCGGATTGGTCTAAATGAAAACTCTGGTCCGAGATATAACTTGGATGAACGCGTACTTTTCCCTTAATGCGTGAAGGTAAAGGAACCGTAATTTCGTCTAAATCAAATTCAAGCCATTTACCGTTCCACGAAATTGTACTGGGTCCGATCGCCAACTCGGTGGCTGTTTGGGTAACAGACTTGACACCACGCTCGGTAAGGCACCATTTGTTTCCCTTTTTTCGGTAAAGCGCAACGTTAATCGAACAGTAATTAGCCGGGTTGTGGCTTTGCTTGTTATTACGCGCGCGGTAATAGTAAGGAGAAAATACGCTGCCGATAAACGCTATTAACGTAATGCCGAATTCTTCATTGTCACTTAACGCATCTACGTACCACCAAGCGTAACCGCCGGGCGGGACTTCACTGTCAAACCCGAATCTCGAATCAGTCTTTCGGCCGCCAGCAGTCCTGAAATTGCTGCCATCGGCACTCCCGGTCCCGGGTGCACACTGCCCCCTGCTAAATAAAGACCGGGCAGCCTGCTGCGAGCCCCCGGACGTTGAAACGAGGCTTTCCAGCCGTGGGTCGCGCGGCCGTAAAGAGCGCCTCCCGTTTGCGGGAACATTTGCTCGAATTGTGCCGGTGTCGTGACTACATGGTTTGATTTGTTGAGCTGAATTTTTAATCCGCATTTTTCTAACCTTGCAAGTGTGTTTTGCGTATAACTTGAAATAAGCTGATTTGAATATTCAATCGAATCACCGTTCGGTGGCGCGTTGATGAGCACCAGCAGTCTTTCTTTGGATGATTCAGATTGAGGTTTTAATGCGACTCTGTCTGGCGCATGAATGTATACCGTAGGGTCAAGAGGAGGATGATTTTGCATAAATATATGTTCAAACTCCTGACGATAGTCCGTGGAGAAAAAAACATTATGGCTGCTTAACGGGAATGACACGCGATCGGTCGCCACGCTCCAGGTAATAGCAGATAATGAGCGCATATTTTTAGAATACGAAGGCACTGCTTTTTTAGTTTGAAAACCAAGTTTTCCTTCATTAAGTGCAGCAGTGTCACCATTGTAAACAATCGCATCGCATGCAAATTGCTCGTTAGCATTGCACGTTACACTTTTGATGTTGCCGGATTTAACAGCAATGTCTGTAACATTTTTTCCGAAATAAAATTTAACGCCCTGTAAGGTCGCAATTTTTTTTAGTGCCGTCGCCAGAGCGGATATTCCTCCGTCGACATACCACACACCCTTTTGTTCCACATGGGCAATAAGCGCCAGAGTGGCGGGGGACTGGTAGGGCGAAGAGCCGCAATAAGTTGCGTATCGTCCAAACAATTGTCGTAATCGACTGTCTTTGAATTGACTTTGTAAAGAAGACCATAATGTTTGAAACGGACTAATATGCCGCAAATCAAAGGCTCGGGACAAACCGTTTCGATAAACTAGACTGAGTGGATTTGGCCGTTGTGCGCGGATGAAAGAGGCGTCCAGCGTATTAAAAATTTTTGCCGTTTGCTCGCAAAAATCCAGGTAACGTTTACCTTCCGCCGGGCTGGAGAATTGACTGATTGCATCTGCGGATTTGTCTTTATCAAGAAACAGGTCAAGGGTTTGCCCTTCTGTCCAGTAATGCCTGGCCAGTGTCTGTAAAGGGTGCAGGCTTACATAATCCGCCAGTGTGGTGCCTGCATCCTCAAAAATTTGTTCGAAGAGCTCGATCATGGTGAGTACTGTCGGTCCAGAGTCGATTTGTTCGTCACCGACGCCGACCCGGCGAATTTTCCCTCCGACATGCTTCGCTCGCTCCAGCACCGTAACGTCGTAGCCACGACCGGCGAGGGTGGTCGCGGCCACCAGCCCACCCATTCCGGCACCAATGACCACTATGCGTTTTTCCGACATCCAGCGCTATACCTTATAAATTGTAGAGTTATTGAATTAGATAAAATGTCTATTATAGTTTACACTTAAATATGTAATAATATATAGACACTCGCCTCTCTATAACCTCAAAGGTGGCTTTATGGATGCTAAAAACAGAATCGAGAATGTACTGCACTCGGCGCTAAGTCGAGCGACCAATTACAAGTGTCCACCCAAGTTGGCGGAGGCGTTGAACTACGCGGTATTTCCCGGAGGCGCCAGAATCAGGCCGAAATTATGCCTGGCGGTGGCCTGTGCAAACGGGGATATCAATCCTGAATTAACCGATAGCGCATGCGCGGCCATCGAAATGCTGCATTGCGCATCTTTGGCGCATGACGATTTGCCCTGCTTTGACAATGCCGATGAACGTCGCGGAAAACCTTCCTTGCATATAGCGTTCGGCGAGCAGATCGCGTTGCTCGCAGGTGATGCGCTTATCGTGCATGCATTTGAAACTGTGGCGCTGTCCATTAACGAAGCCCATGCGCAAGGTCTTATCGAGAAGCGTATGCCGGAAATGCTTACTATTTTAAGCACGTCAGTCGGCGCACCTAGTGGAATTTCCGCCGGACAAGCCTGGGAGTGCGAAGAAACCGCCGATATTTCGACTTATCATAAAACCAAAACCGGTTCGCTGTTCGTCGCTGCAACCTGCAGCGGTGCGTTGACATCCGGGGCAAGTTTCGAGGAATGGAAACCTTTGGGCCAGTACATCGGTGAAGCCTATCAAATAGCCGACGACATTCTTGATGCAACCGCGCCTGCCGGCTCGATCGGTAAACCTGTGCGCCAGGATGCATCTGCAAACAGCCCGAATATTGTTGCGCAACGCGGTATCGAATGGTCGATTCAGCACCTGAAGTATCTAATCGGCCAGGCCACCATGGCGGTTCCCGATTGTCCGGGGAGAGATTGGTTGCGCGATCTGATTATCGAAGAGGCGAACCAGTTTATTCCTTCTGAAAAAGAAAATTCATCCGGAGAAGTTCCCGCAGAAATTGACTCACAGTTAGTAATCAAGCAGAGGCTTAGTACTTTTGATGATGCATTTAAGTCGAGGGGAATACTTGCGTGATCGGTGGTTGAAATTTCGCAACCAGCTGCTTACAAATTCTCAGTTTCAACGTTGGGCCGCAACGTCCGTATTTACCAAGCCTATTGCGAGTCGAAAAGCGCGCGCATTATTTGATATTTGTGCCGGATTTGTTCATTCGCAAATTTTGTATGCCTGTATTCAATTGCAAGTATTTGAATTGTTATCAGACGGTCCCAGGACGCTGGAAGATATTGCGCAACACACAGAGTTGTCCAACGAAGCCGCAAATCAGTTATTGACAGCGGCCACCTCGCTCAAGTTAATCGAGCAAACTCGTGAAAAAAAATTCTGTCTGGGTGAACTCGGAGCGGCATTGCTCGGCAATCCTGGAATCGACGCAATGGTGCGCCACCATAGCCATTTTTATGCGGATCTCGTCGATCCGATAAATCTGCTAAAAGGAAAGGTGGCGCGCACCAATTTGGCTGAATTTTGGGGATATGCGCAATCTTCGGAACCGCAAAATTTATCGACTCACCAGGTTGCGGCATATACGCAGCTTATGGCGCAGTCGATGCAATTACTCGCACGCGATATTTTGGATAGCTATTCCTTTGAGCAACATAAAGTTTTGATGGATGTAGGTGGCGGTAACGGCACGTTCCTGGTCAATGTGTGCAGACGATGGCGGCACTTGCAAGCAAAGTTAGTGGATTTGCCCGCAGTTGTTGAAACCGCAAAAACGCTGGTGGCCGAGCAGGAATTGAGTCAACAAATTACGGTTGCAGGGAAAGATATTTTTGCGCAAGCGCTGCCAACGGGAGCGGATGCCATATCACTAGTTCGAATTTTGCATGACCACAACGATGAAGCGGTAAAAATTTTACTCAAGCGAGTATTCGAGGCGCTTGCGCCTAAAGGTCGCGTAATCGTTGCAGAGCCGATGGCGGGGGCATCAGGTGCGCAGCATGTCGGAGACGCCTACTTTAATTTCTATTTGCTGGCCATGGGCAGCGGCAAGCCAAGATCGCCGCAAGAGCTGATGTCGCTGTTAGAAGCAGCCGGATTTACCGGTTGCCGTCAAATCACCACGCCGCGGTCGCTAATTACCCAACTAATTGTAGGGGAAAAAGCCTGAAATAGTGTCAATAATCATTGACAATTTATGCTGTAAATATAAAATTACACTTAGTGATTTGTAGTCCCCTGCCGCGCTTTTTCGTAAAGCTCGGTTACACAACAATGCACATAAGAAGTC
>JANQOT010000253.1 GCA_028285655.1 Gammaproteobacteria bacterium
CCGATCAAATCACCCAATGATTCAAACGCCAGATATGGATTCACTGCGCCGACACCGAAACCAATTAATACCGCAAAATGGTGTACCTCGCGCGGCTCGCCGGATTCAAGTATCAAACCGACTTTAGTGCGGGTTCCATTACGGATTAAATGATGATGCACGCCCGCAGTTGCCAGCAAGGCTGGAATTGCGGCCTGCTCTTTATTGATCCCACGATCGGAAAGAATAATGTTGGTATAACCGTCGGCGATAGCCTGGTCGACCTGAGCGCATGCTTCCCGCAGCGCTTTATCCAGACCCTGGCCGCCCTCCGTCACATTGTAAAGTATGGGCACTACCGCAGTTTTGAATCCCGGTAAATCCACATCGCGAATGCGTGCCAGTTCTTCATTGGTTAACACCGGTGAGGAAATTTTTATTTGACGACAACTTTCCGGAGTGGGTTGCAACAGGTTTTTTTCCGGCCCGACAGTGGTTGCAACCTGAGTGACCAGCTCTTCACGAATACCATCCAGAGGCGGATTGGTCACCTGAGCGAACAACTGCTTAAAGTAGTCGTATAACAGTCGCGAGCGATTGGATAACACCGCCAATGCAGTGTCGGTGCCCATCGAACCGATGGGTTCCGCTCCCTTGGCCGCTTTGGGTGCCATCAGCACGCGTAAATCTTCGTGGGTATAGCCAAATGCCTGCTGGCGTTGCAATAACGTTTCGTTATCCGAACCGTGAATTTGCTTTGGGTTCGGTAATTTTTCTACCGGCATCAAGTGTTCGCTGAGCCATTGCGCATACGGGTGCTCGGTCGCAAACTCTTTTTTCAGCTCTTCATCGTCGATGATGCGGCCTTGTTTGGTATCCACTAAAAATATTCTGCCGGGATGCAAACGATCTTTAACCAGTACATTTTCCGGCGGGATTTCCAGTACGCCTACTTCGGACGCCATCACCACCATATCGTCTTTCGTCACGTAGTAACGCGAAGGTCTCAGACCATTGCGATCCAGTACCGCACCGATTACTTCGCCATCGGTAAATGCAACGGATGCCGGACCGTCCCATGGCTCCATTAGACTGGCATGGTATTCATAAAAAGCCTTGCGTTCTTCGTCCATGGTCTCGTGACCGCTCCAGGCTTCCGGAATCATCATCAAGATTGCGTGCGACAAAGGCCGGCCGCTCATGTAGAGAAATTCCATTACATTGTCGAACACTGCCGAATCGCTGCCACCTTCAATTGCAATCGGGAAAAGTTTTTTCAGGTCGTCACCGAATAATTCCGATTCGCACATCGATTCACGCGCGCGCATCCAGTTGGCATTCCCACGGACAGTGTTGATTTCTCCGTTATGCGCGACAAATCGAAACGGATGCGCCAGCTTCCAGGCCGGGAAAGTATTGGTAGAAAAACGTTGATGCACCAACGCCAATGCACTTTCGAAATCGGGCGCAGTAATATCCGGAAACATCGGCTCCAGTTGCGAACCGGTCAACATGCCTTTGTATAAAAAAGTCCGATAAGATAATGACGGTACGTAAAAGCGATCTTTTTCGGCAAGATCGGAACTCCAGATCGTGTTTTCTGCAAGCTTGCGAATTACATACAGCTTGCGTTCAAACGCGGCTTCATCTTTACAATTTTCTCCGCGGCCGATAAAAACTTGCTTGAAAGTGGGTTCACCCAGCTTGGCGGTCGGGCCGACGGATGAATCGTCGGTGGGTACTTCACGCCAGCCCAGCACTGTTTGACCTTCATCGGAAATAATTTTTTCGATAATGTCCTGGCATTGTTTGGATTGAGCGGCATCGTTGGGTAAGAAACACATTCCTGCGCCGTAGTTACCGAATTCCGGCAGATCGATATCTTGTTCTGCACAAACACGCTTAAAAAATTTGTGTGGCATCTGGGTCAATATTCCCACGCCGTCACCCGTATTTTCCTCGCATCCGCAAGCGCCACGGTGGATCAGATTTTTTAGTATGGTCAGGGCATTTTCGACAATCTGGTGCGACTTGCGGCCTTTGATATCGACAACAAATCCAACCCCACAGGAGTCGTGCTCGAACTGTGGATCGTATAAGCCCTGCGCTGGCGGGTAATTATTTTGCATATGGGTAATCGCTATATCCGTGTTCTTTGTAGTTGTTGGCTCCAAAATACCTGGGACGCGGCACCAGGTACATACCCCCAATTGCTGGGCGCTAATTGTAATTTACCTTATAAAACCATAACTTAGGTGTATAAGACCGAACCCAAAGGGCCGCAAATTATAATGCAGGCCGCTTAATACTAGCAACCCGGAAACGAGCAGAATGTGGCAAAACACCAGGGAATTTCACGATATGTCCTGTATCGGCTGAATTTCAGGAGCGGGACGTCTATATATAAGGTGTCGTTTAGGTGCCTTTGACCTTTTGCTTGCCGCAATTGGAACATTTGTACAGAGTGACCAATTTACCTTGCCTGGTATCGAAATGATTGTCCTTGACCACTTGCCATTTATGATGACCGTGCTGGCACAAGCCAAGCTTTTTACGCGGTCGTTTTTTAAATGGAATTACATTAGACATAAGTGGCAATTATTCCACATATTCGGTGTAGGTCGGCAATGTATCGCAGCAACTCCACTGCGCGCGCGACGGATAAAATATTCTGGCGTCCGGCATCAACTCCGGCTCGTGATCCAAGGAACCCGCCGGCAATACAACGAATCCGACTTCTTTGAAGTACCGTGGTAGCGGCGAACCAAATTGTCCGCAAAAATCATTACGAAAACGTTCGGCGGCGGGAACTTTGTAACTTTTTATTAACTCCTCTCCACTCAACCAGTGAATATCATTGGTATCGATTCGAATATTAGATGCATGCCCGGTACCGGTGGTTTTACGACAGCGCTGGCAGTGGCAATGATAAAAAGCCAGCGGTGGCCCTTCGATTTTGTAGCGCACACTACCGCATAAGCAACTACCCTGAAATGAACTCATAATTTTCCCCTTAACGTGAAGCAAACATCAATCCCATTCCCGCAAAAACAGCGGTTATTAGTAAAAAAACAAAATACTGAAAAATACCGAGTTTAATAATGCGTGTTTTATTTTCAGCCCATATTCTTTTCACGCTGGACAGGCGATCCAGAAAGTATCCCAGCACAAATCCGAATGGAACAATGAACACCATAATCGGCGACAACTCTGGAGAATATCCAATCAAGAACGCAATATATGCGGACAGCATGTAAAACAAAGTGGTGGTTAGCGAGAACATGCCGCTAGATTAGCATGTCTGCCGAATCGGGACCCGCAATTAAGGGGTCAATGACGACCTGAAAAACCAGGCCAAGAACTATCTGCGTTTTTTAGATTTGGAAAAATACCGGGCCTTGTCAGAATTTTCGACAAAAACAGCAAGACGCCCATGGTCCTCATAATTTTGCGACGCGGATTGCATTGTTGCGACCTCTGTGCCGCTCTCCCCTAATGCATTTTTATTCACTGAATCGTGATTGGTAAGCTTGGACATAGTTAATCTCTTCTGCGTGATGAACTCTCGGTTCATTCGTTATTAAAATTTATATCAGCAAACTTGGATTTATACTCCTGAATGCGCATAGCGTATGTGACTAGTTGCTCAGAAGAATAAGGCTCAGGCATGGCGAATCGATCTTCAGGATAAGCTGCCGAACGTGTAACTATGCTATAACCCAATGAATTCATGGCCTTTTTCTCAAAATCCTGCTGAATATAGGGATCCTGTTCAATGTAAGTCGACGGCACCGACTGCAGCAATCCCGCAACCATTGCGATAACACAAACCGTAAGAAATTGACTATTCATAATTCACCGCTAGCCTTCAAAATTCGTCTACCGTATCTATAGCAATCACTATGCCAGCCGGCACTGATCGAGGCTTCAATAACTTAGCGATTCGAAATACTTCGACCGCACGAATAAGGTGCATTCAGACTTTCACTTGCACTGTTGTAAACAACCACACTCACTACGACCAGGCCTTGGAATTTAGGTTTATAATTCTGCGTAGTTACAGTGTTCGGGAAAGTACGATGTCGGAAACTATTCAATCCAGCGGTAGCTGTCTATGTGGCGCAGTGCAAATCAGCGCGAGCGCTATGAGCAAGCATGTCGGTGCCTGCCACTGTGGAATTTGCAGGAAATGGGGTGGAGGCCCGCTAATGGCGGTAGACTGCGGCTCTGAAGTTTCGTTCAGTAATGAACAAACTATTACTGTATATGATTCCTCTGAATGGGCGCAACGAGGATTCTGTAAAAATTGCGGCAGTCATTTATTTTATCGGTTGAAAGAGACTCAACAGTATTTTATTCCCGCAGGAATATTCGATAATGTGGAGTCTTTTGATTTCGACCATCAGGTTTTTATCGACTACAAACCTGCTTACTATAGCTTTGCAAACGACACCAGAAATATGACGGAAGCGGAAGTATTCGCGCAGTTCGGCGCCTCGAACGACTGACCGGCCAAACAAACTATAACAACTGGCGGTTTTCCAGAAAGCAGTCGAAAAGAATTTTTTCTTTTTCGGTTAATGTGGATTCGTCTATCAACGGCAACAGCGATGCAATTTTTACCGCACGCTTGGCGATTGATTCGCCTTTTTCCGTCAGTAAAATTTTAAACACACGTCTGTCTTCCACGCCTACCGCACGTTCGATTAAATCCCTCTGCTCGAGTTGATCGATGATTCTGGTAATTCGCGGACAGGATATCCCCATAATTTTAGATAGCTGCGATGGCCGCTGAGCATCACCGCTTTCGACCAATTTTAATACCACCCATTGTTCACAGTTCAGTGAATGCGGTTTTAGATTCCCGATTACTTGATCCTGAATGGATTCGGCAATTTTTACACTCAGGGACAAAATCGGCGACTCGTCCAGAATGCAGCTAGCGACATTTCCAGCCATTGGTTAACCTATTCTTATAAATACGAATATATCGATAATTTCGATATTTTAGTTAATGCCGATATGAGCGTCAACACCTTCGGTCAGCTTGCTGCGAAAGCATCTATCTGGTTGATATTAAAGAATAAAATACTTAAAGACCGATTACCTCAAATAGTGCCTGATCCTCAAACGGTTTCTTGATGCAATGGTCAGCCCCGGCATCCAATGCCTTTTGAGCATTGCTTTTTGTGTAGTGACCTGTCATGACAATAACGCGAATAATTCCGGTCAAGGGATCGTCCTTGATTGCGCGACAGACTTGAAATCCGTCCATTCCCGGCATTTTAAGATCGAGAAGTATTGTCGTCGGCATAAAGTCTTTAATGATTGTTCCGGCAGAAAAACCATCATGCACGGCATGCACATCGATGTTTTCATCGTGTTGTAAAAACAAATCCTGTAAATACTCACAAAGCAATTTATCGTCGTCGACTATTAATATTTTCCAGCCGTCGGATTGATTCGGCCCTAGCAAATTAATCCCGCGTTTTTTTGCAAACTCACGGACGTCTCGCATTAAAAATCGTCGATGCCCTCCCGGCGTAGCCAGTGCTTTCAGTTCGCCACTTTGCGCCCATTTTCTGACAGCGACCGCGGAAACCATTAATAAATTGGCAACTTCGGTAGGAGTGAGATATTGTTTTTCTGCGGACATTTTATATGCGCGTATAAAACTACGAGTGTATACGAAAATATCGATTTTTTCTATTCTATCGATATAGCGTGGGGTTGGGAATGGTTGAATCAATGCATAACTGCATACCAATATTTGTTAAAAGCAACAATTTCAACTTTGTAATTGCCGGTTTTTTAATAGTTGCATTTATTGTTTACCAAAGTCTGGTAAAACTTGGCTGGATTTTTTATTTAGACAGCGAAAATGTTTCAACGTTATGGCTGGCAAGTGGTTTGTTACTTTGGTTGTTTTTAGTCACCGAACGAAAACTTTGGTGGCCGATCGCCATATCTTTTTATATCGGCGATAATTTACTCTCTTTGCTTACGCTGTCTGCGGAACATTATTCTCTCAAGCACCTGCTCGGTTCGTTTGCTAATTTCGGTGAAGCCATGTTGGGTGCCTGGCTTCTTCGCCGCTATGCTTTTCAGATCGAACGATTTTACACTGTTCGTCATACAATATTATTTATTCTGCTGGGTGCAATTGTTTGTACCGCCTTGTTTGGAACAATCGGTGCGTTGAGCACATACTGGACGCATGCAGATGCTCGCTTTATGGACTTATTTGTCACCTGGATGACAGCAAATGCGCTTGGAATACTTTTATTAGCGCCGGTTTTAATCGCATGGATTAATTATACGCATCATCTTCCGTTTGCACCCAGGGATTACGAAGCCATCATGTTTATATTGTTAGCGCTAATTGCGACGTACTTTACTTTTTCGACCAATGGCGCAAACAGCGTTTCTTACTTCAAAGTTCCCTATTTATTACTGGTATTTATTATCTTTTCCGCTATTCGGTACGCAGAAAAATACAGTTTTTTGCTGACTTTACTTATTTCGCTGCTTGCGATGTATTTCTCAAACACTCTTAGCGGACCATTTGTACACTCGCATAATACACCGTATGAAGTTGTTATTTCGACTCAGGTCTTTATTGCAGTCATCAGCCTGGTAGCACTCGCACTCACGACATCCTTTTCAGAACTAAAACAAAAAAACGAATTGTATGCGGCGTCAAACCTGAAACTCGCAGAAGAAATTGAGCAAAAATCGAAAGCGCTTAAAGAAAAAGATATTGCCGAAAAAAAACTGCAGCATGCGCAAAAAGTTGAAACTATAGGTAACTTAAGTGCGGGGATTGCACATGATTTTAATAATATGCTGACATCTTTACTTGGTTATACAAAACTGGCTAAAAATCTTGCTCAAGGCAGCGACGACAAAATGCTGCACTATCTCAAGCAAATTCAATCCGGCGCGCAACGAGGTAAAGAAATAATAGACAAACTTATGATTTACAGCCGCCAAGAGGAAGTTTCCAGCAAATCTATTAATTTTAAAAAGTTTATACAGGAACGCATCGACTATTACCGAATCGGTCTAAGCGATTCGATTCAACTGCTGGTCCATACAACCAGTGACGCAAAAATAGTCATAGACCCCGTACATCTTGACCAGATAGTACTTAATTTACTGGTAAACGCCAGAGATGCAATTAAAGGCGAAGGCGTAATTACTGTAACTGTCGAAAACGTTAAATGCGTGAACAAGAAAAGCAATATCACCCATGAAATCTTCAACGGAGATTACGTATGCCTGACGATAGAAGACGACGGCAATGGTATTGCACCGGAATTAATCGACCATATCTTTGAACCGTTTTTTACCACTAAAGAAATGGGACAGGGTACAGGCCTGGGTCTGTCTACCGTGTACGGAATCGTATCCGATGTTTCCGGCAAAATTATCGTCCGCAGCAAAGTGGGTGAGGGAACGCAAATACAAATATATTTTCTTGAGGAAGACCAAAATCGTGAGGCTGCATGAAAAATATTTTGCTTCCCGATAATTTGCCGGCACAAGTACTGTTTGACACGAACAGCAACATTCTCCATGTTACTTATTCCGGGGAACTGGCACCCGGAAAAATCACACAAGTTTCAAAGTTTGTCGCCGGTTGTGACTTTTTTACTAAAAATATGAGTGTTCTTATCGACTTTAGCCAGTCAACGATAAAAACGGATGTTGAAGCCACCATCGCTTTTCTGGAGTATATTCAATCCATTGCCGATCAAATCGGCCACCCAAAATGGGCGATCGTTTCCGGTTCAGAGCTGAATTCCGCGATGCTGCGAAGGCTGATTTTTTTAACCGAAAATTTGCCAATCGATATGCAGGAATTTGCAACCACGAATGAGGCATTACAATGGCTGCAAGCCTGATACTTTAATTAGTCGACTGAATTATTTAGTCAAATCACCGCATTCCGATCAAATTTACTGCCGTCCATCCTCTGTAAAATTAACGTAATACCCACGACACATTTGTTCCCTAGATTGCGCTCTGAAATTTAGACAACTTTGGCTAACTTGATTAATAGGAGCATTTGAAATGTGCAATTACTTCAAATCTTGCATCAATGCAGTCAATGGATATTGGAGCGATTTTACTTTATATACTGTGTTTGCATGCACCGCTTTTATTGTCGGCGTCACAATTTTTTAGCTTAGATTCGGGCCAAATATTCCGGATGAGCGGTAGCAGGTCCGGCAAGAATTCATCAATTTCATCGATAGGCTTTATAGAAAAGTTCTAGTTGAATCTCGATATGGCGAAGCGTAGGGTTATACATGCGGTTGTTTAATGTTACTTGACATTGTAGGCAAAAATACAAGTAACAAGACTTGAATAGGCCCAGTGCATCTTAAATATGCGTAAATAAGGCAAGGCAACAAAAATAAGTCCTTAGTCAATAGCCAGTAAAGCACGAGCCGTTAAGTCGGAACATCGTAACACAGTCAAATTGCCTACTCAGAAAGCCCGTTTCCACAGCGGGCTTTCTTTTCTTTGTCGGTAATTAATTAATCAGAGAATACTTATGCCAGCGCACGAAAAAATTAACTATGTAGAATATCCGGCAAAAGACATAGAAGCGACCAAAGCTTTTTTTACCACCGCCTTTTCCTGGTCATTTACAGACTACGGTCCTGACTATACGGCATTCTCCAATGAGGGTATCGACGGCGGGTTTTTTACATCTAATCAAGCCGCTTCCACGCATGCCGGAAGTGCATTGATCGTTTTTTACAGTAAAAATCTAGACACGACTCTCTCAAAAATCGAGAAAGCCGGGGGCAAAATAGTAAAGCCGATATTCTCTTTTCCCGGCGGCCGGCGCTTTCACTTTACTGAACCCAGCGGCAACGAATTTGCGGTCTGGTCCGATGCCGGCCTCTAGAGCCCGGTAGCATTTTTAAGCTCGCTTAAACCAGATAAATTTACGGGTTCTGACAGCAACCAGAAAAATCGATACCAACGGCCATATACCCGGCGAATCATGCCGCTAATCAGCTATACCTTAGATCACGCCTGATTTTATTCTCGCTCAGACGCTAATAGTGATGAACTTCACATTTGAATGAATTTTAAAGCTCTCACAGTTTGAATTATTTTAAATCTGTGCAAACCGACGCTAAATCAATTTCTCAACTGTTTTAAATGGGGTCAAATAAAAATAACGTCTCATACATACTTTTAGCTTCAAGCATACCCATGACATTAGTAACAGAAAAACCTGAATCTGAAGAAAAGAAAACTAACGCAAATCCTTTAGCACGCAGCTCCACAACCATTGCTGTAATGACGGGGCCCAATAAAGGACAGTACTTCGAAATGCCGACCACCGGCATAGTTACGTTAGGAAGAGCGGCCAACTCGTCAGTCCAAATCCTGGACAAGGGCATGTCCCGCTCCCATGCCAGCCTGTTCTATAAAGACGGCAAAGTACATGTTGAAGATCTGCAGAGTACGAACGGCACGTATGTCAATAAAAAGAAATTTCCGAAGCCAGTCGCATTAAAACATGGAGACAAAATTTTTCTGGGCGCCTCGACATTATTGATGGTGGTCGAAAAAGAAGAATTTGAAAATAAAGAAGAAAACGAAATCAGCGCATCATCGATTAATCTGGACAAGCTAACACGGGATCCGTTAACTAAACTATTGGACAATCAATCCTGCTTAAAATGTTTAAAGCATACTTATCGGGACTCGAAACAAGCAGATTCGCCATTTTGTATGTTAATGATCAAAATCGATGATTTCGATCAGGTAAAAGATTCTTTCGGTACCATGGGCAGCGACCAGGTACTAATTCAGATCGCCGATATCCTGACCAAACTTTCCCGCGATCAGGACTTTGTATGCCACTTCAGCAAAGAAGTTTTTTTAATCGTGTGCCCCGAATCGGATGCGTTTACGGGCATAGACTTTGCCGAACAAATTCGCGCAACCATTGAAGACAGCGCTTTCCTATACAAAGCCTACCAGATTCGCGTCACTGCCAGCGTAGGTATTTCCAATTACCCGGAGAATGGCATGCAATCGGAAACTCAAATAGTGGAATTCGCGCATAACGCGATGCATCACGCAGAAAAATCAGGTAAAAACAGCGCGTCAATGGCCTAATAGTCGCGCTCTAAGTAAATTTAAGCTGCCGGCTGCTCAATTAAAGTCAGGATATTTTTGATTCCCTGAATACTGGCCGCCTTAGAAGTAACTGCCTTTCCAAGGGTCGCCAATCCAAATAAATGTGTAACCAGTATTTGCGCAATACCGCTTGCACTCACGTCTGATCGAAACTCTCCCTCTTCCTGCCCCTGTTGAATAGTTTTGGTGAGCAAGCTGATCATATCTGAAATATGATTTTTTATAGCAGCGGCGACTTGTTCATCCTTATACGCCAGTTCGGTCAATGCATTTACGACAAAACACCCTCTTTTCATCGAATCATTGCGCTTTTTCTTGATATCCCGATTCAGCCATTTGGTCACAGCCTCTTTGGGTGTGGCGGCATCCTCCAGGGTCTGTTGATCAAACTCGCGCGACTGGCGAATATACTGCTCCAGCGCCGACATATACAGACTGTGCTTATCGCCAAAGGCCTTGTATAAACTGCCTTTTTGCAGGTCCATGGCCTCCATCAAATCGCATACCGACGTGGCTTCATAGCCGTTTACCCAAAATGCATCCAGGGCGCGCTCCAGCGCCTTATTTACACAAAATTCTCTTGGTCTAGCCATAACATATCCTTTTTTACCACCTGTGATCTAGCATACTCATTTGGAACCGATTGGTCAATAATCAAATTTAATCGCCCCCATAAAAATCTTTGAATACGAAATTTGTTGACCTATCGGTTCCTAATGGATATAGTAGCCTCCAATTGTTGACCGATTGGTTCCGAATCAAACGATCTGACAATAAACCTTACATACACAACTTTTTGGAGAATTGAAATGAAAGCAAAATTAGTAGCAACCGCTGCATTACTGGCAGCCAGCAACTTCGCCGCCGCTAACGGTGGCCTGGGAATCGACAATGTAGACCAGCACATGGGCGCAATTGACTGGGTAGCCACCCAGGCAGCTCAACCGGAAATTAATGTACAAGGTCCGCTAGACCGGTTTCAGGACTATGTAGCTGAGGAAGTTACTGTGGTCGATGTTAATCAGTTCAAGCACAACTACGACGGTCAATCTTGATTGAACTGTGCAGAGACTCCTGTAGCAAGGAAGAACACTGAACAAGGACGTTCGTTTTTTTAAAAGAAGGTAAACAATGAAAACACTGATTCTACTCATTGCTGCAATTAATCTAGGCTTCACCATGCAGCAGGCGAATGCCAACTCCGCTTACTGTGAATGGATAGGCTCGGCGGCAATGATTATCGCTGAAAATCGTGACAACGGCCTGAGTGAATTTGATCTGATCGAAAACTACTTGGATCAGAATCAAAGCTATCAGGAGCAAACCGTTATTCTCCCTTTAATTGAACGCGTTTATACGACTGATCGCAACACAAGTCCCGGCGAAATCGCAATTGTCGAACAACAACAATGTGAACTCGCATAAAACGCAATATCAGGAGAACAAAATCATGAATCTACAAACCTATTTACCCGAAAAACAGGCAAGCCTGCTCGCTGATATGCGACTTGGGTATATACGCCACCTAATGGTGCGTATCGAAGATAATGCACAAGACTTTACGCTGGTAAATCAGTACGGTGACCTGGTGAATTTGTTTGACCGACTGGATAATGGTCCGATTGTACTAGCATTTATAAATGGTAGTGAAACAATCGAAGATCAAAATATCCTGTGCGAGCTTGGAAAACTGCGGCCATCCTTAAACGCCCTTAATGCGTCGCTGCTGGTAATCGCACCGCATAGTAAAGCGCTGGACGATCATCGAAATCAGTGCGAACAGATAAATATTGAAATTTTACATGATGTAGGCAATTACGTGGCTTATCAATACGGACTTATTAATGAACCAGATTATAGCGCAAAAGAAAATTACGAAGATTTTGCCAACAATCAATGGTCCAACGAAGAGCCGTTGCCTGTAACGACTATTTATGCAGTTCATACGAATCGAAGAATTGCATTTTCGTACGCTAAAACCGGATCTTCATTTGAGTTAAACACACAGGAATTACTGGCAACACTAAGTTAAAGGAGCAAATTAATGAAAAACGTAGAAGTCTATTCGAAAAAACAATGCCCGTTTTGTGATCGTGCCAAATTATTTTTGGGGTCAAAAGGGATCGCATACCGTGAAATCGATATTACCGATGATGAAGCTCTCACCTTAGAAATGGTGCAGCGCTCGCGGCAACGTACAGTACCGCAGATTTTTATCGATGACGAAGCAGTTGGCGGCTATGATCAGCTTGCACGCCTCAATGCACAAGGAGTGCTAAACCGCAAGCTGGGTCTTGAGGAAACAGCCGCTATTTAATTTAAGCTACATTAAAGTACAACACTATCAATCAAGGATAAAATCATGACAAACAATACAGACCTTCAAAATAAAACTGTTCTTATCACCGGTGCCAACCGCGGTATAGGCAAAGTTATCGCAGAATCATTTCTTGAGCGGGGTGCAAAAAAAGTATATGCAGCCGTAAGAAATATCGATTCCGCGACACCACTGGTTGATCAATACGGTGATCGTGTTCAACCCATCGAAGTCGACATGAGCAAGCCCGATTCAATTAGCAACGCCGCAAATATTGCGCAGGATGTTGACGTTGTGGTCAATAATGCCGGCGTACTCACATCGACCGACCCGTTACAGGAAAATGCACTGGAGTCGTTGAACTACGAAATGGATGTCAATGTCGGTGGTCTGGTCAGAATGGCGCAAGCATTTGCACCGGTTCTAAAATCCAACGGCGGCGGTGCGTTTGTGCAGCTAAACTCTGTGGCATCGATGAAAAACTTTACGCCGTTTACCACCTACTCTGCTTCCAAGGCCGCCGCATATTCGGTTACACAAGGCCTGCGCGAATTACTCAATGAGCAGGGCACCCAGGTCGTAAGCGTGCATCCCGGTCCCATCGCCACCGATATGGTAAAACAAGCCGGTCTGGACGACATCGCGGAACCGCCTTCGCTGGTGGCCGACAGCATTATCGCGGCGCTTAATAACGGTAACTTTCACGCATTCCCGGATAGCATGGCGAGACAAATTCAAGATGTCTATCAGAACTATGCTACTAATGTTGTCGAAGCCAACCTGATGGAAGGTTAACACCTGCAACATTCGCTTAAACATTAATATTTGCAGGAGTAAAGACATGCCTTATGTAAATGTAAAAATTACGCGCGAAGGAGTCACGGCAGAGCAAAAATCTGCCGTGATTGCCGGCATTACCAAACTGCTTAAAGACGAACTAGGCAAAAACCCCGAAACCACTTTTGTGGTTATCGATGAAATCGATACCGATAACTGGGGAATCGGCGGCCAATCAGTGACCGTACGCAGAAAAGACGGGCGTTAAACTACTTTTAAGGAGTGAAAATGACTTCAGCCATCTATGCGTCGATCGGCGCATTTATCATTGTGTGGTTGTCCTTGCACGTTATCAAGATACGGACGTCCAAGAACATTATTCTCGGCGACGGCAAAGACGATGAACTTGTATCGGCGATCGCCGCTCAATTGAATGCCGTAGAGTATATTCCAATTGCGTTACTATTATTATTCGCGCTGGAATATAATAATGCTCACTTAATCCTTGTTCATGTTCTGGGTATTACCCTGATTGCGGGGCGAATAATCCATGCGAAAGGATTGTTATCGAGCGCACTAAATACGCGCATACTGGGCATGCAGATTACGCTATGGACGATAATCGCATTGGCAGTAGTTAATATTTTGTATTTGTTATATGAACTAACTCTGATTACGTAAGATGATTTTTCGACAATTATTTGAACCCACATCCAGCACTTACACCTATTTACTCGCCTGCGAAGATACAGGCTCATGCGCACTGATCGATACGGTAGTCGATACTACCGAACGCGATCTGGAAATGTTGCAGGAATTAAACCTCTCACTTGATTATACGATCGATACTCACATTCATGCCGATCATTTAACGGCGGCAACCAAATTAAAAGCGCTGACAAAAAGCAAAATAATCTATCCGCATGTATGCCAGTTACCATGCATGGATATCGGCGCAAAGGAAGGAGAACCGATTCGAATCGGCAATATCGAATTGCATCCGCTGTTCACGCCCGGACACACCGACCATCATTTTGCGTACTTGCTGGATAACGGCACACAACAAATGGTGTTCACCGGGGACGCGCTATTAATCGAAGCATGCGGCCGCACCGATTTTCAATCCGGCAGCGCCGAGGAATTATATAAAAGCATTCATACAAAACTATTTTCATTGCCCGATGATACTTTAGTTTTTCCGGGACACGATTACGAAGGGCGGCTGGTCTCTTCTATTAAACAGGAAAAACAGCGAAACCCCCGCCTGGGAAACGACAGGCCATTGCATGAATTTGTCGACATTATGGAAAACCTGGATTTACCCTATCCCAAAAAAATAGATTTTGCCGTACCGGGAAATGAAGATTGCGGAGTTTGTCCCGACAATGTACCGGAAGAACTGCGTGCGCCCTGTGAAATTAACGATCAAGGCTAGGCATGTCGACAGGCAGCGCAAAAATATTGTCGGTAAATGTGGGAAAACCCAAACACTTTGACTACAAAGGCCGGGAAGCTAAAGGCGCCATCTGGAAATCTCCGGTAACCGGCAGAATTATTGCGCGCGGCATTAATCTGGATGGTGACGACCAGGCCGACCGCGAAGCGCATGGCGGATTCGACAAGGCCGTGTATGCCTATGCACGCGAAGATGCTGAATGGTGGGAACAACAAATCGGTCGTTCCATCGCTCACGGTGAATTCGGCGAAAACCTCACCACCGAGGGAATAGAAGTGAATGACGCACTGATCGGCGAGCGCTGGCAAATCGGCAGCGTATTGCTGGAAGTATCCGAACCGCGCATTCCATGCTGGCGATTAGGAGTACGGATGCAGGATAAAAGTTTTCCCAAAAAATTTACCCAGGCTTTACGTCCGGGCCCCTACTTTCGCATCATCCAGGAAGGCGAACTGGGTGCTGACGACACAATAAGTATTGTTGAAAAACCTAAGCATGATTTGACCTTACGCGATGTATTTCGAATCTACACGAAAGATCATAACGAAGCCGAACGTATTCTGGGCGTCGAACAAATGTCGGCCGAATGGAAACGATGGGCAAATAAAATTGTCCAAAAAAACCATTAGAAAAACGGAGAATTACACTTTCGGATGTTAATCCCGGAATGAGTTATAATTAACCGGACCAATAGCCTGAAGTAGTCCAGTCATGTTACTCCATCGCATTGCCACTGAAATCACACCCTTCGAAGGCGAAGACCGGCGCATTATCGCAACCACTACGATCGACACCCCTCTTGGGCTTATGCATGCGGGTGCAATCGACCGTGGGATTTGCTTACTCGACTTTGCCGATCGGGAAGTATTGGCGATTCAGGTAGCACGACTGCAGAAAACCTTTAGTGCCGAACTGCAACATGGCGAAAACCATCATTTGCTCGATTTAAAAAATCAACTTGCCGAGTATTTCGACAAGCAAAGAGAAAGATTTGAAGTACCCTTAGTGCTTTCCGGAACGGAGTTTCAGAACAAAGCCTGGAAAGAACTGCAAAACATCCCGTACGGTGAAACACGAACCTATAAACAACAAGCGGAAAAAGTGGGCAATCCGAAAGCGGTGCGTGCGGTTGCGACTGCCAACGCTAATAATCGAATCGCGATAATTGTTCCGTGCCATCGCGTTGTGGCAAGCAATGGCGATCTGGCAGGTTATGCCGGTGGAATCTGGCGCAAACAGTATTTACTGGATCTGGAGAGCAGCAGTTTATTTTAGGAAAAGTTAGTCTTCGTCCTTTTCGGAATAATTTCTAAAAATATGCGAAAACGCCTCGTCACTGACATTCAGTTCGAATACACTCATACCGTCATTTCTTCTATCCAGTATTTTTCTACGCTCAGTCACATCGGTTAACACTCGATAGTTAACTTTACGCCGATCTTTGTTTGAACGTCGATCCATCACGCCCGTTCAAACCTGAATTGACTGGTTTATAATAGCTACAATCAGCAAGTGACTCTCCCAAATGTATTGTTTTCTTGTTCATATAGCACGAATTCGCCGTTGACTATATAGAGTTAAACTAAATCTAAATCTGGTAATCATCTCGAAATTCCAATAACTTATTGAATACAAGTTCATTCAATCAATAAGTACTGCAAATTAGATATGCACTAAAATAATTCACATTGTTTGCTAAAGTTAAATAATTTCAAGAAATGAGCCAAACCCTGGTTTTACAATCACACACCCACCCTCTACCCGTAAAATGGCTGGAAAACTGTATTCAATCGGTAAAAAGCTGGGCGAAACAAAATAAATTCGACTACCAATGTATCGGTGATGAATTATTTGACTATGTGCCGAATACGCTGTTGGAAAAAACTCGCAAGCAACCCGTAATCGCGACCGATTTGGCGCGACTGAAGCTAATACAGGAGTATCTAAAGAAAAACTACTCGACAGTGATTTGGTGCGACGCCGATTTCCTGATTTTTGCACCTGACCGATTTAAATTACCGCAGGATCGCTACGCAGTCGGACGCGAAGTATGGATTCAGCAAAGCGAAAAACAAAAACTAAGCGCATATATCAAAGTACATAACGCATTTATGATGTTTCGTCGCGGTAATTCCTTTCTCGATTTTTATACCGATACTGCCGAACGACTGCTAACACTGAATAACGGGCCCATGCCGGCGCAATTTATCGGACCCAAACTATTAACGGCCATTCATAACATCGCCCAATGCCCGGTGCTGGAAACCGCCGGCATGCTCAGCCCGCCGGTTATAAAGGACATGGCCGAACATGCCGGCGCAGCGCTGGATTTATTTCACCACCACTCCCCGCAGCCTATTGCGGCTGCAAATTTGTGCAGCTCGCTTTACCAGCGCGGCGAAACCAGCGAATCAGAAATCGAACGCTGCATTCAATATTTGCAACATTTCTAGTCTTCGCCCAGTAACGCTGCGCAACGGCCGGAAGATCGTCGCAGCAGCCGACAAACCAGTTTATCGAACTCAAACAGCGCCAAACCGGACATTACTAAAAAAGCGCCCAGCAGTATCGACGACGACAGCGGCTCGCCATTCAATACCGCACCCAGAAGTAACGCAGTTACCGGCGTGATCAGGGTAATCATCGACACTCGAATCGCTGCCAGGTGTCGCAAAATGTAGTAATACAATGAGAACCCCAACGCAGTCGCTATCACCCCGAGATAAACAATTGACGCCCATGCCTGTGCGGGTACTTTCGCGATTTCCACTTGCCCGAAAATCAGCAAGGTCGTTAAAAATAATGGTGTCGCCAGGATTAATCCGCCAAACGTCGATTCAACTCCCGAAATCGGCGCGTTTTCGCGTTTAATCAATACCGCACTTAATGCATGCGCAACGGTACTGACAAGTACGGCCGCCACACCCCACAATGCATCTTGATTTAACTGGCTGCTGCTGCCAAAAATTACCAGTAAACCGCTAAAACCGCTGCCGATTCCCAATAAACGCAAAGGCGAAAAACTCTTTTCACCCAGCAAATAGCGGGCAAAAATCCCGGTCACGATGGGCGATAAGCCATACACAATGGCGATCCATCCCGAGGGAATAAACTGCGCTCCCCAATACACGCTGAACATGGCGACATAAATACCGACTCCGCTCAGGAGATAGACACGTATTGCTACGGGTGTGCGGGAAAAATAAAAACGCGTCAGTTTGAATATTGCGTACAAAACACACAAACCGATAAGCAAACGCGCACTAATGCCAAACAAATAGCCGCCGCCCTGGCTACTCCATTGAATCGCCAGAGGAGTTGTACTCCAGATTAATATCACTACCAGATATGCAGCTCGTACAATCATTGAACTTCCCATTAATAAGCAAAAAAAAGGCCGCAAGTTTTACCCTGCGGCCTTTTTGAATTGAATCGTTTTTTTAGCTAACTCAACATAAACAATACGCGCACGCAGGAACAGACTGCTCTGGTTTCGTCACCAGCAGCCATTGCATACCTAAAATTCTATGTGTCGCTAAATTTTTCATGCGGGGCATTGTAGGGAGAAAGTCAAACAAGTCAAGAACTGTTTATCTACTTTTTGAAACCTGCCGACAATTCGGCACAGCATTCAGTATTTTATTAATTTTCGAGCTTATCGCTATCGACGATCAGCGGATCAATAAACAAAGCCAGGTTTTTGTCATAGCCACCGACTTTGAACCCATAGGTAAAATCGTTAATTTTATACGCAATGGGAATCGATACCTTTTTGCCATTATTAATCTGGTAGGCATTAGGCTGCTTGAACTTGACCGGTCCGGCAGCGGTGGATACGACTAGGGCGCCATCACGATGAACCCGCAGCTGCTTTGCATACGATATTTGCATTTTAATCAAGGAAAGGTCACTGCCCGGTCGAAGCGCAAATTGTTTACCGATTCGATCTTCTCTGGCATGCAAGGACACGTTAATCCCCGGCCATACTTCGCCCAAGGTGACGATGTCGTAAACCGGCAAATTGGCATTAATTTTTCTTAGCTCATTTCCCAGGTAAAAGTTTACCAGCGGATTGTATTTGGCCTGCCCTGCGGGTGCAGCTTTACCGTCTTTGAACTGGATTCGAAACGAACCCGGTTTTTTAGTAAATGCATTGTTTACCGGTCGATCAATAGTATAAAGCAGCTCGCCCGACGTGGTCACCAGCGCCATACCAGTCACCGTCGAGCGGTAAAAAGAAATTCTGGAATCGGCTTGTCCCTGATTTTTAATAAAAGGAGATTTTACCGAATGAACCCGCAAAAACTTATCGACATCGCTGGGGAAGAAGCCGCGGTATCCGTCCAAAGATACCGACATGGCATTAACAGAGGTCGTCAGGCCGACGACTGCCAGGGCAGCAAAAACGCGGATTTTTATTGTTGTAAGTAGCATCGTCCCGCAGTGCATTACATGTTTGAATCAGCGATGTTCGCTTAATTCACTGTAACTGCATTATTTTTTATTATTATGTTAAACGTGAGTGCAATTCACGTTCGCAATTTTTTAGAAAGTGTATGACTAACGCTGAATGAATTCAATTTAGCGCGATTTTAGTGGGGGAAATCGATAAATATTATGCGAACGGAACTGCGTTTTTAGTCAGCGCAACCCACACCATATATGCAAAGGTGACGATTGCCAGACACCAGGCAATTATTCGCACATTCATAGGGCGGCTCGGTTTTAAGGCAATAATCCCCAGGACGATATACACCACCAAAGCAATAATCTTGGCGTTTATCCAGGCAAGCGGCCCCGGATACTGCGCGGTCATAATTACCAATGCAATCGCGGAAACCAACAGAATCGTATCGTTTATATGAGGAACGATTTTCACCCAACGCTGTTGCAGCAGAGGGGAAGAAAACATCATCCAGATACCACGCACGATAAAACCGGCAATCGACAAAATCACCGTGGCTACATGCAGATATTTTAATGCAAAATAAGCCGACATATTCCTAGTGTACAAGAATATGTGCGATTAGCCTATTTGTACCGGTGAAACCGGTTATATTTTAACTATTATTCAACAGCTCGAGCACTGTTCCTCAAGCGATCTAAGCTTAACTTTTAAATGACAAATGTCTGGCCTTATCGACTTCGCCGATATCGACAATATCAAAAGTGCAGGAACCTTTGTGGGTCAGAAAATTTGTCTTGCACCGAAGTTCGATAAAGCCGTCTTCCAACAGTCGATCGTCGGACTGAAAATACCATCTAAACGCGGACAAAGTATGAGCAGTCAACCCGTTTTCTTCGGCAAACTCCTCTACAAATTTATTGGCTTCTTCTTCAATGTCATCAACCGAATGATCAAGGAAATGCACCGCGCTTGCTTTATCCATCAACCCTTCACAAACATTTTGAATGCTTTCAAATTGCATATTTCCCCCTTTACATCTTGCACGCTACTACGGCTATTATAGGCTTGAGCAACAACCAATAATAGTTTATGCAATTATTCAATACGTTTAATTTGTAGAACTAATGAAGTAACTTTTTATAAATCGACTGTATAAACTTCATTTTGTTTTTTTATTTTAAAACACTCAACTAGGCCAACATCATCAGTTTTGATGCATTTCGGCAATGCGCGCCAGCACCGTTTTCAGGTCCTCGGCCGCCACTTCCGCTGCCTGCGCTTGTTTGAGGTCCAGGGCCGCCGCTTCGGCAACCGGATCATAAAATCCCACGACAATTCTTTGATCTCCGCCATTCTCACGAAATATGGTAAACCGGCATGGAATAATCAGGGAAATCATAGGATCTGCCTGAACTGCCCGCGATAAGTACCCAACGTTGCAAACTGATATCACTTTATTTTCTGTCTCAATGCCGAATTCTTTTACCGTTTCGCCGATATTCATTTCACTTACCACCTGCCAATTCACACCCGACACCTCGGACCTAACGTCGGCGACGACTTCATTAAAATCTGCGCTTTTCGGCAAATAAATGACATAAGCGTCGCCCAGCCGCTCGATATTTTCGGCATTACTATTGCAAGCATAGACAAAAAAGAAACTAAGCAAGATTGCGGCCTGAAGAACCTGACCACGATGAGTTCTGCGTGTTATTTTTATTGCAGCCATATGAAGTACCCCCGGTTAACGTTGAATTCTCGAAAAGTACCAGACCAAAGCTGTATTAACTTCTGCTAATAAAGAAGCCGATAAAGCCGTGATGTTTATCGTAACGCCAACTCAGTTAGATGGGAACCGGAAATCAGCCCGGTTTAAACTGCGATTCAAGATATGTTTTATATTGTTCCAGATTTAACTGCACAATTTCAGGATTGTGCATAATGCGCGTCATTACATACGCACCTTCCAAAGTCGCCAAAAACATATCGGCCATATCATCCGGATTTACCGGTTGCCGGGGCGGATAAAGTTTAATGATTTCCTGGATTTTCTCGCTTAGTTTACTTTTCCATTCAATTAAGGTTTCGCTGGCCATTGCCTGCAGTTCTTCGTCCTGTAACTGGTTTTCATAACTGAAACTTGCAAACAAGCACCCTATGTGGCCCTCTTCCAGTTGCGAATGCAAGTCCTGAATCAAGCCGACAAAAATCAGCAATTGCTGCAATGGATCTTTACTTAGCTTATTCGCTTTCTCCAGATTGTCCTGCAATATCTGCATTTCCGTGGCAGAGAATCGTTCGATGAGCGCAACCGCCAGATCTTTTTTACTTGGAAAGTGGTAGAAAAAAGAACCCTTGGTTATTCCCGCATGCTGTATTACTTCATCGATTGAAGTTGCGACATGTCCCTGCCGTAAGGACAGCTCCATGGCGGTATCTATGATTTTGTCACGTGTGGTCGATCCGTCTTTTGCCATCTTATCCCTCGTTTATACCAACTAGTCTATATTATAACAATTATTAGCGCATAATTGCCATATTTTTCTTAATTTATGCACATATAATACTATAACTATATGTTTTTTATATTTATTATACTTGACGCTGTAAATTAGACTAAATGGTTGACAAATATTTAACCAGTAGTATTATTACTACCAACAGACTAGTTGGTATAAATTAAAACGTCGATACAGGAGCTACTCACATGAATACTCGCCACACATCACGAATTACAGTAAATACGGATATCGAATCTGTCTGGAATGCAGTTACTCATACCGGTTTTATCAAGAATTTCTTTCCCGAAATTCAAAAAGATCTTTCCGAAATGGGTGAATACGTCCGCGCCACACATCGAAGCCCGAATAATGTTTTACCGGATTACTCCACCCCTCAGCGAGCATTGGGATGGACCAGCGGCGCCGGTCTTCACATTACGCTGCCTCGAAAAGACGTTCAGGCTAACATCGAATCAATCGATATCTGCTTGGAGTCCAAAGGCGACAAAACCCGAATAATGATTGCAACTGTTTACGCACCCAGGTTGGATAAAAATTTCCGGCTGGCTCATCGCTGCATTCGCGGATTGATGAATATTAAGTTAGCGGTTTTGAAGCGAGACCTGGAAGCAGATCGCAACCCTGTTGCCTGGGAAGCCGCTCTTGTTTAACTCTTCGCACCCCTCTCGTCGAGTGGTAATAATCCACGGAAGGATTTTGTGGCGAATAAGAACATTACGGGCTTATTCGCCAATTTTCTTATACCGCTTGTGTACAAGCTTGCAACGCACGACAAAGTGGCAATACATCTAGTGCTTACCAGCTATTTTTATAAGCAAACGAAACAATTGAAACACTATTTAATAATTTAGAAATAATCCTGAAAACCAAACTTTATATGGTAGTTGTCATAGGAGTAACTGATTAGAGTTATCTTCAACGAGCAGTATTCTTCTTAATTGAAGAATTACACCCGAAACTGAAAGTTCTCTTTTTGACGTTTGAAAAGGAGGTTCATTATGAAATACACAATTCGAAAAGGGATACTGATTAAAGCAAAACAGCGATTTGTCTGGAATATATTGTTCGATTTCAGCAATAAGTATTTTAGTCATATAGCCGTTTTTAACAGTAATAAAACTGTAACTAATCGACCATCTGCATATGCAGACAATGAAGTGATTATCTGGCGAGCGAATCAGCCGGGCGATATAGAGCTGGATCGCTATAAAGACATCGCATTAAACAGAAGAATTCAATCTGTAGCTTATCGTCTGCATACAAGCGGAAAAGCAACCTGGGTAGAGGTAAACGTCGAAATTGATGTTCCCGTTCGTCGACTCAACCAGGGATTTGCCGACCGCTGTGTATTAAAAAACGTGATTAGCGACAATTTAGTGTGGTTAAAAACACTGGTAGAAGACCGTTTTGAGCATATTTACGACAAAAACTTGTTTTTTAATCGCAAACTGGATAACTCGTATAACTCGCTTCTGCGTGTAGCCCGGGAAGCGTCTTATTTATCCTGAATGCCGGCATGCACAGGGAGGTGTAGGCCGCATAAAAAATATGATCCAGATGCAATCAATTAAATCATCCAAACGTCTTATTAATTGAACTGGACATTAACTGCAGAAATGGAGAAAAAAATTGCCTTTCGTATTTACACTACTGCTGGCACTCGGGAGCGGTATTATCGCAGGAGTATTTTTTGCTTTTTCGACGTTTGTAATGAAAGCATTGACGCGGCTTCCGCATTACAACGGAATTGCAACTATGCAGTCCATTAATATCGTGGTGCTTAATCCGTGGATTTTAGTCATTTTCTTCGGTACCGCCCTGTTCAGTATAATCGCAATGGGAATTGCAATGCTTCGCTGGAACGACCCTCACGCGATTTACTTGCTGGTCGGTTCGATCTTCTACATTGTTGGCTGCTTTCTGGTCACTTTGGCATTAAATGTGCCAAAAAATAACGTATTAGCCAACATTAAGCTGGAAGCAATCGATGACGCCGGGAAAATATGGGCCAGTTATGTATCCACCTGGACTCAGTGGAACCATGTAAGAACCACCGCAGCCGCGATTGCGTCGGTGTGCTTTATCCTGGCGCTAACTCAGTAATAGCCACGCTGTATTGTCGTTAAATTTTACCGTTAAGATACTTTTGCCGTTTGGATTCGGGAAATTTTTCGATTGTGTAGCGCAGCATGGTGCGCGGCATATCGCTATAGTGTGGCTGTAAAAAATCTTCCAGCGCTTGACGGTTTTGTTTGCCTGCTTCGCGCAACATCCAGCCGACAGCCTTGTGAATCAGGTCGTGCTCATCGTTAAGCAAAATCCTGGAAATTTTAAACACACTGGTCAGATCTCCGTTTCTGATAAACCACCAGTTGCTAACGATTGCAATTCTGCGCGTCCATAAATGATCGGAACGTGCCCAGTTGGTCAGCACATTGCGGTTTTTATCCATCAGATGCGGACCGATTATATGCGGGCAGCTTACATCTACCAGATCCCAGTTATTGATATGCTGAAAATGGCCCGTATAAAAATCGTAGATGCGGTTTCTATCTGCTTCCTTACCCGCGGCTTTATATTTATTCACCAGGATCAACAAACCAACCATTCGCTCTTCGTGAATTTTTGACTTCACCAGTTTACCGACATCGGTAAATCCGAGGTTTGCATGCGCCTTTGCAGCTTTTCTTAGATTCGGCATTCGTATGCCGATAAAAACATCGCCATAGCCGTATTCCCCTTTACCCGTCTTGAAAAAACGCTGGCTATGCTGTGCGTATTTGGGGTCAGCCAATATGGCTAGCTCTTTTTTGATTTGCATACTTATTGATATACCTGGCGCACCATATCTGTAAACCAGGCCGGGCGCTGCAACACTACATATAGCAGTATCAATGCCGTTACCGGCAACGGCAGTGGAATAGCATCGAGAACAATAAGCAAGGAAATATAAACTAGTATTTTGGTGCGTGGGTTCATGATTTATTGGTCATTATGTTTCAGATCGGAAATCTGGTTTCAGGTTCAATTATGGAGCACACTTCGAATAAACCTGGGCAAGGATTTTTCCGCCTGTCGGCTAAGAGCTTCAAAAGTGTCATCCATGGTATCCAGATCAAAGCAGGCTATTTTCTTTTTATGCGAAATGAAATCTGCATCGCGTATTGTTGCGGAATTACCCTCTTTTTGACCTGCCCGGTATGCGTACGTTTTCAGCGATTCTTTAGTGCTTTTAAAATTTGAACCAAATTGTCGCGACATAAAGTACAAAGACGCTTTGGTAGTTACAAAATGATCACAGGTTTCGCATTTTTGAAAAGTAATTTTTTCATAGCGATAAGTCGCCTTGTCGTCGGTATCGCCGCATTTCAAACACTCGATACCGGTATGCTTGCTTGGTTTATGCGAATCCACGAACTCTTTCAACGATTTTCGCAACGGCGAGGTCGCCGCAGAATATCCGAGGATGGTTAGAATCCAGTGCCTGGTCACCCATACGAATGCAAGTATAAAAATAAATGCCGCTCCGCTGAAGGCAACCACATCGTATACCCCGTGCATAACACTGGCGAAAATATAACTGCCGACCAGCGCTTTCCAGTTGGGTTGGTGAAATAAATGAAAATAAACCGCCAATCCCATAATGACGCTAAACCCGATATGCATCGGTGTCGCAGTAAGCAGACGTACTGCCATTAAAATCCAGGGAATTTCGCTATTGATGGAATAAAAAACATTTTCGATCAGGGAGAAACCCAGAGCAATACACGCCATATAAATTGCACCGTCAGCCGGTTCGTGCATTTCCTTTCGAATCAAAAACATCAAAAGAAACATCGTGATCAACTTGGCCCCCTCTTCCACCGGGCCAATCACGAACATTGCACCAAATGCATTTTCGATATCCTCAACTCCGAGCAAGTCAAAGTATTCGTACAGGATCAGCGAAAAAACGATCGAAATCACACCACCGATCAAAGTGACCAGCGCCAGTTTGGAAAACGGCTCTTTTTCGTGGACATCAAAAGTGCGCAACCAGTACACGATAAATATACCGGCCACAAACGAGGCTAATATAAGTAATTCGTTGGTTAAAACTTCAAGCATGCCAGGAAGTAATTAGCATACTTTCTCAGTACGGACCATACTGAAATGGCACCGAGCAATTAATTGCTGGAATTGTTTCGGTGTATTACCAGCTTTTTGTTAACAACGGGGGCAATCGATATTCGTATGTTGAATATTCCAGTATGCCCCGTTGCCCCTTTCTCCTACTTAACTTTTTGTGCGATCGCAAAGACCGGTACAACCTGTGCAGCAATACATCGCCGTTTCATGTACACGAATAACGCCACCGGCTTCAATAAAATCAACCAGATACCGACTTATAGATTGTAGAAATTTCATCGCGTTCTCCTTTTCGTAAACTCTATTCCTTATGACCATACAAATAAATATTAGTTCTTCATTATATACTAATATTTATCGCTGCGCGACTCCATAACCTATTGAAATGATGTGAATTTTTAAGCGTGAAATTTATCCGACCAGTGGCCCCTAGACGGGTTAGGCTTCCTCGACCCACTCGGTGCTCACTTTCAAATTTCCCAGCAAGGTTTTATGCACCGGGCATCGGTCGGCCACTTCAAGCAATCGTTTTCGCTGTTTTTCGTCCAGGTCACCTTCGATGGTCAGCGTTTTTTCAATCAGCTCCAGTTTGCAGTTGGCTTTGTCGGGGTCTGCGCAATCTTTTTCATGTATACGCGAGTGTTTGAGTTTCACGCTTATATCGTCTACCGGCCAGCCTTTATGGTTGGCATACATTCGTAGCGTCATTGAAGTGCAGGTGCCTAGTGAAGACAACAATTGCTCGTACGGATCCGGCCCCAGATTGTCGCCGCCGTACGATGTCGGTTCATCCGACAACCAACTGTGATCATCTGTCGCAACTTCGCGTAAAAACTTTTTGTTGCCTTCGCCGATTAACACTTCACCTTTGGGAATATGTTGCGGTTCGGGTGCATCACTTTGCACATAGCGTGTCGCCCACGCCGCAATGGTGTTGGCGACATACTCGGCATCGTCAGCGTTACTTAATAAATGGTCGGCCTTATCCAGGGTAATAAAACTCTTGGGATGTTTGGCGGCGACAAAAATACGCGTGGCTTCATCAATCGACACAATGTTGTCGTACGGAGAATGAAACACCAGCAGAGCTTTGCGCAAATCACCAATTTTATCTGTAGTCGACCGCGCTTCCAGATCGTCGACAAATTGCCGTTTGATATGAAATGGTTTGCCGCCGACATTCACTGCTATTTCCTCGACTTGCTCCAGTTGTTTACGTTCATTTGGAAACTGCTTGAGAATATGATCTGCGGTTGCAGGCGAACCGATCGACACCACCGCCTTGCACTCCGGAATATCTCCCGCGGCATTCAATACCGCCGTACCACCCCAACTGTGGCCAATCAATAATTGCGGCGCCTGGTAATGCGCGCGTAAAAAATCAGTAGCCGCAAGAATGTCATCGATGTTGCTGCTGAAATTTGTATTGGCAAAATCTCCGTCCGAGCTGCCGATCCCGGTAAAGTCAAATCGCAACACGGCGATACCGATCGAAGCCAGCGCACGCGAAACCCGTGACGCGGCAATAATATCCTTGCCACAGGAAAAACAATGCGCAAACAAGGCGTAGTATTTTATCGGCTTGACCGGCAATTCAATGGCCGCCGCCAATTGCTGGCCGGCTGCATTTTCAAAGGTAATTTTTTTACGCGTCGTCATTTTTCTCTCCCTTGACCGGAATAATTGTCAACTTCGCAGGTGTTTTATTAATCGAACAAATATCATGTAGTGAGTAACTAACAATAATGGAACTATAAATGTAGGGATAACCCAGGTAATGCCAAAACTCGGTACGACTTCAGCATGACGTAACGCATTTAATAAATCGACGGCGCCCCACACATTGAATACCCATACGATTCCCAGCGCCGCTGCCCACTGGCTACGCAAGGCAAAACAGGCAACAATCGCCAACACGGCAGCGATTAAATCACCGTACGCCGCAGGAATTGCAAAATAATCGGGTAACGGCTGCACCTGCACATCCGGCACCAGAAACAGCATGCCGACATGACGGAACATATGCGGCAACACCAACCAGAACAACGCAACATACAACGTCTGCCGGTTTAACCAGGGAACCGCAGTCCATTTTAAAATCAGGCTAAAAACAACAATACTGAATATAAACTGCAGCGCGAAAATTTCGAGTACGTCCATCGCGTTCTCCTTATTATTATGTGTTACTGCATTGGCGCACCAGGCACATTATAAACGGGGTTTGCTTCAATATTTAACAATCATGCCCGGCTTGTATACAGATTATAGAGGTCTGACCCCTATTAATTGCGAAAATATATGAGAAAATTAACCACATTAGCCTGAATTTATTTAAATGATAATCGCGAAGGTTTGCTTTGGCCTGGATTAACGAAAAATTAAGTAACGCACTGGTTCGTTTTCTGTCCGGAAAGGTCAAAGAATACGAACCCTTTTCCGTGACCTCGGGTGACATTCTTCGCGCTACTTTAAAACCCGGCGACGTTCTACTGGTGGAAGGTAATCAACGTTTTAGCGTGGCGGTAAAATACCTCACCCAGTCGACCTGGTCGCATGCCGCCATGTACGTGGGCGACATCAGCGCAGCCTTAAACAGTGAACACAAATCCTACATGCTGATCGAAGCGGATATTAAAAAAGGCGTGCATGCATTACCGTTATCCTTTTACGAGGGTTACAACACGCGTATTTGTCGGCCGGTGGGATTAACCGACCAGGACCGGCAACGCCTGGTCGAGTTCATGATCGACAGCATCGGTATGGGTTACGATTTAAAAAACGTGATCGACCTGGCGCGCTATTTGATCCCGACACCGCCAGTACCGATACGCTGGCGACGCCGCATGCTGTCGCTGGGCAGCGGGGACCCGACGCGTGTGATCTGTTCCACACGCATCGCGCAGGCTTTTCAACACGTGAGGTATCCGATTCTGCCGCATGTGGAAGTCACTACCCGTTACACCGGCATGTACCACTATACGATGGAAGAAATCCTGCATATTAGACATCATAGTTTATTTACCCCGCGCGACTTCGACCTGTCACCCTATTTTAAAGTCGTCAAACCCACCATCGAAGAAGACTTCGATTACCAGCAGCTCACGTGGAATAAATGAACGAATGCAACGCTATTGTTTCATACCGCTCATTTACAAATTTGCACCGTTAGTCCGGTGTTTGCCCAATCAGGCCTGAATCAATTTCCTAACTGCGAGCAGCCGCACAATTGTCTGCTTACAAAATATTCACTATTGCCGTAGCTGTATCCACACAGCAATCGAAATTAGAAAACGATACGAATGCAGGAACAATGGAGGATAAGCGTGCTGGACGAAAAGGATATCGAACAAATCAATACCTCGGCAGATTCGATGGTTGCGATTTTATTGCGCTTTCCCGGTGTGCGTGAAGCCGGAAAAGCATTTTACTTCTCTGATTCAGAACAGGCAGACCCGCTACGCTTCATTTGCGAAGGTAGCGAAGGTGGTTACATACTGGAAATCGGGCTGGAATTGTTGCTGGAACACATCAACCAGATCGACCTGTTGGCCTCGTTACTTCATTTCCATATGCTGGAAAACCAGATCAGCCCGACTAGCGACTGGAAGTGTTATCGCTTCACATCGTCTGCCGGACTACAGGAAATGAATATTGAAATTCCGGTACTGGAACAAAAAATAGCGAGTTAAACTCGAAGGACTACTGTCTGTACCCGGTTTTACTCGCTAATTTATTATTCTGTTTGAGCTAAAGCAGCTCAATTCTTAATGACGGCCGCGCCGGTCGTTAACGGCTACATGCCGATCATGTGAACCACGGCCATGACCGCCTCGATGTTCATGCCGATGGCGTCTTTCATTTCTCGCTACATAACCATGATGCGCATCGTGATCGCGACGATGATAACGCTT
>JANQOT010000258.1 GCA_028285655.1 Gammaproteobacteria bacterium
TACAATTTAAATATGTACACGGGCAGGGAACTACTCAGACCACTTTTGGCCTTACTAACACTTGGGATACACCGAAACCGGCCAGTTACCAGATTAATGATTTAAAAGTCGACCGGCTTGTAGCGTTACCCGACTATCAAATTCAGCTACAATCCGACCAGACGACATTGAACATTATGGACCCGTTGACGACTTCGATTCGCGATTTTATTGCCCATATAGAAGCCGGCCTGGAATGCGACACCGCAGCTCTGGAAATGGGAACGAAACATTTATTTACCTTGATTGACGCTTGCGAGTAACTCTCTAATGGAAAAAATTCATACCACCGAAGGCGAAGTATTAATGGAGATTTCTCCACTGATCGATTTTCGCGATAAAAACAAGTTTCGCTCCGAGCTGAAATCCGTTTCTGTTCCCTTGCATGCGAACGGCAAAACAAATGCACACAAAGAAAAGCAGGTCGAACTATCGCCGATTCATGATTTTTCCGCCAAGTTACGCCAGCCCTCTGTCATCAATGTGCTGAAAGACTATGTGCGCTGGCAAGTCGAATGGCGCGAAGGGTATGCACAGGGTAAGTCGATTGAAGAAATTCTGGAATCGGCGCCCAACCATGCACCGCTCTCGATTAACCTGGACGTGACCACGGCCTGCAACTATCGCTGCGACCACTGTGTCGATATGGATATCCTCAACACCGGTATTCGTTACGACCACGAAAAACTGAAAAGCTCGCTAAGCACATTGATGGATCGTGGTTTGCGTACGGTAATCATTATCGGTGGCGGCGAACCTACCGCCTACCCCGGTTTTACCGATATTGTGCGTCACCTGAAAGCCCGCGGTATAAAAATCGGCGTAGTCACCAACGGCAGCCGCATGCAAAAAATTGCCGAAGTTGCGGACGTGCTGGAAAAAGGCGACTGGGTGCGACTTTCACTCGACTCCGGAAACAACGATACGTTTCGCGCCATGCACAAACCGGTGAGTAAAAAAGTCACCCTTGACTGGATTTGCTCGCATATTCCCGACATAAAAAAACTCAACGATCAGTTCCAGATCGGTTACAGCTTTATTGTGGTGTGGAACGATTGCGAAGCCAACGACATGCAAATCATCGACAATACCGATGAAATCTACGAGGCGGCCGCACGCGCCAAACAATATGAATTCGACTATATTTCCTTCAAGCCCTTTTTAACGCGGGCGGAGGAAAATAACGCCGAAGTAGTCAACCTGACGCAACAGGAGCAAGCACTGGAACCGGTATTAAATAAAATTCGTACCGCCATCGATAAAACCAAGCACCTGGAAGACAGTAACTATGCCGTGATCGAAAGCACCAATCTGCGCGTATTGGAAAACGGCAGCTACAAGGATTTTATCGACCAGCCCAGCACCTGCCATATGCAGTACTTTCGCCAAATTCTCAGCCCGCTGGGTATATTTAACTGCCCGGTATACCGGCACGTACCGCAAGCGCTACTGGGCGGCAAACATGAATACGATGGCGAAGAACTGTTTCAGGAAACGCAAAAAAATACTTTGCGCCTGATCGAGGCTTTTGACGCCAGCCGGGAATGCCGCGATGTAACTTGTTTATACAACCATGCTAACTGGTTTATCGAGGATTTGATCAACCATCCCGAAAAACTGGAAACCCTGAGCGCTTCAGAAGAGCGCCACGATTATTTTCTATAAGCTTAAAGCCGGGACTTGACCGCAGCCAATACGTTCTGCGGCACAATATCTTTTAGACAGCGATAGTGATCGTACTGGCAGGTGCGCTGCCAGCATGGACTGCACTCCAGATGTAAATAAAAAACCTTGGCCCGCGGATGCAACGGCGGTGTATACGTGGGCGTGGTCGCCCCGTACATCGCAACTACCGGAGTATCCACCGCAGCGGCAATATGCATCAGGCCGGAATCATTCGTTACTGCCACTCGGCAGACAGCCAGCAAATCGATAACATCGGTTAAAGAAGTTTTACCGCAAAGGTTAATAACGGCGTGCTTGCACAGTGCTTGTATTTTTTCACCTTGCGGCAGGTCCTTTGCCGAACCCAGCATGCACACTTGCAGATTCTGTTCACCCAGGCTGTCGATTAACTCGGCAAAATGTTGGGCCGGCCATTGCTTGGAGGGCCCGTATTCCGCGCCGACCATGCAGGCCACCAACGGAGTATTTAAATCAATGCCGTGACTTTGCAAAATCATTGCCTGATTGTCCGCATCCACATTTAACTGTGGTCTCAAATCGCGTTTTAACATCGCGATATCCGCATCGATATCCACATACCGCAAATAATTGCAGGCATTCGGAATCGACTTGTCTTTATTGGTCGCAAATCTGCGCGTCAACAAGCCGTAACGAAATTCACCGAGATCGCCGACTCGCTGCGGCACCCTAGCCGCCCAGGGAACGATTGCCGACTTAAACGATCGCGGCAACACGAACGCTTGCGCATACCGCTCGGAGCGCAATGTTTTCCCCAGGCGCAGGCGTTTTGCCAAACCTAGTTCCCCGTGAGCAATGTCCAGTTCGATTATTCTCTTGATTTCCGGCATGCGTGTCAGCAATGGTCGCGACCAGGCCGGCGCTACCACATGAATTTCGGCTGAGGTAGAATCCCTGTGCAGCGCCTTGTACAGCACCTGCGCCATAACCATATCGCCCACCCAGGCCGGGCCAATGACTAACGTCTTACTAATAAGCCGAATCTCCAAATAAATTCATCGTGTACATTCCTGACAACCTACGTCAATCCGCTTTTCAGTATGCACTGGGAAAATACCTTATTCATCCCGCACATACCAATAACGAAGCAATGGAATCCTGGATCAGGGAATTGCAGTTCGAACAGTATGAGTTGCCCGAGAACCGCATGCAACAACACAGCAGAAAACGCAATACACTGTATTCGTTTCATCTGCCGGCAATCAACAAAGAGGTGGTATTAAAAGTGTCGCAAACCTCTGCGCACTATCGCTGGTATCGCAAACTAAACCTGCTGCTGACCAATCTGTTTAAAAATTACAGCCTGAACGCCTACTACGGAAGCATCGCGCTGGAAAACATCGGGGTCGACAGCATTAATACCCTGGCATACTGGACCTGCAAACGCCAGAACCAAAGCACCAAATCCTACCTGCTGTACGAAAAAATCCCCGCTTCCATGTCGGCTTACGATTTTTGCCGTCAACTGGTGGAAAACAATGCAAATGCCACCGAAATTATTCGCGTGATCACGCAAAAACTGGCAGCGACCGTGCGCAAAATTCACCAGCACAATATTCGCCACGGCGACCCGCATGCGGGGAATTTTTTACTCGCCGCACCCGTTACCTTTATTGAGAACCTCACCGCCGATGCCGTCGAACAAATGCCGTTTGTACTCATCGACCTGGATAAAATCCAGTTCTCCGAACGCGAAAAACCCTGGTTGCGAAAAATCCGCAACCTGCGTTGCCTGCGCAGATTTCGCGTGCACGATATCGAAGGCGTCGAAGGTCTGGAATATTACCTGGGTAAATCACCCTCCCTGCTGGAAAAAACCATCCTCCGCTTCTGGATGCGGGGCGGCTTCAATATTTATAAATGGCTCAAACCCAGCCGTAAACGCGTTTAATTAAAACAACAAGCACCTGCAATTCGCATATTATATTAGCATTCTCAAATATGCTGATTTACAATGACCTGGAATGACTGCTTTCGTATCGGAGCACATGGATGTGAGTGCAAGGATGCACGAATGAGAGTTCGCTGCAGGGATGCACGAGCATATTAAATAAAATGTCCACTAACAACCCATAGCGGTCATTCACTTGTGAATTGAGTTGGATAGTTAATTCATCAATGGTGGTAATCTGTTTTTTTATCAATAAGACAATATTCTCAAGTTTATGCGTGATTCCAGACGTAGAAATCGAAATATTGGCACGGTAAAGTCCGGACATGGGAAAGATAATAAGCTGACAATTCCAGAACGCTGGTCTGATTTCTCTATATATTGGGAAAAACTGTCGTCATATGTACCAATCGTAAAATCCATTCATAGTCATTCTGTCACATTTTTGGTAGAGCCTCCTCGAAGCGGATATTTTCATCATTGCACGGTAAATGATGTACAACATGTTTTAAAATTACTGCCTATTAAGTTTGTTTCACATATTGATCTAGTTGTATTCCGCCAACCCACAGCCAAGCAAGAAATTTTATGCCCCGTGTGGGGACGGCTAGGATATTGGTCAGAAATAGGAAAATACGAAGGGCCAGGAATTTACATTGAAGCGCAGCCAGCTAGTTTAAAATTTAAGTGGGACAAATCTCTCCGACCGGATGACGAGCTAGAATTAGAACGTTATCACAGCGCTGGTTTTGAAATAGAAGAACATGTGCGTGGGTATAATATTAAAGCAAATTCAAATTCAATTCGCGCAAAACAGCTTTATTACACTATCCCGCATGAAATTGGTCATTACGTCGATTATCTCGAGTCTTGGAATAAATTTGATTGTGGTGATGATAACGATCGATTTTGGGAATTGTATAAAGCAAAGCCGAAAAGAGAAAAAGAAGTATTTGCGAATAGATATGCAGATGAATTTAGAAAAGAAATGGAAAGTAAAAAGCTTTTTCCTTTTGTTCCTAAATTTAATAAAGAAGATGTTCAAGCAGATCGTCTAAATCCAATATGGTTTTCGTCTTCTTAGTTATTCTGAATGAATGCTTTTGGCCGAGTGAGGATAATATAAACGAAATGAGCTTTCTTAATACAGTAATAGTAATATTTTCCATCTCTATGGCTTTCTTGTTAGGGCTAGCGTTACGCCCTACTTTAGTGGTTATACTTGTTACCTTTTTTGCTGCAGTATTGTTTCTAATCAATGGACTGCACATTGACGATTGCCTAGAGAGTTGTAAACATTCATTGATTGATGTTGTTACATTTAGGGAGACAGCAAGATCAGATAATTTTATTCTCTCATATAAGCTTTATGTGTATTTCTGGTGTGGAACTGGAGCATTTTTATTGTTATCAATTAGATATATTAGAAATCGATTATGAGAAATATTTATTCTGATTTTTTAGCTACACGAGTGACCACTATTGGCCGAAAGCGGGCATTTATCATTGATGTGGGCACCATCCATGATGCCAACTTTCATTCATACATCCATGTATTCACATCCCTGCCGCGAACTCTCTCTCGCACCTCCATGTGCTCGCTAATTGGCCGGCAAGCGACAATAATATAGATGGATATTAAGCGAGCACTAGAAAAATACCCTGGCGCATCTGTATTTGATTTCGGAGATAGCAAGGAATTGTCTGATGAGCTACTAGCGCTGGTTCGCTCAGGAAGAAAAACGGCGACTTGTGCCGCATTGCGTGAGTACATAGCGGAAGAAGAAAAGTTGCCTGAAGTTGGCGGACGAAATATTGCGGTCAACTTCGAGGATCGAAGCCCTGCACTGGTAGTTGAGACGCTTGAGGTTACTCAAAAACGGTTCTGTGATGTTGACGAAAGCTTTGCCCTAGAGGAAGGTGAGAACGACGACCTCGCAGGATGGAGGCAGAACCATCAAGTATACTTTGAAAGAAACGGTGGCTTCGATAATGAAATGATACTTGTATGTGAACGATTTAAGCTAATCGAAGACTTTGAACAATAGTGTTTGAATGACCGATTGCGGCCGACCAGTAGCTGCAAAATCGATTCGCTTTTAAAAAATTCAAGCATTACATATGACTAGAGTAATTATAACGGCTACAATTTTTTTGTTTTTCATGCTATCTGGCTGTGCGGCGCCTCCAAGCACTGGTGAACCTGATATTCCCTACGGAATGGCAAAAAGCGAAGTCGTCGAGAAATTAAATGCGAAGGAAAATGAAATTATTTCTGTGTCTGATTCCAGGATTATTGCGGTCGGAAATTGGGAGCTTACAAACCAAATACGCAAGAAGGTATTCTATTTCAAAGATAATAAGCTAGTAAGTGTTTCATATGGACCAGTAGACGAAGAGTAAATGTAGCTTGAAATTGAATCACCACATTTAAGGGTTAAACATCTTCTTTTATTATGAATAAAGATTTCTCCAGGTTAAAACGCCAACGAAACAAAATGCCGGGCTTTGTGAGAAAAGCATTACAGGAAAGTAATCTAGCTCGAGACTTTGAACAGCGCCCTGCCTACCAACAAAATGACTATATTGGATGGATTAATCGCGCCAAAAAACAGGAAACAAAAGATAAACGACTCAAACAAATGCTGGATGAACTGGAGCAAGGCGGTGTGTATATGAAAATGAAACACGCCGCTTCTGCAAAACAATGAACCTATATCTGGTAGACCGCATTTTCCGTTTATCGGTCTATCTCTCGAAACTTATATAAACAAGAATAGTCATACCAGAAAGATCGATTACAAAATATGAAGCCAGTTCTATTCAATTTGCCACTATCTTAAGAATAATTATTTAAGAAAATACTTATGAAACATTCAATTACATTAATGCCGTTACTAATTGTTCTATTCGGCTGCACCACGACTGATGAAATCATTATCGACAGAAAAGGCGTTGATATGAACCAGTACTATGCCGATCTGGAAGAATGTCGCAGCTACGGCAAAGAAGTGAAAACCACCGAGAAAGGTGTCAGAGGCGCTGCTTCCGGCGCGGTGGTCGGTGGAGCAGTCGGTGCGATTGCCGATGGTGCCGAAGGGGCCGCGCGCGGTGCGGGTGTCGGCGCCGTTACCGGTGGCGCCAAAGGGATCGGCGAGGGCGAATACGAGGAAGTCGAAGTAGTAAAACGCTGCCTGAGCGGCAGAGGCTACCGAGTACTAAACTAGATAATCGTCCTGAAATATGTATCTTTGCAGATACATACAATTAAGTTTGGCGACCAGTGCCTGCGCAAAAAACAAAATATATTTTTATCCTGATTGGCCTGCTGCTATCGATCGGAATTTTAGGTTTTAGCTGGATGTTTATTTCTTCATTTGAAGAGAACGCTGCAAGCAAGCCTGCGATTGAACGAAACCACCTTGCCGAACTAAACCTCATGGGTAAAAGCAAAGATTATCTGCGACAAACTCTGGGGGAGCCCGACGAGATCGAGGAACTGGTCAGAAGCGAACAACATGTTTTCGGTCCGATCGAAGATCTTTGGTACAAAATCGAAATGGGCGAAAAAATCGTGACCTGGAAATATGCCACCGGCGACGGCAGAAAAGAACTTTATTTTCTTAACGATACCAACGAAGTCGCGGGTGAATTTTACTGGTATAACGAGCTGGAAAAGAACCCGGTCTTTTAAGTAAATTTTCAATCGTCATTTAACCTTCTGATAGATCCCATGTTGCAATAACGGGATATTCCCGTTAATTGGCTAATCGTGATTAGTTTCACAAAACCCGCCGCCGGATGGCGATAAATATATCCTAACCAGGACTTCTTTTAATGCGGACAAGTGAAAAGACAAACCTTTACCACCGTTGCATCGGCCATATTATTTATTGTTTTTCTGATAGCAATAATTGCAACTTTTTACTACGCGAAAATTAACGGCGCAGCTTGATCGAATATTGCATGCGCCCTGCATAGTAAATACAAACAAACCGTCGCCCGATCCCGGCCAATTGTCCGTCTCCGCTGGCCGCTATAAAAGAGGTGTTTATACTTCGTTCTACTCTGGAAATATCAACTTCAATCAGCATGCAAGCGGTTCGCAATAATAAAAACAAGTCGATTCATATCGTGACGGTTGTTTCGCTGTCGATTGCGATTTACCTGTTGTTTTTATTTGCGGCAGACCCGAAATTCTATACCGACTCATTGCAATTGTTTCAGCAAATCATTGCCGCTGTCCTGATCGGCTTGACTGCCTTTCTCGCAGTCCTTGGTTTTAACTGGGCGCACGACCGTGCCGGCAAACGATGGCTTAAGACCATCGGTCCGCTGGATTTGTTTAAAATCTGCAACGATGTCGCACTGGACATGCAAACTGAAATCGCCGCTTTAACCAGCACCGATAAAAATACCGACGATGTCGACGAATCCCTGGTCATCGGCGCCAAGCCGGAATGCTTCGCCTACAGTTTTGGCTTGGTGGTTATCGGCATGAGCCGCTACAACGAGGAATTTTTACAATCCTACGGCTTTATTCAGTTTCACACGCGCGTACTGAACCGGCTGGTCAATACTTCCACTCAAAAATACGCCAACATGGATGTCGACCTGGAGCTGGTGGAAACACAACTAAAGAAAACCAAAACCAAAGAACTGCAGAATATCATGCAAGCTACGGATTATTACCGGGAAAATGCCGGCAATAAGGATATCGATCCGTTAAAACCGATGATCAGGCATATAAGCGAACATACTTCTTTGCAAAATGCCGGTCAGTTACGTCAACTGGAAAAAATCGCTCATCGAATTCTGGAAAAAATCGACGCCTCGATTCTGCGCTACCGAAAATAGATTCTCGACGCCGGATTTAGCGATTATCGACAATGGAAGAAATAATATTGCTGGTTGAATACCCCTCGACAAAGGGGACGACTTTCACTGCCCCTCCACGCTGGGTGACAAATTCCGCACCGACAATTTCATCTACACTGTAGTCGCCGCCTTTCACTAAAACATCCGGTTTTAATCTTTCGATCAACTCCAGCGGCGTGTCCTGTTCAAACGCGACCACCCAATCGACCGGCGACAAATGCGAAAGCATTTCTGCGCGATCCTGCAGATTATTAATCGGCCGGTCCTTGCCTTTCAGACGGCGTACCGAGTCATCCGAATTCAGCGCGACAACCACGACATCACCAAACGATTCCGCCTGGCGTAATAAATGCGCGTGACCTTTATGCAACACATCAAAACAACCGTTGGTGAATACGACTTTTTTACCCTTGGCCTGCATGTCGGCAATTTTTTCTATCAGCAACGACTCGCTAATCAATTTGCTTTCGGGAAATTCGTAGTTAAGCAATCCCTGTTGCAATTCTTCCGCCGAAAGCGTTGCTGCGCCAAACTTGCCGACCACAATCCCGGCGGCGACATTTGCCACTCGTGCCGCCTGTTCCAGATCGCCATCGGCGGCAAGACTCATGGCAAATACCGAAATGACGGTATCGCCCGCACCGGTGACATCGTAGACTTCGCGCACCTGCGCAGGAAAATTGGCAACCTCGCCGGTTTGTTTAACCAGAGTCATTCCCTGTTCGCTACGCGTAATTAACAAGGCATCGAAATTACACTGCTGGCACAACTGCTGCGCCTTGACC
>JANQOT010000093.1 GCA_028285655.1 Gammaproteobacteria bacterium
GATGAAGAGATGGCGTCGGAAGGCGAACGCAAGATCGCCGACGAGATCAACAAGATCGCAGGCTACGCATAAATCTCACACGCATGACTGATTCAAAGCCCCCTCTTTAGGGGGCTTTTTTTTGTTCGCCGGACGGGCACACTAGTTAAAACACAATCGCGATATAAACATGAGCAGAAAAATTCTTTCGCAGGCATTGGCGGAATCCATCAGCGGTCAGGATCTGGGCGATGCGCGCGCCTATTTTGAAAAAGAGCTGCAGGAACACGAGCAGCACCTGGCGGCAATCGGTGAAAATGCCGGTGCGAACGCAATTGCCGAGGTAAAGCTGGCGATCGCCCGTGCACAACTGGGGCTGGGTAAAAAATCACAAGCCTGGGATACAGCCCGGCCGTTACTGTCTACATTTATACAACACGAACAATTCGAAAACGCAGTAGAGATCTGTGAAATTCTATATCTGGCCGAGCAAAAAGACTCGATCATTGCATTGGGTCACGGTTGCTGGCTGGCGGTGACCTATCCGGTCGACCCCGCGCTTTCGGTCGATATTCTTTCGTATATTGTCGAGGAAACTCCGGATGATTCCGACGGTGCCGCGGTGGCCAGTGTGGCCGCTTTGTATCTGGTGGAAGTGCGTGCAGATGACAAACAGAAAGAAAGCTTATCCTTTCTGGTAAAACAACTCGTGGCGCTGGTGGCTAAACGCCACCGCGGCATCGAAGACGAGGAGTCTATTCAGATCTGGATCGAAATGCTGGAGCTAAATAACCTGGACGAGTTGTTCACTCGCCTCGGAAAAATAATCGACGCAATCGTCGGTAACAACTGGTGGATCGACCGGGACGAATTGCGCGCAAAACTTCCCGTCAATTAAATTCGTTCCTTGTCAGTTGCCGTATTTTTTCAGGTATTTGTCTACCGATCCCGAATAACTGGTACTCGCCGCGGGGGAGGAACTTGCTTTACTGCCGGTCTGTTTTTTGCCGGTATTCGCAGCCGCCGCACTTCGGTGTTGGTAGTTTCCGCTGACATACTCTTTTAAAGAACCACTGAAGCCGGCATGTTGCTTAGCGTTCGCCTGCAACTGGGCTGAATGTTCTTGCGCATGTTTCTGCACGTATTCTTTGCCGCTGCCTGCATAACCAGTATGTTCAGCTACCACCTTGTCGACTTTGGCAGCTCCGCCTTTGGTCTGTTTCAGATAGTCTTTCAGCGAACCACTGTACCCGGTGTGGTCAAACGCCGATCTATGCGCTTCGTATTTTTGTTTGGACGAAACCATTTTTTCGACATCTGCCTGATGGGAGATTTGCGACACACTTGAACTCGAGCTTCGATCAGCGATGTAAAATACAACTAGCAAGGCAATAATAACCACTGCCAGAATGATTGCGGGTAAATTCGATGTAGAAGTACTCATGAAGTTACTGCTCCAGGTTTAGTATTTTTTTAAATATTCTTTCAACGGCCCGCTGTACCCGGAATGTGCACCTGACGAGTGATGATACGAATCGTCACTATCCGCATCACTGTAACCGGCGCTGCTCATGCCGTCGGATGAGCGATCGGCAATATAAAATGCAATCAGAATCGCGACTACGATTACGCCTAAAATGATGCCGGGGATTTTCGAACTTGAACTGCTCATGAAGAGGGTGCTCCTAGGTCTCGTTATATTTTTATCGTTACGGGTTTCGCGGGCGATAGCTAAATGCTACGGATATCGGCTGTTGGGGTCAACGCAGATCGACTCCTTCAAGCGTAATTAAATGGTCGATTTATTCCTGCTACATTAAACCCCATGAAAGCCGATGCCCCTGCTCCGCGCGCGATTATCCATGTCGATATGGACGCCTTTTATGCCTCTGTCGAACAGCGGGATTTTCCTCAATATGCGGATAAACCGTTGATTGTCGGCGGAGATCCCGATAAAAGAGGAGTGGTTTCCACCTGCAATTATCTGGCCCGCCAGTTCGGGATTCACTCGGCCATGCCCTGTGCCACGGCCCGGCGCAAATGTCCGCAGGCCGTTTTTCTGCGGCCGAGATTTGATGTTTATCGCGAGATTTCCCGGCAAATTCGCGAAATTCTGAGTCACTATACCGAGCTGGTCGAACCCCTCGCGCTGGACGAAGCCTACCTGGATGTCAGCGGCCAGACCGCCAGTTTCGGTTCCAGCGTATTGATCGCCAAAGATATACGCCAGCGAATACGGCGTGAAACTCAATTGACCGCTTCGGCCGGCGTTTCCTATAACAAATTTCTGGCCAAAATTGCTTCGGACCGCTGCAAGCCGGACGGACTTTTATACATTTCAGTCAAGGAAGGACCGCAGTTCGCCCAAAGCCTGTCTATTCGGGATTTTTTCGGCGTCGGTCCCGCCACCGAAGACAAGATGCACGCGCACGGCATTTACACCGGCGCCGATCTGGCCGAATGGAAACTGGCGGAATTGCAGGCCGTCTTTGGTAAAGCCGCTGCGTACTACTACCATGCGGCCCGCGGTATTGATCAACGACCGGTAGAGGCGAATCGCGAGCGTAAATCGGTCGGAACCGAAGACACCTTTGACGTGGATTTGCATACGCGCGCGGAAATGCTGGAAGTGTTGACGCGACAAAGCCGCGAAGTCGCGGCGGATCTCTCGCGGCTGCAAATCAGCGGCCGCACGGTTACGGTAAAAGTAAAATTCGCCGATTTTTCACAAGTGACCCGCAGCACTTCCAGCGCTTCGGGTTTTCGTAGTTTCGAGGACATCATGCACGTCGTTCCGGAACTGCTGGAAAGCGCGCTGGGCAAATCCATGCCGGTGCGTTTGCTGGGTGTAACCGCATCCAACCTGTTCGCGGATTCGGCGTCGGTCGATCGCGATCAGATACCCCTATTTTAAGTAGGAAATAGCGCCAGTCTGCCTAAATAATGCCCTGCTTTAGGGGCTTAAGTTGTCCTAAAAATGGGCTTGTAGTATGTTGATGGTAATAAAAAAAAGAACAATTTATTACAAGAATTTTGCATTAGCGATTCAGAGTAGCGGAGGTCATTTCAATGACGGTTAGCAGTAAAATCAAGGTGCCTGAAGGGTTTTCAGTCCACCACGTTTTTTGTCCCCACGATTGTCCCGATTCATGTTCCATGCTGGTTACCCGTGACGATTCCACCGGTAAAGCCGTGCGCGTCCAGGGCGACCCGACGCACCCGATTACCCGCGGTTATTTGTGTAACAAGGTAAACCACTACCTGGACTTGGTTTATAACGAAAACCGCGTGATGTATCCGCACAAACGTGTCGGACCCAAAGGGCCGGGCGCAAAATTCGAACGCATTAGTTGGGATGAAGCGCTGGACACGATTACCGACAATTTTAAAGAGACCATCGAAAAATACGGCTCCGAAGCGGTACAGCCATATTCATACTCCGGTACCATGGGCATGGTGGGCTACTGGACCATGGACTCGCGGTTCTGGAACAAAATGGAAGCGGCGCGTCTGGAGCAGTCTATCTGTATTTATGCGGCGATGTGGGCCGGACTTCATACCTACGGTTTAGCCCATGCCAATACCTCGATACATGAAGCCGCGCAGGAAGCCGACTACATTATTTTATGGGGCGCCAACCTGGTCAGTACCGGGGTGCATGCGATTCCGTTTATTCGTGAAGCCAAAGAACGCGGCGCCAAACTGGTCGTCATCGATCCGCGCCGTACGCGCACCACCATGATGGCCGACTGGCACATTCAACCCAAGCCGGGCACCGATGCGGCATTGGCTTTGGCCATGATGAAAGTCATCGTGGATAAAGGCATGCACGATGAAGAGTTTTTGAAAGAGCAAACCATTGGTTGGGAAGCATTGCTGGAAACGAAACTTCCCGATTACCCGCTCGACAAAGTCGAGAAAATTACCGGAGTTCCGGCGGCCGATATTGAAAAACTCGCCGTCGAGTATGCGTCCGCCAAAGTTCCGGTCATTCGCGCCAACTACGGATTAAACCGGCACCAGAATGCCGGTCAGATGTGTCGCTCGGTATTGATACTGCCGTGCATCATCGGTTCCTGGCGGCATCGTTGCGGCGGTGCCGGTTTCGGCAATCTGGAGGAAATGTGGTTGCGTCACGATCTGGAAAAACTGCACCGACCCGATCTCGGTGATCGTGCATCCAAGCGTATGGTCAGTATGGTGCAGATCGGTCGTGCCTTGCGTGACAACATTGGCTACGACGAAGCAAAACTGGACCCGCCGATTAAGTCCATTTTTGTGTACAACTCCGACCCCGCCAACTGTGCGCCGAATTCAAATGCAGTACGGGAAGGATTAATGCGCGACGATTTATTCGTTGCTGTGCACGAAACCTTCTGGACGGATACCTGCCAGTACGCCGATATTGTCATTCCGGCGGATACGCAACTGGAAAGAACCGACCTGGTGGCCACCTACGGTAACTGGTACTTCTCTTACAACGAACCGGTGATTGAACCGGTCGGTGAGAGTGTGCGTAATTCCGAGCTGTTCCGCATGCTGGCGAAAAAAATGGGCTACGACAAAGATACCGGGAATGCATTTACGCAAACCGATGAAGAACTCGTTCGAGACATTATGGTATCGGATGAAGTTAATCCATTAATGGAAGGTATTACTTTTGAAGACTTCAAGAAAAACGGCTGGATGCGTGCCAATACTGAAACCGATCGCAGAGATTTCCTCAAAAACGGTTGGCCGACACCCAGCGGAAAAATTGAAATCTACTCCGAGGCTTTAAAAGAAGAAGGTGTCGATCCTTTACCGACCTATGTGCCCGAAGTCGAAGGGCAGGAAGATCCCAAGCGCGATAAATACCCGCTACAAGTGTTAAGCAGTGCATCGCATTACTTCATTGGAGATTCTTTCCAGTCGGTACCGCGTCTGCAGGCCATGATGTCCAGACCCACTGTTGAGATGAATCCGGACGAAGCGAAAAAACGCGGCATTAAAGATGGCGATCTTTGCAGATTGTATAACGATCGCGGTGAAACCTATGCCTACGCGGTAATCATTGAAGGTATGCTGGGCGGCATGTGTTCCACGCAAAAACAGTTCAAGGGTAGTAATACACCCGGTGGTGTAAACATAAACGCATTAAATACAGAAATGCTCACCGACTTCGGCAAGAGCCCGACTTTTTATTCTGTTTTGGCAGAAGTGGAAAAAGCCGACGAGAAAATCAGAAAACAGGCTCTGTTACAGGAATGGGGCGGCAAAGAAGGGTACATTAAGAAATGGCGTGAAGATCCTCGTAATCAGGGCATCGACGCAACCGATGAAGAGATCATTGCACAAGCCGAAAAAATTCACCCAGGAGTATTTCAGTAATGGCGAACCTTGAAACATTCAACGATCCATTTGATTTTCATATAAGAAAGTTACCGGAGCCCGATCCGGATATTCAACGCAAGCGTGTGCACATCAATAGCGGTGTGATCAGCAGTATGCGCAAGCTTACGTATGATACTTATGAAGTCGTGATCACGGTTTCCGGTGATGCGCCGCCGCTCAACGGCAAGGCCGGCCAATACGCAACGATTCAGGTGCCGGGTGCTCGACGACCTCGTTCTTATTCGTTTGCCAAGGCGCCCGAACTGGAAAAACCCAACGAGCATACTTTCTTTATTCGCCTGGTACATGGCGGCAAGTTGTCGAGCTGGCTGGCGGACGGAGATCGTACCGGCGAACATGTAATTATTTCCGGCCCGATGGGTAAATTCGGCCTCGACAGTTCCGACAAGACCATGGTGTGTATCGCCGGTGGCAGCGGAATGAGTGCGATTAATGCAATTGTCGAACACGCTTGCGCCAACCAGATAGAAAGAGATTGTTATTTCTTTTATGGCGCGCGTACCCAGGCGGATCTTTATCTGATTGATGAAATGCGCGATATCGAACGGCAATGGAATAAAAACTACTCGTTTAAATTTATTCCGGTATTGTCCGAGGAAGAAAAAGACAGTGACTGGGATGGTCCGCGCGGATTTGTTACTCAGCACTTTAAGAAAGAGTACCTGGATAAAGGCGTAGTCAATACCGAAAATATCAAGGCGTTCTTTTGCGGTCCGCCGCCGATGATCGATGACGGTGTTGCCGTGTTACAGGCAGCGGGGCTGTCCGACGACGATATTCAGTTCGATAAATTTGAAGACGCACGTTCACCCGCACCGGTTGTGGATAACACCAAGTGTGTATTATGCGACGAGTGTTTGCTGGTGAAGCCAGTGCCCAATTGTTTGGTGGAAGCCACTAATTTCAAGGTCAACGGTGGCGATGGTGTGTCCGATTTCGAGCGCGTGCAACCGGCGCATACATCCGGGCTGTACTATAATTCACTGTTTATAGACGAAAACGAATGTATACGTTGTTACGCTTGCGTGGAAGCGTGTCCACACGATGCAATATCGCCCGATTATGCGCGTGTACCGGATACATTAAGAAAAATCTGATTTTGTACTACGGTTGTTAGTATTGTAGATTGCAATCTAAAAGCTGCTTCAGGGAACTGAAGCGGCTTTTTTTTAGACTAAATAGCTTATACAAAATACAAGTAATGGAATCCAAGGGTAGACTGGAGTAGCCGCATGAACAAGATGAAACGAATTGTAACTGTGCTGGCCTGTGCACTGGCCTGTGTATCGGTATTGGCCTTTTCAGTAAGCGCAAAAGAAACCGAAGGCCGTTTTGACAAAGGAATTTTCTGGAAAATCGAAAAAGACGGTGAATATGTGGGGCATATATTCGGCACTCTGCATATGAACGATGAACGAATCGGACACCTGCACGATAAAGTTTCCAAAGTACTGGATGAATCCAAAAGCTTTGCAATGGAAGCATTTCCCAGCGATCACTACTGGAATCCTTACCAGGGCGGACAACTGATCAAACACGATATGGTACTGCCTCGCGGCGAGACACTGGATCAATTAGTCGGTGAAGAAACCTATGCGCGTATCGAAGAAGTCTTGAGCGGTTTAGGGATGAAACGCGAATTTGTTAAAACACTAAGACCCTGGGCGGCAATGCGTAGTTTTGCCGTGCGGGCCAAAAGCAATAAAATGATTCTGGATTATGCGTTGCTGGATCGCGCTGCATCGCAACGAAAAGAATTGTTTCAGGTTGAATCCATTGAAGAGTTTATTGTCACGTTGCAGGAAATGCCTATCGAAGCGCAAATCGCGTTGCTGGAGTTTACCGTAGCCAGTTATGACGAGATGTACGACATCATCGATGATATGCTCGACGCGTACTTAGAGCAGGACTTGAAAAGCATGTACGAAATCAGCACGCGTTTCATCCCGCGCGAGCCAGAAAACGAACAATGGCGTAAAATATACTTAAAGCACGTGATTGAAATTCGTAATATTGTAATGGAACACTATATGCGAAAGCCGATGCGCCTCAAGGAAACATTTATTGCCGTTGGTGCGGTGCACTTATACGGTGAAAAAGGAGTGTTGGCATTAATGGAGAAAGACGGATACACCGTTACTCGAGTTGATTTGTAAATATAAAAATTTATGAAAAACCGGTTTATTGTCGCCTGCGCGGTGTTGTGGCTGCTTAGCGAAGTAAGTTTTGCCCAGACAAAGTACGTCACCGACGAATTTGAAATCATGTTGCGTACCGGGCAAAGCGGTCGCCATGAAATTTTACGACAGTTAAAAAGCGGCACGCCGCTCACTGTGCTGGAGCAAGGGAATGATTACACCAAAGTACGTTTAGGCTCCGGTGTCGAAGGCTGGGTGCTCACACGTTACCTGGTCAACCAGGCCTCCGGTCGCGACCGCCTGACGGCGTTGCAAAAAAAATACGACGACTTGCAGCAACGCTTTAGCCAGAAAGTAGAACAGGAAAAAGATAAATTACGCGGTGAAATCACCCGTCTTGAACGGATAGCGAAGAAACCATTGGAGCTGCAACGCGAAAATGAACAATTAAAAGCGCAACTGGAAGAAGAAAAACAGGCCTATCTGGAATTGCAGAAAGAAAGTGAAGTTTTAAAATCCCCATACAAGGACCGCCAGTGGTTCATCACGGGTGCTTTAGTCGTATTGGGCAGCATGTTGGTGGGAATTGTTTTGACCAGGATACCGTGGCAGAAGCGCAAGCGCTGGAATCAACTCTAAACACTGTCTGCGTTGCCGCTGCTTCGTTAAAAACGCGCTCGAAATACTCACTTATTGACACATAAGCTCCGTTTGCTCGCACGTTTTTGCCTGGCGGCGCCTGCCTCGACGACGTTTTTAGCTGAAAAAATAAATTAGTAACTTAGTCCGGTTTGGATTATTTCCCGTAACCGGACTAAATTTATCTACGTTATCTGCAAAGACAATTACGCCCGGCGCGGCATTAAATACCAGAGAATGATGGCGACTGCAAAAAGTGCGGGAATGTCGCCGAATAAATTGGCGTGTTCGTGTCCGTCGCTGACCAGCGCCTGGATTAACATCACACCTCCGTGCGTGATACTTGACCAGACTGTAAACCACAGCAGGCTTCTATGTTCGCTTGGGTTTTTCGAAGCGATAATTAAGAATACACCAAGGGTGGCGTAAATAACGACAATCATTTGTTCGTATTCACTTTGG
>JANQOT010000274.1 GCA_028285655.1 Gammaproteobacteria bacterium
AGTTTTTAATTACCATCGGGGATCGCACGGTGACCGGCATGGTGACGCGCGATCAAATGGTGGGACCCTGGCAGGTGCCGGTGGCGGATGTTGCCGTGACTAGCAGCGGATACAAAAGTAGTACTGGCGAAGCGATGTCGATGGGCGAACGCACACCTCTGGCGTTGGTGGCGGGACCCAATTCTGCGCGCATGGCAATTGGCGAAGCGATTACCAATTTACTGGCCACGGATTGGGAATCGACTCGGGATGTACGCCTGTCCGCCAACTGGATGGCGGCAGCCAATTTCGATCAAGAAGATGCCGTTTTATTTGACACTGTCGAGGCGGCGGCGGAATTATGCCGCGGACTCGATATCGCCATTCCGGTAGGCAAAGATTCTTTGTCGATGCAAACCGTCTGGCAGGAACAAAATGTCGAGAAAAAAGTAGTGGCGCCGGTTTCGCTGATTGTTTCCGCATTTGTTCCGGCAAGCGACGTGCGCAATACCTGGACGCCGCAACTCCGGCTTGACCAGGGAACCAGTTATTTAGTGTTGCTGGATCTGGGACGCAAACAAAATCGCCTCGGAGGGTCCTGCCTCGGTCAGGTGTTTAATATTGTCGATAGTCGAATTCCGGACCTTGATTCCGCTGCGCTTTTACGAAATTTAATTATTTATATCATAAACTTGAGAGACAAAGTTAATGTGTTGTCCTATCACGATCGCAGTGATGGCGGGCTACTGGTCACCCTGTGTGAAATGGCATTTGCCGCGCGCTGTGGATTGAAACTTCAGCTGGACAGTCTGGGCGACGATCCGTTGGCGAGTTTGTTTAATGAAGAACTCGGCTGTGTACTGCAGGTGGCGGCCGAGCAACTGGATCAAGTGGTGCTGTTGGCCGAGCAAAGCGGATTGCAAGATTGTCTGCATGTTCTTGGAGAGCCGCAACAAGAGGAAACCATCGAATTCAGTTTCGGCGGCAATGCGGTGATTAAAGCGACGCGAGGGGAACTGGAACAGATTTGGTCGCAGCCAAGTTTTCATATTCAGAAACTGCGTGATAACGAAACCTGCGCCGAACAGGAATTCGAGCTGATTACCGATGCCGCGCACCAAGGCTTGATTGCAAATCTTTCTTTTGATCTCAATGACGATGTGGCAGCACCCTACATTAATAAAGGCGAGCCACCCAGAGTCGCGATTTTGCGGGAGCAAGGTGTCAACGGGCATGTGGAAATGGCCGCGGCATTTGACCGGGCCGGCTTTACCGCGATCGACGTGCATATGACCGATCTGCTGACCGGTAAGCACGATCTGGCCGATTTTAAAATGCTGGCTGCCTGCGGCGGTTTTTCGTATGGAGATGTCCTAGGTGCGGGAAGTGGATGGGCGAATAATATTATTTATAACATTCGGTTAGAAGAACAATTTAATGTATTTTTTAGCCGCAGCGATGTGCTGGCGCTGGGCGTGTGCAATGGCTGTCAGATGATGTCGCAACTGCGGTCGATCATACCGGGCAGCGAACTATGGCCAGAATTTGTGCGCAATACATCGGAACAATTTGAAGCGCGACTGGTGAATGTGAAAATTAACGCATCGCCATCGCTGATACTAGCCGGCATGGAAAATTCGGTGTTGCCGGTCGCGGTCGCCCACGGCGAGGGTCGTGTGTTAAGCGATCAGTTTTCAGCCTTGCATGAATCGAACACAATTGCGATGCAATACGTGAACTCTTCCGGCGAAGCCACTGAAAAATATCCCCTAAACCCAAATGGCTCGCCATCCGGTGTGGCGGCGGTGTGCAATAACGATGGCCGCTTCACCGTTATGATGCCGCATCCGGAAAGATTATTCAGAGCCGTACAATATTCGTGGTCTCCGAATGACTGGCAGGAAGACGGGCCGTGGATGCGAATGTTCAGAAATGCTCGTGTGGCGATTGAGTGATGAACAGGACGAAACTTCACCTTTCATCTGGCGTCATATTTAATAGCTGCCGGAAATCTTTATAATCGACACTTGAATGGGGACACATTTAGCATGGGTAAAAACTATGAAACATATGCGTAGTCTGGTTTTGATGAGTATTTGTTTATGTGGATTCGCCACCAACGCGGCGGCGGAATGGTATTGGGGTGCGGGGGTAATTCGTCCTTCAAACTGGCTGCAGCTGGAAAGTCTGGCCGCGGACGCGCCGATTCCCGCGGGAAAATTTGACAATACCGATCCCGGGCTAAAGTTTTACAGCGGATTCAAGGCGACTAATTCATTTGCTGTGGAACTGGAATATAAAGATCAAATGGAATTTGGTGTCGGTAATTTATTTAGCGGTGAAGAACTATGGTTTCAAAACCAGGGTCGATCCGACCTGGATACCAAGGCATTGCTGCTGTCGGGGCGACATACCTTTACTATCGACGAAGGAAAATCGTTGTTTTTGCGCGGCGGCTTGTACAACTGGGATATCAGAACCAGCGATCTAAAATTTACCGACGACTTGTATATCGATCGGCAGGGGACTGACTTGTTTTATTCGATAGGAGCTTCTTTTGATTTCAGCGATACCTTCGGTGTAAGAGCCGAATGGGAAAGATTCGCGGTGGATGACGAAGATATAGACTTTGTTTCTACGGAGCTTCGATTCAGTTTCTAGATAAAGGAATTACATGCTGATTAAAATCAAGGCCAAGCATGCATTAAGCGAAGCCGATGTTACCGATTACGAAATTTATAAACGCAGACGAACATTTATCAAGCAGGCCGGTGGAGCCGTTGCCGCATTAGGCCTGGGTTTGCCGCCGGTAGCTTCTGCCAAATTAAATATCGGCGAATATCAAAAACCCGAAGGCCATCCTTTAAGCAAAGAAGTGACCGATATTCGCGCGGTTACCTCGTACAATAATTTTTATGAACTGGGTACCGGCAAAGGCGACCCGAAGAAAAATGCCCACCATTTAAAATCCCATCCCTGGAGTGTTGCAGTAGAAGGCGAGTGCAACAAACCCGGCATCATCGGATTGGAAGATTTAATCTCGCCGCATAATCTGGAAGAGCGCATTTATCGATTACGTTGTGTGGAAGCGTGGTCGATGGTCATTCCCTGGTTG
>JANQOT010000006.1 GCA_028285655.1 Gammaproteobacteria bacterium
GCACGGGCGGTTAAAATCGACAGAAAAAGAAACTGTCATGCAGGATTTCATCAACAAAAAAATAGATGTTCTGGTGGCCACGACTGTAATCGAAGTCGGTGTCGATGTACCCAATGCCAGTTTAATGATTATTGAAAATGCCGAACGCTTCGGTTTGGCGCAACTGCATCAGTTGCGTGGTCGTGTCGGACGCGGTGAAACGCAAAGCAGTTGCGTGCTTTTATATAAAAACCCATTGGGCGATTTCGCTAAAAAGCGTCTGGATGCATTGCGTACTACCAAAGACGGCTTTGAACTGGCGCGGGTGGATCTTGAATTGCGCGGACCGGGTGAAGTGCTGGGAACGAAACAATCCGGCGACTTGCAGATGCGCATCGCCAATTTAAGCAAGGATCTGGAATTATTGCCCGAAGTACAAAAAGCAGCGCACTGGTTGCTGGAGCATCATCCCGAGCGGGTGGAAGTGTTACTTAAAAGATGGTTGGGAAGTGCGGTGGAGTATGCACACGCTTGATTTAATTTAATAAATTTATGCACCGATATTTGGAATAGTGCTGTTTAAAGAGCAATAAATTTGATGTTGCTCGAACTACACAAACATTTAACAATTCTTTGCTTTTTCCCGTTAGTCCGGCATTTTTAACCGCTTATACCGACTGAGTGCGAACGTTGCGTGTCATCACAGTTGGCAGCTACGTATATCCGTAGCTTCGATCTCGAACATGTATTCCTACGGGTTGCTACAAATACACAACAAGGATTAGTTGCAATGGTGATCAGCACAGTGGAATGGCGCTATGAAGTACGATGACGCTGCTTGGCATTACGGAGGAGATTTTCCGGTCGATTTACCCAATGAAGCAGGCGCCACCCACATAGGCATGTTTCTGGCCTGGCTGCTATTACACGGGATGGGCAGTGAAGTGCTGATATATCGGTCTCGTAAATCACTGGAAAAACTGCGAAGCAGGGCAATCACAGGTAAAGACTTTTTAATGATCGAATGCGATGAAAAGTTCACCGACGAGGAGTTAAACGAACAAGGCAATCGTTTTACCCAGTATTACTACAACGGAGACGGAAAGATCTGCCAGTACCTGGACGACTATGACGAAGCTTTGTGTTCCGGCTTAGAATCTATGTACTATGTAAAAGATACCTGGGAAAACTATGAGAAGCTGCAGGTGTATATAAATGCGGCTTTTCAGCACTGGCAACTAATTCGTTAATATACTTCCGAACCTGGATTTTCTGGATCAGGCGATAAACAATCCGATTACCATTACGCCGATTAAAATCGCCGAGACACCCAATCCCAGCAATAACCCGATTTTACTGAACAAACCGGATTCGGGGTTGAAGCAGCATTGTTTGAGACTTAACAGCGTTCCAACAATTGCTAGCACCAAAGCACCCCAGTAAAGCAGGCTAAAGCAGGTGGTTTCACAAGTCCGGCCGTCAAACGGTCCGCTTAGCATGGCGAATACCAGGGCAACAACGGCGGCCCATGAAATTAACACAAGTGCATTGGCGGTGACTGTATTCATAATTTTTATTTTTTAGTTGACGTTTTTGCCCAATAGCTCGCCAACAGGGAACCGGTTACATTATGCAATATCGAGAATAATGCGCCTGGTAAAGCGGCCATCGGTGAAAAGAATTTTACTGCCAGCGCCACCGCCAGTCCAGAGTTTTGCATTCCCACTTCGATTGCTATGGTTTTACTGATGCGCTGGTCGCGGGTCAGGAGCAGGGTGGCCAAATAACCGGCAATCAGTCCCAGCACATTATGCGCCAGCACCAATAGCAGCAAAATCGGGCTGACAATGGCCAGGCTTTCCCGATTCAGTGCCACAATGATGGCGATAATAAAGCAAATCACTACAATCGAAATATCGGCGCCGAATGCCTGTACTGGTTTGATCAATATCGGAATATAGCGGTTTAGCATCACCCCGATTCCGACGGGTAGCAGCACAATATAAAAAATACTGACCATCATTTTTTGCACGGGAATTTCGATGGTTTTGTGCAGATACAGGTAAACCAGCAAAGGAGTTGCGACAATTGCCAGACAGGTACTGATCGCCGTCAAAGTAATCGACAACGCAACATCGCCTTTACTCAGATAACAGATTACATTGGAAGCTGTTCCGCCCGGTACACTGCCGACCAGCAGCATACCGGTGGTAAGCGTGATGCCGATTCCGGCCACCGTACTTAACTGCCAGGCAATCAAGGGCATTAGTAAAAACTGTAAACTTACCCCCAGCAACAACACCCAGTAGTCGCTCAGCGCTCGTTTGAAATCATGCAGCGTTAGGGAGGCTCCCATACAAAACATAACAGCACCAAGTAAATACACAATCCAGTGTTTTTGCTCGGCCAACCACTGCGGCCACAAATAGGCGACTATGCTGCCGACAATGGCCAGAACAGGAAAATACTTTTGCAATGGCGACATTTTCACAACACCGCAAATACGGTTCCATTATCCACTTTCAACTCAACCGGCCATAAAGATTGTCCTGCGCAGGGTCCGTAAACACATTTACCGCCTTCGATTTCAAACAACGCGCCATGATTGGCGCATTGAATGTACTCTTTGTCATAATTCAGAAACTCATCGGGCGACCAGTCCAGCGGTCCCATGGTGTGCGGGCAGCTGTTTTCGTAACCAAGTACTTTATTTTTGTTTCGAACAATAAAAATGTTACGTGGAGGAGTCAGTTCTGTTATAAAAAAGCCTCGCGAATCCAGTTCGCCAAGTTCGTTAAATTCACACAACTTAATTGAAGGCATAAAGATTGAAAGACCCGAAAATTCAATTTATCGATTCAAGGCAGGTAGAAGACTCGTTTTATGAAGCATTTCGCAAGCGCGATATTGATCTTATGCAAAATGTCTGGGACACAAGCGACGACGTTATGTGTATTCACCCTGGCTCCTCGCGAATTTATAGCTTCGACCTGATAATAGCAAGCTGGCAGCAAATATTTTCTGCTCCACAGGCAACCGAAATTGAAATTACCGAGCCGGTGTACAAACTGGCGGAAAGTATGGCCATTCATTATGTAAAAGAAAATTTATCGATAGAAAACCAAACTATCGGTTCAGTGTATGCGACCAATATCTATCGGCAAACCGCTGATGGCTGGAAAATGATTACTCATCACGCGACGCCGGCGTTTTCAAATTCAGAAAACAGAATTAATCCGAGTTTGCATTAAGGTTGAGTACAAGACTGCACTAATCCCTTTGTAATTTATCTCTCACGTTTATAGTATTTTTCCACAAAGCGCCTGAGTATTGCCTGAGCATATGGCGTGGATTTCTGAAGCACTTTCTTTTTTAACTCATCCGCCTCATGCGGTTCGAAATAGCCGTGATTTCGGTAGGTATCGATTCTCAATATGAATTCCTGAGCGTCGCCTTCGGGGTGGAACTGAGTGGCGTACACGTTTGCACCGATGCGAAACATCTGAACCGGACAGTCACGGCCGGTCATCAGTAAAGTCGCGCCCGCGGGTGTAGTGTCGACGGCTTCTTTGTGGCCGAGTAATACGTCGATTTGCGGCGGAAAATCTTTCAGTAGTTCGTCCTGCTTTCCTTCTTCGGTAAGGTCCAGCGTTACGCAGCCCACGCCTTCACCGTATTGGGTCGAGATACGCGTGCCGAGATAATTACCCAGCAGCCCATTCCCCGAACAGGCACCAAGAAAAGGAAAATCCAGGCTAACCACCCGCTGCAGTAGCCGGTTGAAATCGGATTCTATCTTTTTTTGGACAAAAGATTTCTTTTCTTCCTCGGTGCTGATGTCGAATGGACTGCCGCCAACAATAATTGCAGAATAGTCATCAAGATCCAGGTCGTCCGGAAGGCCGTGATTTTCGATCCGCTCTCTACAGGTGTCTGCAACGCCCAATCCACCATATTTCAAAAAGCAAGCGTATTCGCTGTCAGAAACCACATCTTCAGGCCGTAGTTGTAGAATCAAAATGGGTTTAGTGGCTTTCATAGACAAGTGATTATAAGTAAATCATCAGTTCTTCCCGCTGCCGCCTGATATTCGGGTCGGGAATTGCGTCAACCCGGCGAATCATGTCGATGTAATCTTTGGGCAAACCGTGTTCTTTGGCGCCGCGGATAACATGTTCTTTGTACCACAGGTAAGGTTGAATGGAGCTGTCAATTTCGGTCGCGTAATAAGTAACTGCAGAAATTGTTTTCATATCCGGTGTGCTTATCGGGACAGTTTTTCGTTCATACCCCTCGCCCAAACCCTCGTATTTATCCAGCACCTTGAGCTGAGAACTGTTTAGCTGAAACACAACACCGTGAACAAAATACTCAGGGCTACCTACGTAATAAGCATCGCACTTGCCGGACCCGTCGTTGCTTTTTTTATGAAATGCTAGTTTATAATTTTCCAGCCGACCGACGCCAATTACTCGCACCTTTGAAACTCTGTGCTGTAATCGTATTAATGACATATTAGAGCCATACGAAAAATAAAGAACACTGTTCATTTTAAAAACCAGCTAAAAGGTTTACTTGCAGCCAAAAACGAAAGCACTGAAATTTAACTAGGATAATCCGGTAAGCTTTATATCTTCAAGCGCGGTCTTGTGCTCTGAAACCATCAGTTCCTCGAAATTTTTATATCTAATAGCCCCGGGGTACTTGTTACCAAAAGACCAGGCCTCCCATTCGTCGTTGTTATTTTTTATTTCCGGGTTTAACAAATATACATACCCATCAGAGTCGGAACTGATTTTCAGGCATGATTTCATATACTCCCTTCTGATATTCACCGGATCCTGTTCTTCGCCGTAGACAAAGTACTCATCATCTGGAATGTCCAGATCTTCAGTATCTTGATTCCAGATGTCGACCCATTCTTTGTCGGTGCTGTAAAACCAATCGACATCTTTGGTCGGTAGAAATCTTAAAAACATCGTGATGTGGCACCAACCATCGGCTGCCAAGAGAAAATTTCTAAATGAAGAAGGTAAACTTGTTTCAAGTCGTGCTTCCAGTTGTAAAATATGACTCTCATCGCCGTCGGTTGTTTGCGGACCATTTACAAGCTCGGGAAACCATGAAAACACCTGGTACTCTTCCACGTATTCAGCG
>JANQOT010000096.1 GCA_028285655.1 Gammaproteobacteria bacterium
CTGGACCCTGGTCGAAGTTGTTGAACGTGGTGTTGAAGGTTAAGGAATAACGATGATACAGATGCAATCAACGCTGGACGTGGCTGATAACAGCGGTGCGCGCAGCATTCAGTGTATTAAGGTGCTGGGTGGTTCGCATCGACGTTACGCTGGAATCGGCGACGTGATTAAAGTCAGCGTGAAAGATGCTATTCCACGTGGCAAGGTGAAAAAAGGTGAAGTTTATAATGCGGTCGTGGTGCGAACGGCTAAAGGTGTGCGCAGACCCGACGGTTCATTGATCCGCTTTGACGGCAATGCTGCAGTGTTATTGAACAACCAGTTGCAGCCGATCGGTACTCGAATTTTTGGTCCGGTCACGCGCGAATTGCGAACGGAAAAATTTATGAAAATTATTTCTCTGGCGCCGGAAGTGCTGTAGAGAAAAGCGAAGTTAAGTTATGAATAAAATTAAAAAAGGTGATGAAGTTATTGTGATCGCCGGTAAAGACAAGGGGCGGCGGGGTTCCGTGATCAAGGTGCTCTCGCATGATCGTCTAATTGTCGAAAATATTAATATGGTGAAAAAAGCGCAAAAACCCAATCCCAATATTGGTCAACAGGGCGGCATTATGGATAAGGAAATGCCGATTCACCGTTCCAATGTCATGCTGTTTAATTCAGTAACGGGCAAGGGCGACCGGATTGGTGTGCGCTCGCTGAAAGACAATACAAAAGTTCGATACTTTAAGTCGAACGATGAAGTGGTAGACGTTTAAATGGCCAGATTACAACAGTTTTATCTCGACACTGTGCGCGATCAGCTTAAGGAGAAATTCTCCTACGACAATATCATGCAGGTGCCGCGCATTGAAAAAATTACGCTAAACGTAGGTTTGGGCGAAGCCACGCGCGATAAAAAAGTAGTCGAGCATGCACTGGAAGACATGGCCAAGATTGCCGGGCAAAAAGCGGTCGTGACCAAAGCGCGCAAATCCATTGCCGGTTTTAATATTCGCGACGGCTGGCCGATCGGATGCATGGTCACTTTGCGCAAAGTGCGCATGTACGAGTTTCTGGATCGCCTGATCAATATCGCGATACCGCGAATCCGGGATTTCCGCGGAATGAGCGGCAAAGCTTTTGACGGCCGCGGTAACTACAGCATGGGCGTACGCGAACAGATTATTTTTCCTGAAATCGATTACGACAAAATCGATGCGATTCGCGGTATGGATATTTCGATTACCACCAGCGCGAACAAAGACGAAGAAGCTAAAGCGTTACTCGAAGCGTTTAGTTTCCCATTTAAGCAGTAAAGGTATAACCATGGCCAAATTGTCAATGATACAACGTGAAAAGAAACGCGCCCGCGTAGTCAAAAGATACGCGAAAAAGCGATCTGAATTAAAAGCGATCGTTAAAAGTGCGTCTGCCAGTTATGAGGAGCGCGAAGCGGCGCAGTTGCAGTTACAAAAGCTGCCGCGTAATGCCAATCCTTGCAGAGGTCGTAATCGTTGCAATTTAACCGGTCGACCGCACGGGGTGTATCGCAAATTCGGTTTGGGTAGAAATAAATTGCGCGAAGCGGCAATGCGCGGAGATATTCCCGGCTTAGTCAAGGCAAGCTGGTAAGAGGATTAGTGCGATGAGTATGAGCGACCCGATAGCAGACATGTTAACGCGTATCCGTAACGGACAAAGCGCAGATAAAGTCAGTGTCAGCATGCCGGCTTCCAAGTTTAAGGAAGCGGTAGCAAATGTGTTGAAGGAAGAAGGTTATATCCAGGACTGGCGGGTTGAAGGTGAGGGCAGCAAAAAACAGCTCGCGATCGACCTTAAATACTATATGGGTGCGCCGGTTATTGAAAAAATTAAAAAAGTAAGCCGCCCCGGTTTGCGTATTTATAAAAGTGCTGAAGAACTGCCACAGGTTATCGGTGGTATGGGTATCGCCATTATATCTACGTCCAAGGGTGTCATGACCGATCGCGCCGCGCGCGAAAACGGTCAGGGCGGTGAAGTCATTTGTACGGTTGAATAACGAGAACTGAATACCAATGTCGAGAATTGCCAATAAGCCTGTTCAGATTCCATCTGGAGTGGAAGTAAAAGTGGACGGACAAAATGTGTCGGTCAAAGGGTCCAATGGCCAGTTGAACTTGCAAGTGCATCCGTCGGTGTCGGTAGTGCAGGAAGACGGGGCGCTGTCCGTAAAAAATTCCGACCAGCAGTCGGTGGCGATGGCGGGAACGATGCGTTCATTAATAAACAATTTGGTCGAAGGCGTGTCTAAGGGTTTTGAGCGCAAGCTGGAACTGGTGGGTGTGGGCTATCGTGCCCAGGCCAAAGGTAAAACATTGAATTTGTCATTGGGTTTTTCTCACCCGGTCGATTATGCGGTTCCCGAGGGAGTCACTATTGAAACACCGAGCCAGACCGAGATCGTGGTGAAAGGTGCGGATAAACAAAAAGTCGGCCAGGTAGCGGCAGAAATTCGATCTTATCGACCGCCGGAACCTTACAAAGGGAAAGGTGTGAAGTATGCGGATGAGCGGATTATTCGCAAAGAAGCCAAGAAAAAGTAAATAGCGTAAAGATATGGATAAGAAAACATCACGAATTCGCAGAGGCAAAAAGACGCGTTTTAAAGCGCGTGCTGCAGGTGCAGTGCGTTTGTGTATCCATCGCACGCCGCGTCATATATACGCGCAAGTGATCGATGATCAAAGCGCTAATGTGCTGGCCAGCGGTTCTTCGCTGGAAACCGATGTTCGCGGTCAGGTGAAATACACCGGCAATGTCGAATCTGCGAAATTGGTGGGTAAGTTGGTAGCTGAACGCGCCAAAGAAAAAGGTGTGTCCAAAGTGGCATTCGATCGTTCAGGATTTAAATATCACGGCCGTGTGCGCGCATTGGCCGATGCTGCGCGTGAAGCGGGGCTGGAATTTTAAAAGGGTAAGTCATGGCCGGAGCAGAAGTAACACAAAAAACAGCAGACGGATTGCAGGAAAAACTGGTCGCTGTAAATCGCGTGGCCAAAGTAGTTAAAGGTGGACGTCAGTTCGGCTTTACTGCATTAACGGTCGTCGGCGACGGCGAGGGCAAGATAGGATTTGGATACGGTAAAGCCAAAGAAGTGCCTATTGCGATTCAAAAGCCGATGGAAAAAGCGCGTCGAACCATGCAGGA
>JANQOT010000010.1 GCA_028285655.1 Gammaproteobacteria bacterium
AAACCAATTCTCCGACTTCGCCAAACAGGTAATTGAGTTTTGGGGCCGACTGGACGTGCTGGTGAATAACGCTTCCACTTTTTATCCTACGCCCCTGGCGGAGTTTTCCAGCGAACAATGGGAAGATCTGGTCGGAATTAATTTAAAGGCGCCGTTATTTTTAAGCAAATCGTTTGCAAGCGAATTAAATTCACGTAAAGGCAATATCGTCAACATAGTCGATATTCATGCGCAAAGACCTTTAAAAGGTTATTGCGCCTACAGTGTGGCCAAGGCGGGACTCGGTATGCTCACCAAATCCCTGGCCCGCGAACTGGCACCGAATGTGCGTGTCAACGGTGTCTCACCGGGTGCAATTTTGTGGCCCGAAGTCGAAGCATATGAATCCTTGCACCAGGAAATTATTCAGCGCACTGCATTGAAACGCGAAGGGCATCCGCGCGATATTGCCGCCACAGTATGGTTTTTAATTAATGCCAGCGACTATATCACCGGCCAGATAATATCCGTGGATGGCGGTCGAACGCTTAGCAATTAAACCAGATATTGCAATTTTAATGCGCAGGTTTAATTGCGTCCGCTTGCGAAATATCGGCTAGCGATAATTGCTGCATTGGGTTCGAATTCTGGTCGAACTCCTGCCACAGCGACTGCATACTTTTTTGCAAAACAGGGTGAATCAAGTCCGGCGCAATATCTGCCAGTGGTTTTAGTACAAACGCATACTGAACAATATCGTCATGCGGAATACTCAATTTTCCATCGTGGATTTGCTGGTCGTCGTAAAGTAATTGATCCAGATCCAAAGTACGCGCAACAAACTGGTTGCCGCTAGTGCGCCTGCGCTCATGAGCGGCTTCAAGTGAACGCAAATAGTGAAACATTTCCCGGGGTGTTTGCCGGGTGTTCAAACCCACGACTAAATTATAAAAATCTTCCCCTTCGAATCCGACGGCAGTTGTTCTGTAAACAGGTGAAACCGCTATCTCGCCAAACTCTGTCTGCAACTCCGCGATCACTCGAGGAATGTGTAAATGTTTGTCGATATTGCTACCGATACCGATATAGACGCGCGCCACGTTAACTTTTTACACCGCGTTCTATTGTGACACCGACGGCAGCCGATCCGCGTACGGCTCCAGGTTTGGAGATGGTTATTCGCAACCAGGGTACATTGAATTCCTGCATAATGGTCTGGGCAATCAGCTCGATTAAGGTTTCTACCAGTTGCGGTTGGGTTTCCGCAACCAACGTCCGAATGCGATTGGAAATGGCTTTGTAGTCCAGGGTATCTGCAAGTGAATCGGTACTGGCGGCGGAAGTAATGTCGGTGCCCATCTCCAGGTCGATACTGATACGTTGTCGGACCTGACGCTCCCAGCCGAAAACGCCAATGACCGCATCCAGACTTAAATCACGTACAAAAATTGTGTCCATAAAAGCTACAGTTCCGAAAATTCAGGATGCGAGGTAATGGCAAAGCGACTGCATAGGTACCCGTGTGTTGTCTAAAAATTGGCTTTCTGTTAAGGTACGCCGCCCACAGGGATTATACTGATTTAACGGATAATACATATGTCCAGAATATGCCAAGTCACTGGAAAACGCCCAGTTGCAGGAAATAACGTATCTCACGCGCATAATAAAACGCGTCGCAGATTTTTACCGAATTTACACACTCATCGCTTTTGGGTTGAAAGCGAACGTCGTTGGGTAAAGTTACGCGTGTCCACCAAGGGAATGCGCATAATCGATAAAAAAGGCATCGATGCAGTATTGGCAGAAATCCGAGGCCGTGGCGAAGCGGTATAACTACTAAGCGAAATAATTATGCGTGACAAAATTAAACTTGTATCCAGCGCCGGCACTGGTCACTATTACACCACCACCAAAAATAAACGCACCATGCCCGACAAACTAGAGATCAAAAAATACGATCCTGTCGTGCGTAAACATGTCGTTTACAAAGAATCAAAAATAAAATAACGCGCTAAGCGTAATTATAGATTGGCTGCAGCGCGTAGCCGCGCAAGGACCGGGCAAACTCTTCCAGTACACGAATACCGGTCTTTTCTGCTTCCTGACACCACTCTACCAGTGCATGCAGCATGCTTTCGTGGCTTTTGTAATTGCGTGTCCACAGGTCCTTCAGGCGTTGCTGGTAGTCGTACACGATTTTTAACTGTTTATTTTCCAGTAACACTGAATTCAGATTTTCCAGTTGCGGCGGTGTCATGCGGCTTCGTTCGCGAATGAGTGTTTTTCGAACCCGCTTGAGCACAGCGCGATAGCGCTCATCGGCTTGTACCATTTCAGCCTTGAGCACCGGCAAAGTCACGTGTTTGGCGTAGTGGGCCATAATATGCAGTCGACTGCTAACAATGGCGCGCACTGCTTCCAGGTCCAGAGATTGTTTGGGATCGATGCGGGTGGGCTGCGGTGCAACTTTTTTGATTTTGGCCAGCCCGACGGCGCTCAGCAGGCGGATATACCACCAGCCGACATCCAGTTCCCACCAGTGCACCGCAAATTTGGCGGAACTTGGGTAGGCGTGATGGTTATTGTGTAATTCCTCACCGCCGATCAACAGGCCGAAATTGGTTAAATTGGTCGATCCATCTTTGGTTTCGAAATTTCGATAGCCCCAATAATGCCCGCCGCCGTTGATTACACCAGCTGCCAAAAACGGTATCCACACCATTTGAATTGCCCAGTAAGTGATTCCGAGCGGACCGAACAGAATGAGAAAAAGTACGAAAAGTAAACTGATGCCTAGATTGGTGAACGGCACATACACACGTCGCTCTATCCAGTCGTCGGGCGTACCATGGCCGAATTCCCTGCTGGTTTTCGGGTTTGCCGCCTCCTCACGATACAGCTCCGATCCCTGCCACAGAACTTTATTAATACCGTGTATAAACGGGCTGTGTGGGTCGTCCGCCTGCTCGGTACGTGCATGGTGCTTGCGGTGTACCGCTACCCATTGCTTGGTATTCAACCCGGTCGTTAGCCACAGCCAAAAGCGAAAAAAATGACTTACGATCGGATGTAGCTCCAGCGCTCGATGCGCCTGGCAACGGTGTAAAAAAATCGTGACCGACGCAATCGTCACATGCGTGGTGGCCAGCACCACTAAAATTTCCCCCCACCAAGGCAGATTCAGTATCCCGTTCAACATCTGCAACCCTTTATTGTTTTAAGATGGTCTATAGCAATATCGGCAAATCATACGTGTCCCCCGTGGTCGACGGCAAGTACGTTCACGAATTATTGATAATCTGTATCCCTGCCCAGATAAATATGCCCTCGGCGCTCAACGCTAGCGGTCCAGCCGGTACTGATAAACAAGGTCGCCGAGTCCTCGATGACAATGGCCGGACCCGTGATTTGCTGTCCAGGTGCCAGATGTTCGCGATTAAATACCGGTACCGGCCCGGGACAGGCCGCCACCTCGACGAAGTCCAGCGGTTTTCCTTGCGGGCGGGCGGGCAGCTCAGGCAAGCTTACCTGCGGAACATCCTGAAACGCCCATACGCGAGCAGTAACCAGCTCAATCGCCTGATCGGCGGGCAACTGAAAGCCGAATCGCGAATGATGGGCCTGCGAAAACGCATGTCCCGGATCGATGCCCGGCGACCAGGCGATACTGATGGTGGCAGACTGGCCCCGGTAACGCAGATCCAGCCAGTTTTCATGGCGATGCGGATGCAAACCCAGGTCGCGCAGCTGTCCGCTGGCCTGGTCAGTCAATTCCCGCAAAAGAATTTCGATATCCTGCGATAAAAATTCCGCCAGATCCCGGCATACGGAACGCGATGCCGACTGGCCGATGGGTGCATGCAACATACCGTAGGCGGACAATATACCTGGATTGGCCGGTACCAGGATTTGCGTCATGTCCAGCAACTCTGCCACCTCGCACATATGCAGGCCTCCCGCGCCGCCAAAAGGAAACAAACAAAACTCGCTCGGATCGTAGCCGCGGTGGATCGAGATCACCCGCAGCGCCTGCGCCATGTGCGCGCTTGCCAGATCGATTACGCCCTGGGCCGCCTGTTGCAGGCTGCATTGCAGTTGCTTAGCCAGGGTTGCCAGACTGCGTTCCGCGGCCGATTTTTGCAGGCTAAGCCCGCTGGTCCAGACGTCGCTGACGGGTAATCGTCCCAACACCACATTGGCATCGGTGATGGTCGCAGTTTGCGCTCCCAGCCCATAGCAGGCTGGTCCGGGGCTGGCGCCCGCCGATTCGGGACCTACATGCAGTACACCCGCAGCGTCGACGCGCGCGATCGATCCGCCACCCGCACCGATGGTATGAATATCCAGCATGGATAAGGCCAGCGGAAATTCCGCCACCTTGCCTTCCGTGGTACGTGCAGCCTCTCCATCGATCAAAGCAACGTCGGTAGAGGTGCCGCCCATATCGAAAGTAAGTAATTTTTTATACTCGGTTTGCGCCGCAATGGAAGTAGCCGCGACAACACCGCCGGCCGGGCCGGACAGCAGCAGTTTAACCGCCTGATCGCCGGCAGCGGCCACCGGCAAGGTGGTCGCATCGCTTTGCATAACGTGGACGTAGGCATTATCGATCGCTTGCTGTAAGTCGTGCAAGTACTTGCGCGTATGCGGGCCCAGGTAGCTGTTTAGCCAGGTGACGACTGCACGCTCGTATTCCCGCTGTTCCGGCAGCAACATGCTGGAACGCGATACAAAGTACTGCTGCTCCAGCGCCTGCGATAACGCCACTTCGTCGGTATCATCTAAAAAAGAAAACAGCATACAAATTGCGACAGCTTCAACAGGTTGTTGCGCCAACTGTCGTTGCAATTGCTTTATATCCTCGCTAGTGGTGCACTCCAGCCGTTGCCCGTCGGCAGCAATGCGACCGGCGACTTCGAAGCATAATTGCGGCGGAATAAGTTTACGTGGCGCTTGCGGGCACAAGCTATACAATTGATCCCTGGTTTGCCGGCCGATCTGCAGCAAATCCCTGCAACCACGATTGGTTATAAATGCAGTGCACGCACCTTTGCCTTCGAGTAAAGTGTTGGTGGCGACGGTGGTACCGTGCACCAGGTGAATATTGTCCAGATCAATCGCTAAAGCGCGCAGACCCTGCAATATCGCTTGTTCCGGTGCATGCGGGGTGGACAAGATTTTATGCGTAAAAAAGTTTCCATTTTTATATAATATGAAATCTGTAAAGGTTCCTCCTGTGTCGATACCAAGTAGCTGAGTCACTGCAGTCCTCGTTATCTTTTTTGATTAATCATCGCTGACATGGAAAATATTATTCAGGCTGAGCAGTTAAGCCGTAAGTTTGGCCGAAATTTAGCAGTCGATAACATTACTCTAACTCTTGCGCGCGGTGAAGTGCTGGCGTTACTGGGCACCAATGGCGCGGGCAAGACCACTACTTTGCGGTTAATTACCGGCGAATTAGTGCCAACCGCCGGCTCGGTGTTAATCAACAATGTCGATTTAAACTTGCAACCGTGCAAAGCCAAGCATTACCTGGGTTATTTACCGGACACGCCTCCACTTTACGGGGACTTTACAGTCGATGAATTTCTGCGCTACTGCGCCAGTCTGCGCAGAATAAAAAAATCTTCGTTAAGTTCGCGCATTAAGCAAGTTAAAGATTTTTGCGAGTTACAGGCGGTAAGTCGACGTCTGATTCATAAACTGTCCAAGGGTTATCAGCAACGAGTCGGGATCGCGCAAGCAATACTGCATCAGCCCGCAGCGATAATATTGGACGAACCAACCACCGGCCTGGATCCAGGCCAGATTCTTGAAATGCGCGATTTAATCCGCAGCCTGAAAAGTGATGCCGGCGTATTACTGTCGACCCATCAACTTAACGAAGTCGAACAGGTTTGCGATCGCGTTCAGCTGTTAAAAGAAGGCACAACCATTTTCAGCAAGAATATTGATGAGCTAAAACGTTCCAACAAGATTCGCATGCGTTTTGCCGGGGCAATTCCGCTCAACGAGCTGAATAAGATTCAGCAGATCGTAGAAACGGTAAAAGTTACAGAAAATATAATTGACATCAATGCTACCGGCGATCTTGATATGCTAAAAAACAAATTACTGGCACAGTCGCAGTCAGAAAACTGGGGTTTGCTTGAAATATACGATATGCGTGAAACCCTTGAGGATATTTTTGTTACTCAAATTCTACATACCAAACACTAAGCTATGTTATTTACCGCTATGACACTAAACGAGATGCGTCGAATCTGGATGCAACCTATGGTGTGGATAGTGCTGGGAATTACATTTATTATTTTGGCGTTATTGTTTCTGGTGCTGCTAAACAATTTTTACGCCGAAATCCAGGTAAAGTTTACCGGAGTAGCTAACGCTCCCGGCGTAACAGACTCGGTTTTTTCTCCCATGTTTTTCTGGAGCGCGATTATCGGCGCACTCATGATGCCGTTGTTTACCATGCGTATCATTACCGAAGAAAAAGTTCGACATCAGTTTACTTTACTGTCCAGCGCTCCGATTTCCTGCCGCTTGATTACCAGCAGTAAAATGCTTGCGCTGATTTCCATTATTATTGTGTTTGCAATACTCAATTTATTATTTCCTGTAGCAATAATGAGCTTCGTTAATCTCGACTGGGGAAAAATCGCAGCGGCAATTCTTGGTGTTTTTCTGTTTCAAACGAGTTTTACTGCAATCAGTCTTTGGTTGGCTGCATGTACACAAAATTTAATCTTTTCGGTTTTAAGCAGCTTTACTGTATTGTTTTTATTGTTTGTATTGTTTATCTCCGGCGCCTCTACTGAAGACAGCAGCCTGTTTTCATACTTATCGAGTTTCTCGCATCTGTTGCCGTCGCTATCCGGTTTAATTACCGGTCAGGATGTAATTTATTTTGTCGTCGTTACAGTTTTATTTTTAAGTTTAACCGTAATTCGACTGCGCTTTAAACGGGAATAACTCTTTTGTCAGCGACTAATTATCAGCGCCGCGCAAGCTTTTTGTATTATGGACTCAGCGGTATCAGCATTCTCGCCGCAGCATTTTTATTGTGGTTGGGTAGCTCATCGGGTTGGCAAAGTGATTGGACTTTTAACAAGCGCAACACATTAACCCCCACTTCGCAGCAATTACTCGCGCAAATGGAACTGCCACTGGTTATCGAAGCTTATTTCGACAGCAATGCACAAATCAGGCAACAGGTAAGGCGTTTTGTGCAACGTTATCAGCGCTTCAAGCCCGACACACAGCTTTCTTTTTTAGATACACAATTGGCTACAGAAGAACTTGCACAACAGGGATTTACCCATCTCGGCCAGTTAAAAATAAGTTATGACGACCGTCATGAAATCATTGCCCGACTTAACGAACAACAATTTACCAGTACATTGTTCGCATTAACTCGACAACACCAACCCTGGATTGCGGCTGTACAGGGACACGGCGAACGCGATCCTCTGGATAAGGGTACTCACGGGCTCAGTAAATTTACGCAGCAATTACAGCAGACTGGCGTTAATGTGCAGCCCATTAATCTGCTTGATCAGGCAGTTATACCGGATAATACTCAGGTGCTGTTACTCGCAGGACCACGCCAGGCTTATCTTGCCGGAGAGCTGCAGCTTATCAAGGAGTACATTCAAGGCGGAGGGAACCTGCTATGGCTGCGCGACCCGGCGCAACAAAACCACTTTGAAAGCCTGGAGGCAGATTTGGAGATTGCAACGGTACCCGGTGTAATCATCGATGCCAATGCAAAGCTTCGTGTGGTACTGGGCATCAAGCATCCGGCGGTAATTCCGGTGGTCGAATATCAACCGCATGCAATAACCAAATCGCTGCAAACTCACAGCTTATTTCCATTTGCCGCCGCGTTTGAAAGCCTGGACGATTCAATTTGGCAGGCCAGCCCGATATTACAATCGTTGCCTCGCACCTGGTCAGAAGTTGGGCAATTGGATGCCGACGAATTAACGTTTGAACAACCTTCCGGGGATACACGCGGCCCGCTTACTTTGGGCATGACGTTGCACCGGATAGTTGACGGCATACCGCAACGTGCCGTAATAATCGGTGATTCCGATTTTCTGGCCAATGGGTATATCGGCAACGGCGCCAACCTGGAGCTGGGGCTTAATATAGTAAACTGGTTAACGGAAGACGAAAGTTTAATGGCGATTACGTCACGTGCGGCGCCTGATCAGACTATCGAACTGAGCGATAATAATATACTCTTCATCGCTACTTTTTTATTGCTAATTGTACCTGCTATTTTAATAGCTACCGGTTTTATATTACGCTGGCGGCGAAATCGACATTAAGTTATTCAAAGTGAATACAGTAGTGAACACAAATGGAGCATCTTTCGAGCGCTTAAACTTCGAGATGAACTCGGAGATAAATCAAAACCTGAATCTTAATAATACTTTTCTGGCGAGATTCAGCCGGCATACCGCAGAAAGCATTATCCACGACATGTTAAGTATTCCGGTAACGCCATTGGAATCTGAACAATTAATCGAGCAGTGGCTAGGTGTCGACGTCAGTCATGCCGCCGGCGGTAACGATTGGCAGTACTATTATAATGATCAATACGCCATTGCGGCGGTACCCGTTGATTTGCTGGACGACAGCCAGATCGATCAGGCGACTGAAACCGCCTACTCTTTACTGTTTGAAAAAATCAACCAGTGGGGTTACCCGTATTTAATACGCACCTGGAATTTTATTCCGGATATCACCAGTGACCAGGGTGCTGTCGACAACTATCAACTTTTTTGCAGCGGCAGAACGCGCGCGTATCAGAATGCGACCGCCAGTCCGACCACGTACCCGGCAGCCACAGTCATCGGGACTGCGCGGCCCGGGCTGTACGTTTATTTTATTGCCAGCAAAACCGACGGCATAGGAATTGAAAACAGCCAGCAAGTAAGCGCATTTAACTATCCGCGGGAATACAGTGAGGATCCACCCTTGTTTTCACGCGCGCTATTGCATCGAAATCGGCAACAGGAAATCTTGTTCATCTCCGGCACCGCGAGTATTACCGGGCACAGCACCCAATATGCCGACGATGTCAATCGACAAATGGAAGTATGTATCAGCAATATTGAAAATCTGTTATCCACGGCTATCGCCGAACATCAGTTTTTGCCAACCACATTGCAGGAATGCGCACATATAAAAGTATATTTACGCCACGCACACGACCTGGACGCCATTCGAACGCACATTCGTTTGTATCTGGGACCAAATGTGCCGGTATATTTTTTACAGGGAGACATGTGCCGGCCTGATTTATTGGTAGAGATTGAAGCATTAACATTTAACGATTTACTGTAAGCTGGCATTTTTATGCCGGAATTACCGGAAGTAGAAATTACGCGTCGCGGCATAGAACCGCATATCGTGAATAAAAAAATTTCCTCGGCGGTCATTCGCACCAACAAACTGCGATGGCCGTTTCCACCGGCATTGAGTTCCAAGTTATCCGGACACAAGATTCTTTCTGTAGCGCGTCGTGCAAAATATTTGCTGCTTACTACGGACAACGGCACTCTCATTATTCACCTGGGTATGTCGGGAAGTTTACGTATCGTAAATACCTCTACACCCGCGCAAGCCCATGACCATTTCGATCTGATCTTTGGAAAAAAACTAATGCGCTTGCACGATCCGAGAAAGTTTGGCGCCGTTCTTTGGGTGAAAGGAGATCCGGCTAAACATTCATTGCTGGCTTCACTGGGCCCGGAACCTTTAAACAACCCACAGTTCAATGCAGACTATCTGTATGCATGCGCACGCAATCGACGGATTTCGATTAAAGAATTCATAATGAACGCTAAAGTCGTGGTTGGAATCGGAAACATCTATGCGTCTGAAGCATTGTTTGCTGCCGGCATTCATCCCGCACGCTCGGCAAGCAGAATTTCCTTACAAAGGTACGAAGTACTGGTCTCGGCGATTCAGTCGGTATTGTCGCAAGCCTTGCAACACGGCGGCACTACACTACGTGATTTTACGCGCGAAGACGGACGGCCTGGATACTTTCGTCACGAATTAAAAGTTTACGGCCGCACCGGTCAACCATGTATTCACTGTCGGCGACCATTGCGTGCAATAAAAATCGGCCAGCGTACCAGTACATATTGTTCACATTGCCAGCGCTAGTCCGACGCTGATTTGACTATGGCAAGACCTTCGCCACGCGGATCTGCCGCCGCATCAATTTTATTCTGTTTATGATGCCAGATTATGGCGTGCATATTTCCGTAACGCCGGGACAATTCGTTTAGCTTGTGTCCTTTTTCAGTTAACGCATCCTGTTCTTCTTTCGTAAGCGCGTTTTGTTCGAACTGGATTTCGTCGGGAAGATACTGGTGATGAAAACGTTTTCGGCTGACGATTTGTTCGGCTTGCGAGCCGCGACTGAACTCAAGCAAAGCCAGCGTCAGCATACTGATTATTCGACTGCCGCCGGGCGTACCCACAATCAAAGTACGTGCGTCGTCGCGTGCGAATAGCGGTGTCATACTCGATAGCATCCGCTTTCCGGGTTCGATCTTGTTCGCCTCGCCGCCGACCAATCCCCACACATTGGGTGTGCCCAGACCCATGGAAAAGTCGTCCATTTCATCGTTCAACAAAATTCCGGTTTGCGGGACCATAAAACCGCTGCCAAACGGATAATTAATGGAGAGTGTTGCCGCAACATAATTGCCCTGTCCGTCAAGTATCGAAAAATGTGTAGTGTCTTCGCCGGCTGCTCGTATCGGTGCGGCCAGGTCGCTGTTGCTGGTTGCGTGCTCGCGGCTGAAATCGGCGAAGTTGTCCTGCGCATAGGCCTTGCTCATTAATATCTGCATCGGTATATCCAAAAAATCGGGATCACCCAGATACAGCGCCCGGTCACGGTAGGCCCTGCGCATCGCCTCCACTACCATATGCGTGTAGTCGACACTGGATAAAGTTGTTAGATCGAAGTCTTCCAGCATCGCAAGAATTTGTGCAATCACCACACCACCCGATGTAGGCGGCGGCGGCATTATGATTTTCAGTCCGCGGTAAGTAGTCTGTAGCGGTGCACGCACCTGTACCCGGTACTGTTCCAGGTCTTGCAATGTCCAGATACCTCCGGCGGCACGAACACCTTCGACTAATTTATGCGCAAGTTCACCACGATAAAACACCTCTGCACCCTGTTGCGCAATCAGCTTTAAACTGGCCGCCAGTTCAGGCTGACGAATCACAAAGTCTTTCGCCGGCACCTTGCCGTCTTGTAAAAATGTTTTACTGGCGGCCGGTGAGGCGAGTAAGGCCTGCAGTCGCAGCGATGCGAGCCTTGAATAGTGATCTCCGGGGATAAATCCGCTTGTTGCGAGTTCGATCGCCGGCTGTAAATTTTCCGCCAAACTCAGCGAACCGTATTTTTCGCTGATTACTTCCAGCGCCGCTACCACTCCGGGAATACCTGCGGCCAGAGGGCCGTCAATCGAATCGCGCGTTAACTTGCCGTCCGCATCCAGATACATGGTCGCGTGCGCCGCCGACGGCGCGACCTCACGGCCATCAATCACAATATCTTCATGCGTGGACGCCTGATGCAACAACCAGAATCCACCACCGCCAATACCGCTGCCGTACGGCTCGACTACTGCCAGCGCCGCACTGACCGCTACTGCTGCATCGAAGGCGTTACCACCGGCGTTCAGAATTCGCTCACCGGCCTGGCTAGCGAGCGGATGCGCGCTTACGACAGAGTAAGAATTTTTTTCCTCGGCAACACCGGCTTGTATAAAACCGGCTAAAATCAACACCGACAGTATTCGCTTGAATAAACTCATGATCTTTTTACACAGTAGTCAGTTTTAAAAATTTTTTCTCTAGTTGCTGTTTTGTTTCCCGCCGCTTTGGATTCGGCAAGATACAATCCACCGGACAAACTTCCACGCATTGAGGTATTTCAAAGTGACCCACGCACTCGGTACAGCGGTCGGAATTGATGACATAAAATTCCGGTCCCTCGCTAATCGCTTGATTGGGACATTCGGGCTCGCACACATCGCAATTAATGCATTCGTCCGTAATGTACAGTGCCATACCGAATTCAGTAAACAGGCTTATCTGCCCAGCTTTTGCGCCAGCGCCCTGGCGACTTCCGGATGTACGAACTGGGAAACGTCACCGCCCAGCGTGGCGACTTCACGCACCAAACTGGAAGAAATAAACGAAAACTGTTCGGCCGGGGTTAGAAAAATCGACTCTAGCGTCGGATCCAGATGTCGATTCATACTCGCCAGTTGAAATTCAAATTCAAAATCGGAAACCGCGCGTAAACCGCGCAACACCGCTACCGCATTATGGTCTCGTGCGAAGTCAACCAATAGCCCGTTAAAGCCGCATATTTCGACACCGGAAATTTCCGCAAATGCCGCGGTTGCAAATTGTACACGTTCGTCAAGACTGAAAACGGGTTCCTTTTGCGGACTGGCTGCAACGCCGACCACAACTTTATCGAACACATGCATAGCTCTTCGCACCAAATCCGAATGACCGTTAGTAACAGGGTCGAAAGTTCCTGGATATACCGCTATTTTTTGCATGTTTAAAGCAATCTGTATTCGTATTTGACAGCGTAATAGTTAATTTAACCGGTTGCAATTAAACCATAGGCAACCTGACTGGCTTTTGACTGACGTCGCCATTGCCAGCTTGAGGGAAGTTTCTGGGGTAATTGTCCTGGCAGGCTTTCCATGTAAACCTGAGCATGTGGTTTCAAAATATCCGCCGAATTAACCTGATCCAGCAATTTGTTTAAATCGAACTTTTGAAACGGAGGATCAAGGTAGACAATATCGAACTGCTGTTCTGTGTTAAGAATATATTCAATGCCGTCGCCGCAAACCAGATCGACCAAACCGGTATCAAGCAATTCAAGTTGCGATCTCAGTAGTTCGATAATTTCCCGGTTCGAATCCACAATCGTGGCATGAGCCGCTCCTCTGGATACTGATTCAATACCCAACACTCCACTGCCCGCGAACAAATCCAGACAACGGCTACCGGGCAAAGCATCCTGTAACCAGTTAAAAACCGTTTCTCTTACTCGATTGGGAGTAGGTCGAACATCCTCTTTTTTTATAACGGGGATGCTTCTTCCCTTCCAGCACCCGGCAATAATGCGTACCTGTTGAGGAGCTGAATCGATATTAGCTGTCGCGTTACGACGCTTGCTCACTGCCTACTACTATAGTCACAAATGATTTTGTACTGACATGCTTTCGAAATGCGCGCTTGATATCCTGTAATGACACCTGCTCAATTTTTGTCGTGAAATCCTGTAAATAACTTAACGGTAAATCGTAATAGCCGATTAACGATAAATAACCTAGAACATCACGGTTGCTGTCGATACGCAACGGGAATCCACTGACGATACTTTTTTTACTTAATGCCAATTCTTCTTCGGTAGGGCCGTTTTCGATATAGTCATTTAATACTTGATTGCATACCTCTATCGCCTGTTGCGCCTGATCCGCGCGCGTTTGCAATCCCAGCAAAAATGGCCCGGCTTGTTGCAAAGGAATAAAGTAACTATAAACACTATAGGATAGACCGCGTTTGCTTCGCACCTCTTCTACCAGGCGCGATGTAAATCCACCGCCGCCAAGAATATGGTTGCCGACATACAGACTAAAATAATCCGGATTGCCGCGCTCGATTCCAATTTGACCAATGCGCACATGCGCTTGTTGCGACGGAAACTCAATATGCTCGATTGCAGGTTTGCTCGATTGCACCGAGGTAACTGGACTCAGTTTTTCTCCCCGTGGTAATGACTTACTGATATTTTCGGCCACGGTTTCCGCCTTTGCGCGGCTTAAGTCGCCGACAATCGCCAATATAGCGTTGTTCACAGTAATATGTTTTTGGTGAAAATTACGAATATCACTTAATTTAATTTTTTCTACACTTTCTTCATCGCCATGAACTGGTTGTGCATAAGGATGTTCG
>JANQOT010000097.1 GCA_028285655.1 Gammaproteobacteria bacterium
CTTACTTTTGTCGTCACAAAAGTAAGCAAAAAGACTTCCAACTGATGCCTTGGCCTGCGGCTCCCCGCACAATTCCACATCGCTCACGCGCCGCTCAAACCTTCATCCATGAAGCCTTGAGCTACTTTGCACTTCCCTGTGCAAAGTGCGCTACCGATATTGAATTGTGCGGCAAGGCATACGTTGGTTTAATACTTTTTAATCAATCGAGTCTGACCCTATTGATTCTCTATTGATTCACTAATTTTCATGACACCCATAAAAATTTCTTGGATCAACATTTATCTTTAACGGCACTTCCGGATCATCAGATATATAATTATCAACATATACAATAAATCTATATTCATCCTGATCAATAAATTCTGGCAAAGGGTCTTTTCTAAAATCATCTTGTAGGTGGTAACCCAAATATATACCAGTAGAAAACTGAAAAGCTTCTACATTTCTCGTAAAATTTATTCCGACGTACTGATAAAATACTTTACCAAATCGCGGATTTCTAGATTGATTAGTTGAACTATCAATAAACGGGTTTACCTGTTTAATACACTCACGATAAATTTCTGTGATTAAACAATTTACATTCTTTATAGAAAATGTGCATCCTCCAAAATTTTCTCTTTGCTTGTCAGAAATCGCTGGGCCGTGAAAACAAGCAATGTACTGCTTCAATTTAGGAATTTTAATAAATAAGTTATCATCAAGTTTGTTCCAAACTTTTCCATCGCTTAAATGAACTTTCATTCTACTAGGCGCAACATTATAAGGCTCTGACTTATCTCCAACTGATTCTTTCTCAAGTTTTTCAAAATAATCGAGCGGTCTTAACCATAGTGAGCCTTCGTCAACTGATTGCGCATATGCGTAACCACAGGTCGTTCTGAATATTACGGGATTATCTACGCCTGGAAAGGATTCAAAATATCCATCAATCATAATTTTTACTGCTGCATAATAATAAAGATCAAAGTAGATAAGACTCGTATTAACTACTAAAAACCCCAACCCCACTTCATTATACCCCCACATAATTAAGAAACGTAATTAATTACGACGCACGTGGTGTTTTGGGAACCCTGGTCTTAGGACCATGGTTTAAGGTCCAGGGTTTTGTGGGTGGTGTTTGGTTGAGGAATGTTTTACCTGAGCACGCCTCTGCGCGACATGGTTTTTGTGTACAGGTACAAGCCCAGCGCGATGAGGAAGACGGCAACGGTAAAGCTCAGGGACACGGGATCTCCCATGAATTGCATGCCGTCGGAGAAGCCGTAGTTGTGAACAAAGGTAACGATCACGGCCAGCCACGAGGCGAGCAATATCCATTCGGCGATTTTCTTTTTCGCTAACAGAAACAAGGCCCCGAGAACACCGCCCCACACGGCAATCGCCCAGGCGGCGGCGACCCAGCTCGGAAAACCGTAGAAAAACGCCAGTTGCTCCGGCGTAAAATTACTCATGTAGCTTTGGTTTCTGGTTTGGGTCATGAAGTAGTCGGTCGCTCCCATGGTGTTCCACAGTAAACCGAATATGCTTATCAGCCAGAAATGCCAGGGTGTTTTGGCATTGGTAATCGGTGGTGTATTCGGCATGACGATTCTCCTCTTACTTTACGATTAATTTCCGAACCAGCGCAGACCGAGGCCGGTTTCTTCGATAATGCCGAACGGAATTACGGATAAAACAAACGCCAGCATGGTGGCGGCGGTTGACCACCAGTAGTCGTACTTGGCGAGGTTGCCCGGTGTGTTGCTCGACTCTGTCGGTCGCAGGCGATAAGTAAATGCGGCGCCTTGCACTCGGAGCGCAAGTTTTTTCAGTTGCGGAATGATCACCCAGTACAGCAAACCAAAGTAAATCGGCAGAGTAAGGAAAAAATAAATTAAAAACCGGCCGCTCATTAATTTTCAATAGTACTTGGTCATATGGTTGATTACATAACCCAGCACGCTATGCCAGGCGTCCTTGGTTTCGTCGTTCCACTTTGGATCGAATTCGTTCGCGGCGGCGATGATGGCATCGCGCCAGTGATCGTACAGCTCGGGCTTGATATCGAGATGGTGTCGGTCGTGGGTTTCGGCCCGGTCGCGCAGTTCCTGTAAAGAATTCGCTTCGCCGGCCGTGGCGCCGGCGGCCAGTTTGAGTGAACGCACCAGCATTTTGTTTTGTTTCTCAAAGTCGGTGTGTTTGAATTTTTCGCGGATTTCATCCGAGGCCGCGAGAAAGCGCCGGTAAAACGCGGGAATAAACTCTTTTGAGCTGGTGCACCGCTCCAGGCTCTGTAAAAAGATGTCTTTATGCGAAGCGTGTTGCGCCATGGCTGCACCAGAAAATGATGCCGCTATTATAACGCCATAATAATATCGGGGCAGTTGTTGATGTCGGTGATGATGTGATCGAGTTGCTCGCGGCTTTGCACGCTCACGACGACGGTGCAACTGATGTAGTTTTGATTACGGCTGTGGGTTTCTTTACTCGACACCCACTCTTCGCGCGGGATGTGATTGGAAATTACAGTATGCACGGCGGCGATAAATTCCTTGGTGTTGCGGCCGAACATTTTAAACGGAAAGTCGCAGGGAAAAACCAGCCCCTGGTCTTGTTCGTTAGTATGTCCGTTGCCGTTGGCGCCGTTTCCCGTGGCCATGTTAATTTTGTTTGGCTGCCTGAAACAGATCGAATACTTGCAGCCATAACGGACCCGGCTTCCCGTTACCCACGGCTTGACCGTTAAGCGTGGTCACCGGCATACATTCTTTGGTGGAACTGGTAATCCAGATTTCGTCGGCGGAATTGATTTGCGCTTCGGTCGGCGCGGTTTCTTCAAACGGAATATTGTTTTCACTCATCAACTGCACGACCACGTCGCGACTGATGCCGGGCAAAATCATGTGATTGGTGGGCGCGGTCCACACTTTGTCGTCTTTCACTACAAAAACATTGGTGGCCGATCCTTCCAGCACATTGCCGTCGCGAATAAAAATCGCTTCGTGCGCGCTGTTTTCTACTGCCTGCTGTTTTTTCATGACGTTGGCCAGCAAGCTGGTTACTTTAATATCGCAACGCCCCCAGCGCATGTCTTCCACCGTGATAGCTGTCAGTCCTTCGCGATAAAATTTTGAATCCTGTTTCGGCCAGGCGCCGATCATGGCAAATACGGTCGGCGGCGTATCGGGTGGAAAAGCATGGTCGCGCGGCGCGACACCGCGGGTGACCTGAATATACACGTACAAATCGTTTAAGCCGGATTTCTCGATCAGCGTATTAATGATTAATTTCCACTCTTCTTCATTGTACGGGTTGGCGATATCGATTTGCTGCATACTGCGGTACAGTCGTTTCAGGTGCGACTCCAGGTAAAACGGTTTCTTTGCATACACCGGCAATAATTCGTAGATCGCATCGCCGAAAATAAATCCGCGGTCAAGTACTGATACTTTGCATTCATCCAGCGGCAAATACTCGCCGTTTAAATACGCCGTGCTCACTCGAAATACCCAAGCACATAGTCACTGATCTTGCGCCACAACCCGCCTTCCGGCATGGCGTTTAACGCGATCAGATCAATTTCAGAGTAATCTTTCTCGCCCAGTTTGATGCGCACCTTGCCCACTACCTGGTTTGCTTCGATCGGCGCCTCCAGACGCGAGGACACTTCCAGAAACGGATTCAAATCGTTGTAGCGGCCGCGTGGAATGGTAATCAACACATCGTCTTTGACTCCCAGCGCCAGTTCTTCCTGTTCGCCGTACCACACGCGTTTTTTAAGCAGCTCCTGCCCGGCGGTGTATAACTTGTGCGATTCGTAAAAACGAAAACCGTAGTTCAACAGCGCCTGAGAATTAGTGGTTCGCGCTTCCACCGAAGGCGCACCCAGTACGACTGATATCAATCGCATTTCGTTGCGCTTGGCCGACGACGCCAGACAATATTTGGCGGCTTCGGTATGGCCGGTTTTCAACCCATCCACCGAGGGGTCGCGCCACAACAATTTGTTGCGATTGTGTTGCGTAATGCCGTTGTAGGTGTATTGCTTTTGCGAATAGCGTTTGTAGTGTTCGGGAAATTCGGCAATGATTGCGCTGCTCAGTAATGCAATATCGCGCGCGGTCATAAAGTGTTGTTCGTCAGTCAGACCGGTGACGTTGGTAAAATGCGAATTGGTCAAGCCGAGCTTAACCGCAGCATTATTCATTAAATCGGCAAACGCGGCTTCATCGCCGGCGATATGTTCGGCCAGCGCGATACTGGCGTCGTTACCGGACTGCACGATCAATCCCTGCAACAAGTCGTCTACGGTTACACGTGTGTTGACTTCCACAAACATACGCGAGCCGATTGCGCGCCAGGCTTTTTCACTGATCAGCACTTCATCGCTTAACTGAATGTCGCCGTTTTCCAGCGCACCGTACACGATGTAGGCGGTCATCAGTTTGGTAATACTGGCCGGGTCGTTGCCCTCGTCGGCATTTTTTTCCGCAATCACCGTACCGGTATTGTGATCCAGCAACATATAACTTTTGGCGCTGACAGCGGGAGCTTTGGGAATCGGTATTTCCTGCGCAGAAACCAGCGAATGAAAAATTACGATGAAACTGAGCGTCAAGTAAAAAATTATGTTTTGCATAAAAATAATCGAATGGTGATTTAATTGGATGGTTCTTCAAATACCAGCTTGTAGTCTTTGTGCCCGAGCCGCGTGAGCTTTTCGACGGTTTTATCCGCCTGCGCCACGGTATCCAGCGGGCCGATGCGTACTTTGTATATCGGCGTTCCTTCAAGTTCACTCCCGTGTACTGCAACGTTCCCCAGATTTAGAGCGCCGAACTGGGCACTAAGTTTCTGCGCATTTTCGCGTACACGAAACGCACCGACTTGCACATAAATCTGGACTTTCTTGTCGGCGGCGGCTTGTGTCGTTGCCTGTTCCGGTTCGGCGACATCCACCAGCGTACTGGTGCTGTCCCGGTTTTTGGATCTGCGTGGATCAATGGCACGCACTTCGACCAAGCCGGTGCCGCGCGTCACGATGCCGAGTTTGGTCGCTGCTGCGTAGGATAAATCGATAATGCGGTTTTTATGAAACGGCCCGCGGTCGTTGATGCGCACAATAATGGAACGGCCGTTGCGTTTATTGGTTACGCGTGCGTACGTGGGCAACGGCAGTGTTTTATGTGCAGCCGTCATGGCGTACATGTCGTAGGTTTCGCCGCTGGACGTGCGCCGGCCATGGAACTTGGTGCCGTACCAGGAAGCGATCCCCTGTTCGACATAACCTTTGGCGCTGGGCAATACAAAGTAGCGCCGCCCAAATACTACATAAGAAGTGGGATTGCCGTACTTGCTTTTGGGTTCTGCACGCGGAATCACTTTTTCAGTGCGATCCACCCGCGTTGCCGGTTTATGTTTGGGAGCAGAGTCTTTTTTGTAAGGATTTGCGCATGCGTTGACCAACACAATACTTATACCGATCGCCAATCCGGTACGAACTAGTTTAAAGAGCCTTGTGGAAAAATCAGTTTTGCGGCAATTGGCGTTTGCGGATTCCGTGCAACAGTCTTGTTTCATTCGTTCTCGCTTAGTCCATTTAATACTAAGTGCTGCTTGATTTCCTGGCTTAGCTGAAACACCGCCATGGCATACATTTCACTATGGTTGTAGCGCGTAATGACATAAAAATTATGATGCCCCAACCAGTATTCGGGTTGGTCTTTTCCATCCAGCACGAACAGGGACAGTTTTTCCTGCATCCCCACCGGCATGTCTGCCACAAACCCCTGCTGGTTGAGTTCGCGATAGGTAAATGAGGGTTTCAATTTATTGGATCTGTCCACTTGCGTGGCGTTCCCGTTAAACTGCGCCGAACTGGTCACGACGTGGTTGGGCTTCCAGCCGTGCTCGTGGAAATAATTGGCCACGCTGCCGATTGCGTCTTCCTCGCTGCCCCATAAATCGCGTTTGCCGTCCTGGTTGTAATCGATTGCATAGCGGCGATAACTGCTGGAAATAAACTGGCCGCGTCCCATGGCACCGGCGTACGAACCTTTCAACGCAGTCGGATCGAAGCCTTCTTCCCTGCATAATAATAAGTAGTGTTCCAGCTCGCTGAGGAAAAACTTGGAACGCTTGGGATAATCGAAACCCAGCGTCACCAGGCTGTCAAACACGGGATGTTTTCCGGTCAGGCGCCCGTAATACGTTTCCACACCGATAACCGCGACAATAATTTCCGCCGGCACACCGAATTCTTGTTCCACTTGCTGCAATATCTGCCGGTGTTCCTGCCAGTATTCAATGCCGCCCTTGATGCGTGCATCGGTGAGGAAGATCGGACGATATTCAAACCATTTCTTTTTGCGTTCCGCAGGTGTGCGAATGGCATCCAGCACACTGGTTTGCACTTCGGCATTTTTAAACAAGTTTTTAAGATAGGCCTTGTCGAAGTCATGCTGCTTTACCATGCGTTTGATAAAGGCTTTTACATCGGAACGGTCGTAATAGTTCTTGGCGTACCCCAGCGAGGCACAACATACGCATAGCGATACCAGAATGGCGAGGAAAACGTTTTTCAATGGCCTAAAAGCTTGCGGTGTGATTGTATCGACATCAGGATCCCGAACATGGTGAGCAACGTTACCATAGAGGTGCCGCCGTAGCTAATTAAAGGCAGCGGTACCCCCACCACCGGCAATAGTCCTGTCACCATACCGATATTTACAAATACATATGAAAAGAACGACAAGCTGATCGCTCCGCCCAAAAGACGTGCATAACAGCTTTGCGCACGCGCCGATATTACCAGTCCGCGCACCACAATAAACATATAGGCAACTATCAGCAGAGAAGTTCCAAAAAATCCGAATTCTTCGCTGATGACGGAAAAAATAAAGTCGGTCGAACGCTCGGGAATAAAGTCCAGTTGCGACTGCGTGCCGTTTAACCAGCCGCGTCCGTACAAACCGCCCGAACCAATGGCAATTTTGGACTGGATAATGTGATAGCCCGCACCCAGCGGATCGCGTTCCGGATTCAGCAGGGTTAAAATTCGTCCGCGCTGGTAGTCGCGCAAATAAAACCACAGTGCCGGTGCCGCCGCCATCACCAGTCCGGCAAACACCGCCAGTACACGAAAACGTATCCCGGCGAGAAAAATTACAAACAAGCCGGCGCCGATCACCAGAATGGCAGTACCCAGGTCGGGCTGTTTAATGATTAGTGCAGCCGGAACGGCAATAATGGCGAAGCCGACAAATATATCTTTGAGGCTGGGCGGCAAGGGGTGCTTGGCGTAATACCAGGCCATCATCATCGGCAACCAGATTTTCATTAACTCCGACGGCTGAAAACGCAGCAATCCCACATCCAGCCAGCGTTGCGCACCTTTGCCGGTGTCGCCGAAAAACATCACCGCCAACAACAGCAACACACCCAGCGCATATAACCACACCGACCAGCTGCGCAATTGATCGGAAGATATTTGCGCCAGCGCCAATAAACCCAGAAACCCCAGCGACAAACGTATCATCTGCCGGTGCACCGCATCCATGTCGCCGCCGCTGGCACTGTATAACACCACCAGCCCGGCCAGACTCAACACCAGTAATGCCGCGAACAAAGGCGTATCGATTTTCAGAAAATGATAAATCACCCGTAGCGGGTGTTCATATAATGAGGCTTTAGTGACTGGCAACGATATTGTCCTTGAGTAAATATGCATCCAGCACTGTGCGCGCCACCGGCGCGGCGGTGGAACTGCCGCTGCCGCCGTTTTCCACCACTACTGCAATTGCAATCGACGGGTTTTCAGCCGGCGCATAGGCGACAAACAATGCATGGTCACGCAGTTTCTTGGCAATTTTTTCGGCGTCGTATTCTTCGTCCTGACCGATACCGAAAACCTGCGCGGTGCCGGTTTTTCCGGCGATCTTGTATTGTGCATCCAGCCCGATTTTTCTGGCGGTTCCGTTCGGAGCGTGCACGACATTAATCATGGACTGGTGAATGACATCCCAGTAATCATCGTCCCGCAACGGCACCGTCGGCAAGGGACTGGGTTCGATTTCGGTAAAACTCAATTCGCCGGGTACGCGGGTGGCGCGAACAAACCGGGGTTGAAACGTACTGCCGCGCTTGGCAATCTTCGCCGTCATTAACGCCAGTTGTAACGGTGTCGCCAGCATATAACCCTGACCGATACTGGTAATCACGGTCTCACCCGGAAACCAGACTTCGCCGCGCGCACGTTTTTTCCATTCCGGCGACGGTAATATGCCCCGCGCCTCGCCGACGGTATCCAGTTGTGTAAGATTGCCCAAACCAAATTTGCCGAGAAACTCGTGCATGCGGTCGATACCCAGGCGATTGCCCAAATCGTAAAAATATACATCGCAGGATTGCGCAATTGCACTGTCCATATTGACCAGGCCGTGACCGCCTTTTTTCCAGTCGCGATAGCGACGCGACTTGCCAGGTAATTGAAAATAAGGACCGGCGTACATTGTCTTCGTCGGGCAGGTCACATCGTATTGTAATCCTGCCAGCGCAACTATAGGTTTAATGGTCGAGCCGGGAGGATACTGTCCGATCAGGGCGCGATTAAACAACGGACGGGTTTCGCTGTCGCGCAGTTCACTATAGGCTTTCTGTCCGATGCCGTTTACAAAGTCGTTTGGATCGTAATTGGGGTTGCTGACAAAAACCAGAATCTCGCCGTTATTCGGGTCCATCGCCACTACTGCACCGCTTTCCTCGCCCAGCGCATTCAGTGCAACTTCCTGCAACTCCGCCACCAGCGATAACTGAATATCGACGCCCGGTACCGGTGGATTTTTATTGAGCTCGCGTTGCTTGCGGCCCTGCGCATTGATTTCCTCGTGCTGGTAACCGACTTTGCCGTGTAACAAATCTTCGTAATACTTTTCGATGCCGAGTTTGCCGATATGCGTCGTACCGTTGTAGTTTTGCCGGTCGACTTCCAATTGTTCTTTTTCATTAATGCGCCCGACATAGCCCAGCGCATGCGCGGTAAAATTCTTTAACGGGTAAGAACGCGTCGAGTTGGCTTCGATTTCGACTCCGCCGAATTTGTACTGATTAACTGCAAAGCGTGCGACTTCTTCGTCGCTTAAATTAAATTTGATCGGGGTTTTCTGAAAAGACTGTTTGCGTTTAATGGTCTTGTAAAATCTTTCCAGTTCGTGTTCTTCTATGTCCACCAGCTCCTGCAAGTCGACCAGCAGGCGGGTCATGTCTTTTACCTGCCCGGGTGTAATAACCAACTGGTAATTGGGCGTGTTATCGGCCAGCAATACGCCATTGCGGTCAAAGATCAAACCACGCGTGGGCGCAACCGGTACGATGCGAACATGGTTTTCCTGCGAACGGGTTTGGTAATGCGCGTGATTGGTAATTTGCAAATCGTATAAACGCGTCAACAGCACCAGAAACGTAATCGCTACCAAAATACCGGAAATAATCGCGCGCTCCCGATAGAGCAGAAATTCCAGTCTCAGATTTTTTAACGCTTCTCTGCGAGCCATATTAATTAAATCTATCCAAGCATAAAGAAGTTGCGGTCTGTCCGGTGCCGGCAAATGGTAGCTGTTCTGAACAAATCAATTATATAATGAGTGGGCAGGATACTTGGAGCATTTCCACAATTATAAGAAGTACAAATCGATGTGGGCCACTCAATCTGAACCCCTCATAGCCAAGCACATCATAAACCAGGAGTTAAACTAAGGATGTCCTACCATCATTTACCCGTAGCCCTCGGTATTTTTGGGCTAGTAGCCGCTTTTGTTATTTATCGCGTCGTTTTGCAGTATTCCCCGGGCGAAGGAAAAGTGCGCGAGATTGCCGATCAGATTCATATTGGCGCGATGGCGTTTATGCGTCGCGAGTACTCCATTCTGTTTGTGTTTGCCGCTATTGTAACGGTCGCTTTATGGATGTCCGATCTGGGCATGCCGACCGCTGTGGCCTTTGTGGTCGGCGCGGTATGTTCGGCCGGCGCCGGGTATATCGGCATGTACACTGCGACCAATGCGAATGTGCGAACCACCGTCGCGGCCAACCAGCACGGCCTCGACAGTGCGCTGGACGTGGCTTTTTTCGGCGGTTCCATCATGGGC
>JANQOT010000029.1 GCA_028285655.1 Gammaproteobacteria bacterium
CACCCGAGTCAACGGCTACCGTTGCTCCCTTCCGGGCCTGGCGGGGTTCACTGTCTATCGCTGCGAAGGAACCAACACAGATCACCATCACTCTTTGTATGTGTGCAGGGCATGATCAATACTACACCCAAACACGCACTTGTTATTCTTGTAATATTACTATTCTTGAATTCGAGAACCACTGCAAATGGTTCAGCGAGCAGGCAACATACTTGGATTCACTCCCAAGTCAAGACACCAAATTTATGTAGAAATTTAACTTTATTTTTTTCAATGAGTTACGATAATTACCTAGAATTTACTTGCTTCATAAAATCCTCAATTCCGACACCCCTCAACTATGCTTGACCGACGAGAATTTATCCAGCTCCTGACCATTGCATGTATGCAGGGGCTACTACCGGGTTCGGGATTCGCGCGCACAAAATTTCCGCAGGACATGTATGCGGTACCTAAATTCGGCTCCGCACGTCTACTGCATTTTACCGACTGCCATGCTCAATTAATGCCGATTTATTTTCGAGAACCCCACGTCAACATCGGTATCGGTAATGCTGCCGGTAAACCGCCTCACCTGGTGGGCCGTGCATTACTTGATTACTTTGAGTTAAGCGGGAATGAACTACTGACTCATGCATTTACTCATCTGGATTACAATGCCGCTGTCGAATCCTACGGCAAAGTAGGCGGATTCGCCCACCTGGCTACTGTAGTCAAACAATTGCGTTCGATCGCGGGCGAACAAAATTGTTTGCTACTTGACGGCGGCGATACCTGGCAAGGATCCGGAACTGCCTTGCAAACCCTGGGAATGGATATGGTCGGTGCATGTAATTTACTGGGCGTAGACATAATGACCGGGCACTGGGAATTTACCTATCATGATCAACAGGTGTTAAAGAATATCGACGCATTTAACGGTGAATTTATTGCCCAGAACATCTTTGCCACCGAAGAAGCATTGTTTGAAGGTATCGATGTGTTCGACGAAGACTCCGGGCATGTTTTCAAACCTTATACAATTAAAGAACTTGCTAATTGCCGTATCGCAGTCATTGGCCAGGCATTTCCCTACACACCGGTTGCCAATCCCAAACGCTTTATACCGAACTGGACATTCGGCATCAACGACAGCGAAATGCAGCATCTGGTCAATACAATCAGACAGCGCCACCAACCGGACGTAGTGGTTTTACTCTCGCACAACGGTGCCGATGTTGATTTAAAAATGGCATCGACACTTACCGGCATAGATATCATTCTGGGTGGCCACACTCATGACGGCATTCCACGAGCACTGGAAATTAATAACCCGGCGGGCGTCACTTTGGTTACCAACGCCGGTTCAAACGGCAAATTTCTGGGCGTTATGGATCTGGACATTAAAAACGGCAAACTACAGAACTATCGATACAAATTACTCCCGATATTTTCCAATTTTGTATCGCCTGATCCGGAAATGGAAAACTACATTCACTCGGTTCGCAAACCGCATTTGGAATGGCTATCCGAAGTATTGGGCGAAACCGAAACAACGTTGTATCGGCGTGGCAACTTTAACGGCACATTCGATCAATTAATCTGCGATGCTCTGCGGCAGGAAAACGACGCGCAGATTTCACTGTCGCCAGGGTTTCGATGGGGCACTACTGTACCGGTGAACAGTTCAATCACAATGGAGCATGTACTGGATCAAACCTGTATGACCTATCCGGAAACTTACCGGCGCGAAATGACCGGCGAAAATCTAAAGCTAATTCTTGAAGACGTATGCGACAATTTATTCAACCCCAACCCCTATTTTCAGCAAGGCGGCGACATGGTGCGGGTCGGCGGCATGGACTATACCTGCAATCCAAATGAATCCATCGGTAAGCGTATCAGTAATATGACACTGGATGACGGCACTGCAGTTGAATTAAATAAATCCTATCCGGTTGCCGGCTGGGCGACTGTCAACGAAAAGGCCCCCGGCCCGCCTGTTTGGGAACAAGTGGCTACCTATATTAAACACAGCAAGTCGGTAAAGTTCGATAAATTAAATACGCCGAAATTGGTCGGTGTGGACGGTAACCCGGGACTGGATAAAATTTAATTTTTCTTGATTTTATCGTACTTAAACTACTTGCATATTGGCCAACCAGGCAAGTACAAAAATTTGCGGCAATGTAATTAGCGGTAAAAACAAAGCTATTTTCCAGGACTTGGTAGTATCTTTAAGCACCATAATCTCGGTGTAATCAGTAGATACGCCTCCCATCAAAAATGCAAAACTATTGCCGGGTGCTTTTGCGCGAGTCAGCAGATCAGCCGCCACTGGTGTAGAGCCTTCAGAGCATACTTCTATTATAGTTGCAGCAAGTAATGTCAGGCCGAGTCCTGCCAGGGTCGGACCAAAATAATTTTGAAAATCGGCAGTATCGATAAATGCGCGAATTAAACTTGCCAGCAATACGCCAAACAGAATCCAGCGCATCACCATGCGCGATTCACTGATCCCCTGTTTAGCCATACTAAAAATATAGTCTGCATTGAAATTTGTTGCAGCAAAACTTTTTTTCGCTTGCGGCCAAAACCTAAAATTATCGGGTAAATCTATTTGATGCGGGTTATTCGGCAACACGCCTTTGTGAACAAAGGCTTCATAAAGCCATCCGGTAATAACTGCAATCAACATGGATGCGAGAATAAATAATAGTGTCCACTTGATACCAACCAACGCTAGCAATATGAGCGTAAGCGAAAAGGAATTCCATGGGCTTGCCACCAAAAAAGCAATGACTTGTCCGGCGCTGGCACCGCGCTCGTATAATTTTGCCCCTACCATTAAAATGCCGTGGTTACACAAATCCAGTAAAACACCTCCAATCGTTGCTCGAATAATTCCGCTCAGACCATTTCCCGTTCCTAATGCAGCTACGACAAATTCACGCGGTACTTTAGATAACAGCGCAATCATAACGATTCCCAATGCAATGCCCCACCATATAATGTTCATCAATTCAAATACGGAATGCGCCAATACATGCAATGTTTCGCTTTGATGTGTTACCGATGGAAATAACCAATACAAACCATATAATACGACCACACCCAGCAATGAGCCCCACAGCAAATAATCCTTCGGGCCTTTACTTGTATGACACGAAGGTTGTTGATTTTCAGTATTACAGCAACTACTCACTTATAGATATTCCCTATATTCAATGCGGCGCTAATGCATAAGTCCTATTTTACTGGTATCGCAGAGTATGACTCATAAAAAAATGTGCAGTACAAGCTCACTATTTCGCCGATCAGACATTGTTAATACTGTTACCGTATACTGCTTTGATGCTTTTTACACTTATTTATTCACCTAAACTAGAATAATTTAATGGAAACACCGGTAATTTATTGGTTTCGGCGGGATTTACGCTTAAGCGATAACTCCGCATTAAATGCGGCAGTCAATACTGGCAGGCCGGTAGTTTGTCTCTATATTCTGGATGAATCGCATTCCTCGCCCTGGCGAATCGGGAGCGCCAGTCGCTGGTGGCTGCATCATAGCCTAAGCCGGCTAATGCAACAGCTCAGAAAACTAAATACTTCATTGGTGCTTCGTCTTGGCGACAGTAAAAAGGAACTTGAGCGAATTATTAGCGAAACTGGAGCCCAAAGTCTGTATTTTACACGCCATTACGAGCCGGAAAGCATTAAGCTGGAGCAAGAACTAAACCATAGGCTGAAATCGAAAGTAGAAGTAAAGCGATATAAAGGCTATTTGCTGCACGAGCCGGAGCAAGTACATACACTGAATGGTGAGCCGTACAAAGTATTTACGCCCTACTACAAAGCGTGTATGCAGCAACCGCATACGCACACACCGCTAAAGGCGCCTAAATCTTTAAAAACATATTCAAATAATCTGGCGTCTGACACGCTGGCAGACTGGCAGCTATTACCGACAAATCCAAATTGGGCGGAAAGTTTCGATTCTAATTGGAATCCCGGCGAAGCAGGCGCACATGCAATGCTGCATGACTTTCTAAATGAACCCGTTAATCAATATGAAGATTTACGCAATAGACCTGATATCGCGGGCACTTCACGCTTATCTCCTCATTTGCATTTCGGCGAAATCAGCCCTCGTCAAATCTGGACAGCAATTGAGCAAAGCGATCATCATTACAGTAACAGTGAATCACCCTACACCCGCCAGTTAATCTGGCGCGATTTTTCACATAATCTTTTGTTTCACTGGCCGCATTTTCCCGAACAACCGTTTAAGAAAGAGTTTGCGGCGTTTCCATGGCGACGCAGCAAAAAAATGCTGCAGTGCTGGCAACGTGGCAAAACCGGTTACCCGATCGTCGATGCCGGGATGCGAGAGCTTTGGGTGACCGGCTGGATGCACAACCGAGTGCGAATGATTGTCGCATCTTTCTTAATCAAAGATTTATTGATAGCATGGCAGGACGGACAAGCCTGGTTTTGGGACACGCTTGTCGACGCAAACTTGGCCAACAATTCTGCAAGCTGGCAATGGGTGGCCGGATGCGGCGCCGATGCCGCACCCTATTTCCGAATTTTCAACCCGATACTGCAGGGCAATAAATTTGATCCACACGGGACTTATGTTCGCAAATGGATTCCGGAACTGGCAAAACTGCCTGATAAGTTTATTCATGCTCCCTGGCAAACACCGGAGTCAATACTTAAAGACAGCGGAATTAAACTAGGCAGTCATTACCCCTTGCCAATCGTCGATCACAGCATCGCCAGGCAAAACGCATTAGCTGCACTGGATAAAATGAAAAAACATAAAAAAAATTCGTAGGCTTTATTCAGAAACAGCAAAAACCTCAACTCGAACCAGGTGCATTAGTTCTTTAAAATCCTGTATTACTGCATCCGGCCGATGCGGGTGTGAAACGGTTCCGGGAAATATCTTGTCGATCCATTCCTGATTCCAGCCAGCGCCGTTGTAAAAGATACCGGTTACGTTTGCCTCTTTGGCTGCAATAATATCTGTAGTGCTGTCACCGATATACCAGCAATCAGCACCTGGTTCTACCTCAAGATCTTGCAGCGCTTTGAGTATTTGATCAGGCGCAGGTTTTCTATGCGGTACATCGTCGCCACAAACCACTGTATGGAAAAACTGCTGCCAACCGGTGCCATTAACCACCGCCAACTCATGCTCCATGAATTCCCTGTTTCTATTGGTTAAGACCCCCACATTAAGATTTAACTCGATTAAATCAAACAGCATTTCTTCTATGCCTTCTTCAAACGGATGCACTTCACCATAGTAATTACGATACGCCTGGTCGAACGCATGATGCACGGTTTTTTTGGCCTCTTGATCGCTTCCGAACAACACCTGAAAAATATCAGTCCGTGACACTTTTCTATCAGACCTGATTTTCGGATGTAATTTATAATGTTCGCGTACATACTTGACCAGTTTTGCATCTTCCAGGGTTTTACTATCTTCGGTTTTCACCAACCTGTTTATCAATCTCAGTTCGCGCAGTTTCGGCAATACTTCATCGATCGCGTGGTACATTGCATCATGGGTATCCACCAGGGTCGCATGCCAGTCGAATAAAATTGTTTTTGGCGGAGTTTTGGGAATAGCAAAAATACTCATTTCCGCTCTCCGTCTTGTATGCACAAACCTGCGACGAGATGCTTATCATACTGCCACTTACTGTCGGCAATTTTTATTACAGAAGGCAAGACGGCGTGGGATAAAACTTGCGACGCGGTTCTAGGCACGGCTGCCGGAATATTTTGTACCGCAAAGTGCACAACACCTTCAGCAATGTAGGTCGGTTCATCGTATGTCGTAGCTTTGGTTGTTTCAATGCATCCACCCTGATCAACTGCAATATCGACAATTACCGCACCTTTTGGCATGCTCGCGACCCATGCTTTCTTTACAATCACCGGAGCTCGCGCACCTGGCACTAAAACTGCACCAATTACCACATCAGATGCACAAACTGCTTGCTCAATATTATCAGCAGTAGCTTCCACAGCTGCTACTAACTCACCAAGTGCTTTAGCCTGCTCCAGTTTGTCTTTTACTTTATCTATCACAGTAATTTTTGCACCCAGACGTTCCAAATAAGTCGCTGCCGCTTCACCGGCAGAACCATAACCGAGTACAGTTACAACCGCTCCTTCTACCGTGTCCATGCCATCAATTAATATGCCACGCCCACCATTATTTTTGTGCAATAACACACTGGCGTATTGTGCCGCTAATTTGCCTGCAATAACGCTCATTGGTTTTAATAATGGCAATCCTCCGGCTGCATCAGTAACATCTTCAAATGCAATTGCAACGGCTCCGGAATCAAGCAAGACCTGCTCCAGGTCTCCGGCGGCGGCTAAATGCAAATAGCCAAATAAAACATGTTTACTCTGAATTAAGTCGTACTCCTCTGGTTGCGGTTCTTTTACCTTAACGACTAATTCGGCGCTTTCGTATATATCGGCAATAGCATTCTTAATTGTGCATCCTGCTGTTATAAATTCATCATCGCTATAACCACTCAGGATACCGGCATTATGCTGCACAATTACTTCATGCCCTGCTGCGACTAACTGCGCACAGGCAGAGGGTAATAAAGCCACCCTGCTTTCCGCTATTTTAACTTCCTTGGGAATACCAATAATCATAAACCATCGGACCCTGGTTATTTATGGATTATTACGAACCAATCCCCTGTTTAATATTATAAACCTATCCTGAATCAATAAATAATGAATTCGCATATTCAGGCATATAGTTTTAAAATCACACCATGGCACTTACACTGGCTTTTGACGTCTACGGAACGTTGATCGATACACAGGGAGTATTGCAGCAGTTGCAGGATATAGTCGGCAAGCGGGCGAAGGATTTTTCCGCACTTTGGCGAAACAAGCAACTGGAGTATTCTTTTCGACGCGGGTTAATGCAGCAATACCGTGATTTTTCTATTTGCACCCAACACGCACTTGAATTCACCTGCAAACAATTTGACACACCATTAACCGACACTCAAAAACATTCGCTTTTAAATACTTACAATGAGCTACCGGTATTCAATGATGTTAAAGCTGCACTATTACAATTGAAGTCTGAAAACCATACATTATGCGCTTTTTCAAATGGTACAATGGACGCAGTTACAAATTTATTAAAAAACGCCGGTATATACGATTCATTTGACTGTATAGTCAGTGTGGACGAAGTCCAGTCTTTTAAACCTTCCCCTGAAGTTTACGCACATCTGTTAAAAGCGGTAAATTCGGCGGCCGATAAAGTCTGGTTAATTTCCAGCAATGCATTTGACGTTATCGGTGCAAAATCATCTGGTTTGCATGCTGCCTGGGTACAAAGAGCAGCGACAGATCAATTCGACCCCTGGGAATTTCAGCCAGATGTTACGATTTCAAGTTTGACTCAATTGGCCGAGCAAATGAGTCGAAATCGACCAAATTAGAAGCATTGTAGATACAGGCCTGTTTTCGAGAAAGTGACTTGGCTATATTGGCAACAAGTTTTCATAGCAGCCAGTTTAGGCATCGCGCAATGAATTAAATTCCTTTATTTTCAGTGAGTTATAATTCATTATTAGTGCGCTTTAACTCACTGGATCGAGCAATTTTTATAAACTGATCCAGCAACAGAAATCATCAAAAATATGGAAATTCTTCAAATCGACCATATTGTTTTAAGAACCAGCAAGCTTGAACAAATGCTGCAATTTTACTGTGAAGTGTTGGGGTGCAAAGTGGAACGAGAAACTGCGCCCGAGTTCGGACTCGTTCAGTTAAGAGCCGGAAATGCGCTAATCGATTTAGTGGCTATCGACGGGAAACTTGGCAAGCTGGGCGGGGGGCCACCTACCTCGACAGAGAACAATTTGGATCATTTCTGCCTGCAACTTAAAGCTATTTCCGAACAGGAAATAACCAGTCACCTGAAATCTCATAATATCACTGCGGGCGAGTTTGCCGACCGTTACGGCGCTCAGGGCATGGGGCGTTCTATTTATATTAAGGATCCGGAAGGAAATACTGTCGAACTACGATCACAACTGTAGCTATTTTATTTTCAATCAGTCGACGTAATTCATGCAGCGTGTAAAATAGTTTTACATCTCCTTATCAAATAATATCAAAAACAGATTTTCCCAATTACCGAATTCTTTTTACTAATTGCTTTAAATATGCCTGCAATACGGTAGTATTAAGCCGTCGACTTGATTTACTCCAGCGAGGTTTCCTCTCTTGCCCGAACATAATAGAGCGAATTCATTTATTCTTGGATTATTCATTGCGCTTGGCTTGTGCGCACTGGGCTATATTCTGGGAAATGCTGCTATCCAGGTTAAGGAATACGAACGAACCGTAACTGCCAAGGGTTTATCGGAACGCGAATATCCGGCCGATATTGTTATATGGCCGATACAATTTACTGCCGCCAGTAACAGGCTGGAAGATTTGTACGATTCCATCGACAGCAGTTTTCTAAAAATAAAAACATTCCTGGACAAGCACGGCGTCACGGAAAATGAGATTTCATTGTCGGCACCTGCAATTACGGATAAATCCGCTCAGCAATACAGCGCTTCCGGAAATTACGAGTTTCGTTATACCGCATTACAGACTGTTACCGTATATTCCGAAAATGTAGAAGCGATTCGATCGGTGAAAAGTTCGCTGTCTGAACTGGGTAAACAAGGAATAGTATTTACCGGTGGAAATTATGAATCTCAAACTGAATATTTGTTTACACGGCTAAACGAAATTAAACCCGAGATGATCGAAGAAGCAACAAAAAAAGCACGGGAAGTCGCGGAGAAATTCGCAGCAGACTCAAAAAGTTCGTTGGGAAAAATTAAACGCGCATCGCAAGGACAATTCAGTATTCTGCCACGCGATAAAAATAATCCGCATATTAAAAAAATACGCGTAGTCTCAACTGTGGAATACTATTTAGCTGATTAGTGATAATCTTCGTATAACGAAATAAGGAATGACACTAAAGGCTGGATATCTACTGCTGTAATATGCACTTTACTCAATTCCTCATCTGCGTTTCTTAGCAGCATGTTGCGACTACTATTTGACGCCGCCAAATAAAATCCCAGCACTGCATGCAAATCACTAATCTGGCCATTGTGCATATAGGGTGCAGAATGGCCCAAATTCCGCAAAGTTGGCGTTTTAAATCTTGCGATTGACCGCTCCAGCGCCTGATCTTCTGTTGCACACAGCTCCGGCTGACTGCAGATTAAATTTTTCAATGCCTTTTGTGGCAACGGGTAATCTTTGTTTAGATAAATATTCCACACTCCCAGATCCGTAAACATGCTGTTGTACTCGGCGGCAGGACGGCGAAACAGACCCTGTCTGGTCGGATGTAGATGGGTCGCCGGCAATAATTGCTCAGCTTGCATTTCACGCTGCGCAACATTTGGAATTGGCAATCGATTAAATGAACCAGCGCCATGAATTGCTTCATATTCTATTTGGGTGACACCGATATTATGCAAACCAAAGTCGGTAAACTCCGGTGCAGGATGACATGCAATGCAGTTCCCTACCCCTTGCGTACTATCGTCTTGCTGCTTAAAAAACAATTTCATCCCCGCAAGCTGTTGTTCACCAAACACAAATTCCTGATCATGAAAACGAAAACCTCCATCATCGGTATTTGGATTGTTATCTATGAATTTCAACAGGTTATTTTTTTCTTTGGATTCAATTAAATGCAATATTCGCCGACTGTATTGTTGAGCGGTTTCTTCATAATTCGGCTTGAGGGGTAACCCGTTTACTTGTAAAAAAATATCGTATGGCGAAAGAATAGTTTCATCCTGCGCAAATCTCAGGTCACGAATATATTGATTGATCAATGTAGCTGATAATTCAACCACCTGCTCACAGGAGCTTTTATCTACGTCAATGCGTTTATTTTCGGCGATTAAATAGCTTTTTGAAACTGGTTGTCGCGTATTTTTTCGGCCGGAAAATATTTCCGCATAAGAATGGCCACCGAATTCAGCTGCTAACGCTCCTCGACCGTTATCTTCCCTAAGAATTCGGCAAATATGATCGATCGCAATTTCATATTCTCCCGGTAACCATCCCAGATTACGACCCGTAAGAGTGTCAATAATTACCTGCTGTAATGATGAAAATTCACCGTCGACGTGCAATACAAAATTTTCTCTTGGGGCAGCTATTCCGACTAAGGTTGGAGAGTTACGCGTAGTTACCAGTAAATCATCCTCGCGGTGCGGCACCGGGCTGCGAGACGCGAAATCAACATATGTGCGCATTCCCAGTTCTTTTTGTATCACGTGCTCGTCAACCAAATGGCAACTGCGGCAATTAAAAGATTGAGATTTAAAAGGTCCATCAGTAAATGGAATTTGGTATGGTGGCAAGCCGAAAAAACGCACGGTTTTGTTTAAAACTGGATCGCCAACATCGATAGTCTTATTGACGTTACCACTTTTTTGCAAGAATCTATAAAAGCGTTGTGCAAATCGCGTTTCCAAAAACAAACGCTCGCCATGTATCACTTCAGCAGCAAAACTTTCTTCCTGATCGCCGTGGGCAATGCGCTGTCCGGAAAATATTGTCAGGCCAGTAAGCCATAATACAGCTAAAACATACCTGCCGAGATTTATCTTCAACAATAAACGTGCAAATTTCATATCAACAGTGTGGCACAAAAAACCCCGGTTGTTCACACAGCCGGGGTTTCCAATTATTTCAGACTATTATTGAACTGGCGTAACTGGTTTTTGCACAGTCGGGTACTTTAGCTTCACTTCGCCATCTAAATCTTCCGCATGGGGATTTTTCACACCACGCTCCTTATTGTATGGATCAGTAAATACACCATACTCGCCGGGCTGCAAAGTATAGGTGACTTCCTCGCTACCCTGACCTGCATTGGCAAGGTATTTATGTGGATCATCCCAGTCCTTTCCGTCCAGATTGGCGAAAAACTTAATGTCGACCAGAACTCCGTCGCAAAGAGGAGTAATTTCTTCATAGTTGGTTGGCCAACCCGCCGCACCGGTAGTTTTAGGATAGTTACTCCAATCGCCGCCTTTTAACGGACATGCTCCACCGCCGCCAAAGGCTGCACGGTTGGGATGATGGACACCGTAAACAGGAAGTCCTTTGGCAGCGGCCACTTCACCGTTTTCCAAGTGAAACCGTGGTTCAAATGTCGTTTCAGTTTTTACTTCATGGCCTTTACTTTTTACATGCTCGTAATATGGACCGTGCGGTCGCACATACTGAAAATCCTGGTTATCCGGATTATCGAATACCGCGGTTATAAACAGGTAGGGTTCATTAAAGAACGGACGCTCGATTAAGTAAAACTCAGCATTGGTTTTACTGATATCCACAGCCTGCCAGTCGACGGTAGATTCATCTTCACCGCCAACATTAATCCACGCGCGTGCGTCCGGAAACAAATCAACTCTTAGAACTTTTGTGTACAGTTCATTCACATCCAGCCCGGCACGTTTTCCAAGCGGGCCGACTTGACTTGCAGCCGGTTGACTGAACGCATAATCGACCGCTTTGCGAGCATAGGGATATTGATTAGCCGACATGGTGCAATAAAAATGCGGCAGATCAATTGCAACATGATCGTCATACTTTCCTTTGTACTTTGGATGATGCAATGGCAAGTCGATAAAATTTAAACGACCGTCTTCGGTTACTTGCTGATGTGGATGTTTATATCCGTCCCAGCTTTCTTCAGGCAAATAACTGCTATAGTCACTTTCTATAGTGGAAAGATTGGCGTTGGCAAATATGTCATCACCTTGCTTAAGTCCTTTAGCATCTTTTTTCCGATACTCTCGAATCGTTCCATTATCCTGCACCCTCCACAGACCATGCTTTCCTTCACCGATCATAGTCATGGTCTGTTCGACCACGTTTACAAACCGATAAGTGTAGTTGGTGTTCATGTATCCGGAATATACTGGCAAGTGAGGAATACTGGAGTGTGTTGTCTTAGGGCGGCCCTGACCTACCAACAACTTTTGACCGTCGTGATCGGTGATTGCCTGATCACTGGTGTAATAGTATGGGTCGCCTTTAGTTAAATCTTTTATATGTTCTTCGTTTTCTGCGTAGGCAATTCCATTGACTGCAAACGCAAGTGCACATATAAAATATATTAAATTAGAATTGCAAAATTTCATGGTACTACCCCCGTAATACATTCAATCGTTCACTAAATTTATTCTGAATTATCAAGCCTCACCTAATTGTCTTTGTCCGCAAAAAAATCCTACCCCAAATGATTGAGAGCTAAACGTAATTTTTGCACCTTTTGCGAAATAAAGTACATCTCCGGGCTTAACATTTACTGTTTCGCCGTTGGCTTCAGATATTGTCATTTCTCCCGCCACAATTATCTTAGTTTCGTCATAGGTATATGTGTACTCCAGTGGATTGCCTTTTTCCATACGAAAAAACCCACAGGTAATTGGTGCATTTGGATCGTTTGAAGACACGACATCGTCCAGAAATGCATTAACACCATCGACATTCAACGAACTTAGCTTCATATCTTGCGCGCCGGCAAAGCATGACATTTTACCCATAGCTCTCTCCCAGATTAATTGACATTAAAATATTTTTAGCCTGGGTACATACTTTACTAAGTTGTCAATCAAAACAATGAGGAAAACACCCTATAGTCCTGCTATAAAAATTTATATTGAGAATAAATGAAATTAATTCCTAACCCAGCCACGGCGCGCATTTTTTGATCAATTCAATCTGATTGGACGCATTCAGTCGCTGACGTGCGTTCTGAAGTTGGTTATCAATAGTCCGGACTGACTTATTGAGTTTACTAGCAATTTGCTTATAACTGAGACCCTGTGCCGCGAGTCTTATCGCCGCCAGCTCAGATTCGCTGGGTTTTTTAAACATTTGATGAAGTGAGGGGTTATGCCAATAATTACTGATACCTGCGAGCGGCGCGAAAAAGGAATTACAGAATTGATCCATAAATGCCACTTCTTCGTCAGACCAGGCATGGTTATGCGTGGTATGGTCTACGCATGATATTCCGATTGGCTCTCCGTCCCATACCAGCCGCTGCATCATCATCGACTTGCAATCTATTTTCACCAGCGGCTCACGCACACCTTCCAGCAAAGGGTTGTTGTTAACATCTTCATACTTAACCGGCGTACTTTGCTGCCACACGCGTTGCATAGAATCGTGCTGGTTTGAAATAACAAAATCATCCATTGTAGGCGGCTTAGATGCAGAGCTGCTATACGCAGATAAAGGAGAATATTCACGATCAGTCGGGGTGGCAAAACCAGCATCTGCACGACACGTGGCTAAGGTCCGACCCATAAATTCAAGTGCTATTTTCACGGTATCTTGCGGACTTTCAATCGAAATAATCATATGCGCGACGCAATCGAGCATACCCGCGCACTCTATTTCTTTATTGCGGTCGATAAAAAACTTTTTTAAGGTTTTAGTCGATGGCGGCTCTTCACGAAACATTACGCAGCTAGCAACAATTTATAGTTTTTTTAACAGTATATTCCAATACTATACAAAATAAACACTCTGACGAGCATTTGTTTAAGCAGCACAACTAAATTTGATGCGTTCAATTTCACAAATTTACGAAAAGCCGGTTTGCAGCTTTTTGCCTGACTAAATCCGTGTGAGTACGCTCACTACTTGTTAGCTCCAGCCCCTTATAATTGCCCTATATATAAAAATATCGCTTGAATTGTTCACGCTAAATCAGAAATTAAAGAGAAACTAACATGTCCGATGAAACACTCGAGACTTTAACTTCTATCGAAGCTAAAGTATTACATTTGCGTTATGGTATTAACAATGTTGATGAACGTCACAGCTTAAGGGTGCTACGTATACGTAACGGAGTATCACTCACACCTCAAAAAACGGCAAGCGAAGTGGCAAAATCACTTGGTGAAAAAACGGATACTATTGAAAAGACGGAGTCCAGCGCTATTAGAAAGCTACGCGCAATAAATCAATAGTAGAACCAGTTCACAATTTAATTCGAACCTATTATCAGTTTTGGCTAAAGCGGCGATTTAAACGGTCGATAGGTATTTATCGTCTTTTATATTTTGTATTAAGCTTTTTGCATATTGAAACCGCACTAAAAGTTCCCTGTGAAATTTCAGCCGTCAGAATCATTGGTAAAACGTATGGTCGATACCATCGGATTACCTTTGTATACTTTTCGAAAATTTGTTGCCCGCAAAGATAAAAACTCAGCACAAGTCATCGGCATCCCCTGGTACACAAGAGAAGACTGGTACAAAATGAAAGCATTAGCAGCGGACAAACAGAGTTTTCACGCTAATTATGAGCAATGGCTGGCGAATACAGATAAAAGCATTGTTTTATTAACTAATCGCAGAAAATTTTTTGAACGTTTAAATATCGATCCGATTCACTACGCCTTTTGGTGTAATCAGAAATCTCTGCACAAAAACAGGAAGTCACGCACGGCATACACCCAGCATTTATTACATAAAAAAATCAAACGACATTAAAAAGCACCAATTATATCCGTTAATTAGCGCGCTTTTAGCTGTTTAAGTATTGTAATAATTTCTTCCGGACTTGCGCGGTTTTTATAATCGGCGTCTAAAAACGCGTATTCGATGACACCCGATTTATCAATAATGTAAGTGGCGGCTAACGGTAATCTCCTGGTGTCGTTGCCGTTGTACTCATTTAAAGTAATGGATAGGTCGTAATGATCGACCACATAATCTGGAACCGAATAAGCCAGACGATAATCATCAGCGACATTATTATCTACGTCGCTTAATACCTGATATTCGAGCTTATGACGTTCTTTAGTGGTCATTGTTTTATCCGGCAATTCAGGAGAGATAGCGATAACCTGCCCTCCGGCTGCTTCAATGTCACCAAGCTTTTTTTGAATATGCTGTAACTGCAAATTGCAATAGGGACACCAGCCGCCCCGGTACCACACAAGAACAACCGGACCTCTTAACAATGAGTCATATAGTGAAATATTAGCGCCTACTGCATTGGGCAACACGAACTCCGGCGCAGTGTCTCCTATATTAAGAGCTTGCTCTAGAATCCCGGATTGCTGTAGTTCGTCGATACCTTTTTGATGATCATCACGAACATTCTCGGGGGTTTTTTCCAAATACTGCTTTACAAATTCGTCGAGATCCTCTGCCAGCGTATTCGCTGTCAACTGCATGGGACAAAGCAGTATAAAACCCAGTAAACAAACCATTCTCATCGACTTGCCCTCTTTAAAATAAACATACCCAAATACCACTATACAATTAATATAATGCCCAAAAGACCTTAACTACCTTAAATTGATTACATTTGGTTCCGGCATTATAGGCTGCCTGGACTGCGAACGCTAAACGGTTAATTTACCGGAAATTTTTTACCTTCTTGCCATTTAGAATGTCATTCACTAAGCTGATTCCCGACTCTATCCATTGTAAGTAATAGGCATGAATTGGTCAGTTTATATACTTGAATGCAATGACGGCAGCCTGTATACCGGCATTACCAATGATTTGGACAAGCGGATTATGGCGCATGAATTGGGACACGGCGCAAAATATACCCGTGGAAAAGCGCCGCTCAATTTAATATACAGGGAACCACACAAAAATCGTAGCGAAGCCAGCAAACGAGAATTGGAAATCAAGAAGTTAACGCGGAAGGAAAAACTTGCGCTAGCTGACAATAAATCGAATTGTATTGAAAACAGCTAGCAAGTCAATTTTGTTATTTTGCATCCTCTATCATTTTTATTACACTTTCCTCGACTTCCTGCGCAGTTTGCATCAAAGACTCATCGCTGGATAATGACGCCAGAATTTGTTCTGGTTTAATTAAACCGATTTTAGTGGTCGAGTTTTCCGTATACACGGAAATTCTGCAGGGAAGCGCCATGTTCAAGCGCATATCTGCTGATAAAACTTTGGCGGCATGACCTGGATTGCATACTTCAAAAACTTTGCATTGCTCTTTAAATTCCACACCTTTACTGCGCAAGGTGTCACCTAAATTGTGAATGTGTAAAACGCCGAAGCCGTTGTTCTTTACTGCTTGCTCAAGATCTGCAGATGCCTGTTCAAACGGTTTTTCAGTTGAAACTATGTGGTACATATCGATCTCTGAATAATTTAATTTCGTTAAAATCTCTTGGACCAGCCAAACCCGACTTCGAACTGCTTCATTTTTATTCGAATTGTTTGGGTAGGATCAAGCGGGTTAATCCCGTCTTGCGAATGATGAAACGCATGCATCGCTTCAAAATTAAACTCACCCATGTGTTGAGTTTTGTAGGTAAAACCGGCTGTTATATGATCCTCAACTACAGCGGTCGCCAATATATTGAATAAAATCTGGTCGCTGTCTATGGGTTGGTCGGAATGACTTACGCCGACTCGCCATGTGGTATTTTCGGTCGCCTGCCATTGCAAACCTAGTTTATACACATTGACATTATTCCAACCAAAGCCCGCGCCGTCGTCACCCCCCAGGCACGCTTCACTATTGGTGCCACCTAATGCAGGACAATTAAATAATCGATCGAAATCATTGCCGATCGCATCTACCTGGTCGTACCATATTTTTTGAAAATCGAACACAAGTGTAATATCTTTCGTGAGTTCCGCAGCAAAGCCAACCCAAAGCGTGGGAGGAACATCGAAATCACCGTTTTCAGCAAATAAATCCGAGTAATCATCAAATTCATCCATCCAGATTCTGGAACGATAGGAAATTCCCACATCTGTACTGCCTATCAGATCTTTTACCAGCAAACCTACTTGAAGCCCGCCTCCAAACGAATAATTCTGGCCATTTTCGGTGAGATCAGTTGGTAACTGGGTAAAACCGCTATTAACAAACGACTCGGTAAATCCGCCAAAAGCACTTAAACCATTGCTTCTAAATGACTGAATCGCCAATATCGGGCTGATGCCTACCGAAACATCGTCACTGAGCTTACGTGCATATGAAAAATTAAAAAATAGCTGCGACAAATCCGCACCGGCAGTGCCGGCGCCAAACACACCCGGAAAAGTTGTGACCGGAGCAGGACCAATGCCGTCCGGGTCAAAGGTCGCAGACCCGGCGCTGCCTCGATACGTTGTATTTAGTCCTCCATTTCCATACACCGATAGTCCGATCGCATCGCGATCTGTAATCATTTTGTTGAATCCGAAACTGGGTATAAAGAAAATATCGTCCCCGCTTTTTTGCGAAGCCGGACCGATGGTAAAAGCACCGCCAAGACCATTGGCCAAACTGCTGGACGAAGAATACTCGCGGTGCGGGTTAAAAATAACCAGACCGGCGTCGAATCGATTTCCCACAAAGGCCATTCCGGCAGGATTCGTACCGGACGCCATTGCATCTTGCGGAAACGCTACCCCGGCACCGGCTAATGAACGATTCACTATGCCGGTTCCATGCGCAAAATAGCCATTAGTTGCACTAACAAAAGCGGGAACAACAAATACTATTGCCCCCGCTATGAAACTTTTAATATCCATGTAATTACCCGTAACTAGAATTTACAAGCACTGATGATCTCTTTTCCCTTATTCAAATACCGTCAAAATTAAAGCACGTTTATACGCAGATAAACGTGCTTTAAAAAAACTGCTTAATTGTTAGAATTATTTAATGTCAGACATTCCACTTATACGCATCTTCACCTGCGATTGCAAAAAACATCCAAACATCAACCAATAAAACAACCAAGAATATAATTGAGGTGCCAAGCGCCCAAAATGGATCAGAGTGATGAGCGCCTACACCGACCAATGTAAGAATATACCCTACAACACCGGTGAACACCGCGATTGCCAAAATTGCTAATGGTGTTTTCATTTTTGTCTCCTTTAACTTATTCGATTAATTTAAATTAAGGCTTTTCGCATAGTGGCATATCGTGCCAACCGGCCAAGTAATTCATTTTTGCTGCAATTTTGCGCTCGCCTTCACTGGCGCGGGTTTCATCCCACTCTGCCAGACGCGGTTTAATAAACCGCTCCCATAGCGGCGGCACCATAATTAATGCAAGCATGGCGTAGTATCCATAGCCCGTATCCGGCGCTCCGCAATCTTCCAGCTCCCAAAAATGAGTTTCACCTCGATCATGATGATCTGCCTGACGACCGATTTCGATGAAGCCCCATTGTGTAAACGGAGACTCACCGACATCCCAGGAATGGTGGTAGTCGATCGGCTGGTTCTTTTCACGAATAAGTCCGTAGTGCTCAAGGTAGTTAAGTACTTCGAGTTCAAATGCGGAAATCACCCAGGAACCGACCATGACAGCCAATCCGATCCAGCCGGCAGCAAACCAGAACAGGAAAATGGTTGGCAAACTCATTGCGTATCCGCGAATCCAGCGATTCTGCCAGGAAATAAACGGTACACCCAGTCGCTTTAAGCGCTGCTGCTCCATGACATACAAGAATCTTGACTGCCCGAAGTGCGAATACAAGTAATGCGCGTAAATGCTACGCCCCCTCGGAGAAGTTGCCGGGTCATCTTCGCAACCTAGTTCCAGATGGTGGTTGTAAACATGTGCATAGCAGAAATGTGCGATACCGCTTAACGCCATCATCCAGCGGGCTAGTACAAAAGTCGGCCCTTTGGTATGCGCGAGCTCATGGCCAAACATGATACCCAGACCCATATAGATACCGGCTGAAATGGTGGCACCGATCATCTCCCAACCAGTCACCCCATGATGAATTGCGATGCCTAGTATCTCGTCGGGACCAAAAGGCAGGCCGGACGTATACTCGTAAGCACGCCAGACTAACGCAAGCTGCAGCATTACAAATACCGGATACTGTGCCCACATCATTACTTTTAATAATGTGTCTACTCCATATAGTTCGCCGTCTTCATCCCGTCCGGCTACATCACAATGAATTGATTTTATTGCGCTGGTAGCCCAGTCGACGATTATCGAAGCGATTAAAAGCACCACTCCAGTCCATACCCACGGACCTCCAATCACAAGACCCACCAAAGTGGCGAATATCAACGCCGGAGTCTCAAAATAACGAATATTTACCAAAAATTTATGCATCTAAATTACCCCTTCTATTTCAATTAAAAGTTAGTTCAAATTATTAAAAATCTTCAATTTCTACCGATTTTAGGTTTCCTTGTAGTATTTCTTTTCTATCCGGCAGTAAATCGTAAGCAACGACATTTTGTCCGCACTGACTTTTCTTGACCTTGATTCGTTCAAACCACTTATTCACAAATTGTCTTTCGGTTATTAACTCTTCACAGCCGGCCAAGCAGCATAGATGCGCATAGGCGGTCCAATGCAGATCTGCCCAGGTATACTTGTCGCAAACTACGTATTTTTTATTACTCAGCTGCTGGTCCAATGCATCAAAATAAATTTGCAGGCCTTTATAATTTTCTTCAATGATTTCCGGATTCGGCTCATAAGATGGTTGATTGGCTTTCTTGATCACTGCCTCTTCAACAATTGCCTGGACATAAGGAGCTACGTTGGTAACCGCGACATCCACCCAATAATTCTGCATTGCAGCTAATGTTGCGTTACGCGGTGTCAGCGCATATCCCAATCCCCTTGCATCAATAAATGATGT
>JANQOT010000039.1 GCA_028285655.1 Gammaproteobacteria bacterium
TCCCTGGTTGGGAGTGGAATTAGGGCCGGTATTAAAACGCTTTGAGCCTACCAGTAAAGCCAAGTATGTAGAGTTTGTAACGATATTAGACCCGGAAAATTTACCCGGGCAGCGGCGAAAAATTCTGGAATGGCCGTATCGGGAAGGACTGCGCATGGACGAAGCCATGCATCCGCTGACTTTATTAACAGTTGGATTATTCGGTGAAGTTTTACCGAATCAAAACGGCGCGCCATTGCGTTTGGTGGTGCCGTGGAAGTACGGTTATAAAAGTATAAAGTCGATTGTCAAAATACGTTTCACCGAAGAGCAGCCGCCCACCAGCTGGAACATTGCGTCACCGCGGGAATACGGGTTCTATTCCAACGTAAACCCGGAGGTCAGTCATCCGCGCTGGAGCCAGGCCAGAGAGCGCCGTATCGGCGAATTGCGTAAACGTAAAACGTTAATGTTTAACGGTTACCAAGAAGAAGTCGCAAGCTTGTATGCTGGGATGGATCTGACGAAGGATCATTAGTTTCTAAATGGGTACTGACCCCTTTTAGATTGGGATCCAGTTAATTAGTTTGTCACGCAGTGACGCTTCAATTTTTACTTAAGTACTGACTAATGTCATTAAACGTCGCTTCGCGACGATAGTTTCACTGGATTTCCGCCTTCGCGGAAATGACGTGATGTTATCCAACTTATTACTCCCCAAGTAAAATACGGCCTGCGTAGTGGCGCGAAAACTGATTCGCGATCCGCCCGCTTCGAGAGCCCCTTTGTAAGGCCCATCGCAACGCTTCTTCCCGCCAAACTTCTTCCTGCTGCTCAACACCAAACCTGCTCAACCAGTGCTGTACGATTTGCAGATACTGATCCTGCGTTAAGGGATGAAAAGCCAACCAAAGTCCAAATCGGTCCGATAGAGAAATCGCTTCTTCAACCGCTTCGCCATGGTGAATTTCGCCGTCGATATGTTGAGCGGTTAAATTATCGGTCATTTTTTCCGGTAGCAAATGCCGGCGGTTTGAGGTTGCATATACTAATGCGTTGTCCGGTACTGCGTTGAGCGAGCCGTCCAGGGCGGCTTTGATTTGTTTGTAACTATCGTCATTGGCGTCGAACGACAGATCGTCGCAAAACAGAATAAAGCGGTACTGCTGCTGCTGCACCCAGGCGACGATATTAGGCCAGTCATGAAAATCGTTGCGAATTATTTCCAGTACGCGCAGCCCCTGCGAAAAAAATTCACTCAAGGTAGCTTGCAGCAGGGAAGACTTGCCGGTACCCCTGGAGCCCCAAAGCAATACATTATTTGCAGGATATCCGCGTACAAATTGTTGAGTATTATCGTAAAGCAGTTTAGCCTGTGACTCGATATGCAGTAGATCATTCCGCTCAACTTTGTTTTCCCATGCAATAGATTGTGCTCCCAGGCCGCTATTCCAGCGAAGTGCATATATATTGTCCCGGCAATCGTTTAGCGGGGTTGGTTTGGTGCTTTCGAGGCGGTCCAGTAGCTGCCTGGCTTTTTGCAGTACCTGATTCGCAAGCTCGGTATCCAGGGTCATGAATTGAGAAAGAAAAGTTTAGACGTTACCATTTATCATAACGTTTTTTTGCAGACGGAACATGGCAAGAGTATTAAAACAGGCATCCATATTTGAAAATCGGCGAGTCATCCTGATTTCAATCGTAATCGTTGCCATAGCCATCGGGTTCTGGACGTCCTCGCGTTATCCGACCTTGCAGGGCAAGGCGGACATGACCGGCATCATTCATCTGGAAGATACGCTGACGCACGAAGCCATTTTGCATCTCGATAAAGATTCGCCTTTTTATGAAAAAGTTGCCTTTACGACCATCAACTGGGCTTGGACGAATCGCCAGGGCATGACCTTTGCCGTATTTATCGCAGCGGCATTCATGACCTTATTCAAATATCTGCCCAAATATCGTTCCCGAAATCGATTTCTTAACAGTGTCTACGGTTTGGTCACCGGTACACCGCTGGGAGTGTGCGTCAATTGCGTTGCACCGATTGCAAAAGCCATGTACGAGGGGGGCCGAAGTCTGCAGACGTCACTGGCCGTCATGTTCAGTTCACCGACGCTGAATATTATTGTACTGACGATGTTATTTACGCTGTTTCCGTTTTATCTGGCCGTAATTAAATTGGCCTTCACGATATTCTTGATTTTGGTCATCGTGCCGTTTATTTCAAAGGAAGAAGCACCGGAAGAAGGAATCGCCTGCGCAATTCCCGACTTGACACCGTCGTATGCGGAAAGCTGGCCGGCGGCGTTATGGGGCATTATCAAGGATTACTGGGACAGCTTCGCCTATATCGTGATTCGCACGGTACCGCTAATGTTCGTCGCGGGATTTCTTGGCGCATTGGTGTCGCATGTGTGGGATCCGAATTCGCTTATTGGCGAGCAACCGGCGTTCTGGGCGGTTGTGGTAATCGGCGTGTTCGGAACATTTCTGCCGATGCCGATTGCATTCGATATCATGCTGGCGCAATCATTATTTGCCGCCAACGTGCCGATTGTGGTGGTCATGACCTTGCTGTTTACACTCGGTACTTTCAGCGTTTATTCGGCATTTATCATCTGGCGAACTTTTGATTTGAAACTGGCGTTATTGTTGTTTGCTATTGTGACGGCACTGGGTGTGTGTGCCGGATATTTTTCGCAGGAATATTCCGACTACAAGGAGCGCAAATGGGAACAACAGTATGAAGAGCAGGTATTCGGTAAGTCCGGCGATAAAAAAATTGTGGGTCCGCGGCGTGATATTACCGAATTTGGATTGCATGGTTTGCAGGCGACTCAACCGTATGTGAGAGAGCAAATTTTTGCTAAAGAAAATATGACGATTACTCGATCGGCATTTTTACCGGCGAAAGCAGAAGGCATTTTGCCGTTTTCAAAATTCCAGGGAGTCGACTTCGGCATCGATTCTTACAACGAAATCAACGAAACCAATTTTATTGAACCGTTCTTTCTGGGCAGAGGGTTGTCTTCCGGAGATTTTAATAATGACGGCTGGACGGATTTGCTGGTGGCGGAAACCGGCGGTGTTGATTTGTATCAAAACATCAACGGTGAGCGGTTTCATAAAGTGCGCCTGGATGTTCCGGAGTTGGCAGATAAAGAAGTGATTTATGTAGCGATGGCGGATTTGAATAAAGACGCCTGGCTGGACTTTTATATTACGACCTTTGGCGGCGGTAATTATTTGGTATTGAATCCGCTGTCACCAGGCGGCCAGCAGCTACCGGTGCGCCAAGTGGATAACGGGCCCGCATTACTGACGATGTCGGTGGCCATGGGTGATGTCAATAATGATGGCTGGCTGGATGTTTTTCATGGTAACTGGAACGGCGGTGAAGTAACGGCAAATCCGGGGCCGAAAGCGCAAAATCAAATGTTGCTGAACAAAAATCTCGAATGGGAAGGATTTCCATTAAGAGTTTTTCCAAGAGAAGTGGAAGGTAATACGCTTTCTTCGCTGATCAGCGACATCAATCACGACGGCAAAATGGATTTGATGGTCGGAAACGATTTCGAGGTGCCGGATCGTTTTTACATTAATATCGATGGAAATCGTTTCGGACAGATATCCAGCAAGCAAAACCTGATTCCGGGATCGCCCGAACTCAATATGAGTATCGATACTGCCGACTATAATAACGACCTTAAACTGGATATTTATATGACGGGTGGCTCGTGGACGGAAACGCCGGAACGCGAGCGCGCTGCGGCCGTGTACAAAGATTCACAGTTCTGCGCAAATATTCAGGACCCGGTTAGAAGCAAAGAATGCCAGAAAATCTGGATGCTGAGCAGAATTACGCTGGTAAAAGATTTTAAAGAGTGTGATGAATTAAAAGAGCAATACGGCCAGGATGTTGTGCGGGATTGTCTGGTAACCGAGCGGGTACACGATGTGAAGTGGGACCGTGCCGCCTGCGATAAAGTCCCCGATCATTACACATTGTATAAAACCCTGTGCGATGCCGTGGAAGGGTACCCGGAACGGAAAAAACTCAATACTTCCGGTTTTGTCGAGCAGATACCGGTCACCAATATTTTGCTAAAGAGTAATGGCAAAGACGGATTCGAAGATTTATCCGAACAGAAAAATGTTCATTACGGCGGCTGGAGCTGGGCCGGCAAGTTTGCCGATCTCGATAACGACGGCTGGCAGGATATTTACGTAGCCAACGGGTCCGTGTATGCAGCTTTTGTCGGACCTACTACGCATTCGCCGAATATGTTTTACCACAACCGAGAGGGCAAGCAGTTTTCACTGAAACATGTTTCCTTCGGGCTGGACGATTTTGACCACAGTTCCGCGTTTACTTATATAGATTTTGACAACGACGGTGATCTCGACATTATCGGTAATACCACCCATGGCGGTTTAAAGCTGTTTCGAAATAATAATACGCGTGGCAATTCGATCATGTTTGAATTCAGAGATGCAATCGGCAATACGCATTGCGTCGGTTGCAAGGTATTTATTGCCTATGAGGGCGCGGATGGTGAACACAAACAGTTCAGAGAAATAAAAGCCGGCGGGGGGTTTTTATCATTTGATGCGGCGTATGCACATTTTGGCCTGGGCGAACATGAGGAGTTAACTCGTGTGGGTGTGGTCTGGTCGACAGGCGAGCGAACCATGTTCAAGCATCCATTCAAGGCGGGTCATCGATACGTCATCACTCGCACCAACGTTGAGCAAGCAGCTGGCGATTCGGCGGTTGAGTAATCACGCGTTTTAACGCTGTCTGTTCAAAGATCGAATTTAGTTTAGGTTTTTTTACTAAGTTCTTTATTGCAAAGAAATTTACATTAATGCATCCGGTCGGCACTAGGCTTTTGGCATAACCAGGAACAGCAAAATCCTACTAAATTTCATTGCCTTAAATCACGGGCAACGCTTAGAATGCAGGCCTAGAGGGAAAAACTACTAACAATAAACACACGGCTGTCGTTTTGCGCGACCGCCACTCTATCAATCAATTCATAATAATTATATTTCTTACTGTATTGCCCTTAAGAGGAGTTTTATTCAATGTCAAAAATATTAATTGCGATTGTAATCATTGCTGTCGCTGTCGGCTTTTATATGAAAAACAAGTCAGAAGACGGCGAGTCCATGATGGATTCAGTTTCTGAAACCATGGATTCCGCAGGCGAAATGGCGGGCGATGCCATGGATAAAGCCGGTGAAATGGCCAGCGATGCGGCTGAAGGTGTTGGCGAAATGGCCGGCGACGCCACCGATGCTGCCGGGGATGCGATGGATGCAGCCGGAGAAATGGCGGACGATGCAATGGAAAAAGCAGGCGAAATGGCAGATGAAGCAATGGAGAAAGCAGAAGACATGGCAAGCGAAGCCATGGACGATGCTAAAGATGCAGCCATGGAAAAGGCAGAAGATGCTGCAGCAGATGCAATGCAGGATCAAGCCGCAGACGATGCGATGGAGAAAGCCAAGTCAGTGTTATAAAAAACAGTAGTTAGCAATCCAGAATAACGCCGGCGATGCTTATGCATGCCGGCGTTTTTTTTATGCATCCAGTCTTTTGTAACGGACACGATGAGGTCTGGCAGCATCCTCGCCCAGACGTTTTTTCCGGTCCGTTTCGTAATCCGAAAAATTACCTTCAAACCAGGTAACCTGCGCGTCGTCTTCAAACGCCAGAATATGCGTGGCAATTCGATCCAGAAACCAGCGATCGTGCGACACGACGACTGCGCATCCGGGAAAATTCAATAAACCTTCTTCTAGTGCGCGCAATGTTTCCACATCGAGATCGTTGGTCGGCTCGTCCAGCAACAACACGTTACCGCCGCTGCGTAGCAATTTTGCCAGTTGCAGGCGATTGCGTTCGCCGCCGGAAAGTTCTTTTACCAGTTTTTGCTGGTCGCTGCCTTTAAAATTAAAACGCCCTACATAACTGCGCGACTGCATGGTATGACTGCCGACGGTGATAATATCTTGTCCGTTTGAAATTTCCTGCCAGACAGTGTTTTCGCCCTGCAAATCA
>JANQOT010000049.1 GCA_028285655.1 Gammaproteobacteria bacterium
CTCGCTACAGTGTTCGGGAAGCGAACAATACGACCCGTGTAAATGTTCTGGAGTCCCGCGTTGAAGTCGATTCGAAAATTGCCCTTGGTAACCCAGTAATATTAAAAGCAGGGCAGCAGCTTACAGTAGACTCATCTAAAATTAGTTCGATAGATTTAATTGACACAAGTGACCCTGACTGGGCATCAAAGCAACTGATATTCAACGACGATGCGCTAGTAGATGTGGTGCAGCGTTTGTCGGATTATCATCGCGGTAAAATTTTTCTTAGCAGTGAATTGATAAGTCGTGACTTGAGATTCACAGGTGTTTTACCGGCGAACGATAGTGCTGCTGCAATTTCAATACTATCGAAATCATTACAATTAACGACGCAAACCTGGTCGTCATATATTGTAAGTATTGAGTAAACAGGAAAGCAATTGAAAAAAAAAGATACAGTTATTAATTCCGATCCAGTCGAGGAATTTAGCGCGTGTGTTAATTCTTTATATGTAGATCATAATTTGTGGTTGCAGCGCTGGTTAGGGAATGAGGTTGGTTGCGCGCAAAGTGCTGCCGATATTACTCAGGATACATTCGTTCGTGTTCTGCAAAATAAGCAAGATATACATAAGCTGCGTACTCCTCGTGCCTGGTTGCGCACAGTCGCCAAGCGAATATTAATCGATCGTCGGCGACGTCAACAAATCGAAAGTCTATATTTAGCCAGGCTTGCAGCGCATCATTTCGAAGAAAACTATGAGTTCTCTCCGGAAGAGTTCAATATTGCTATTGAAACTTTGCATGTAATTGCGCGAGCGCTTGAGCAGTGCTCACCCACTATGCGCAAAGCGTTTATGCTGCGATTTTTCGAAAACTGGACACATCGCGCAATTGCGGATCATTTGCAAGTATCTACCAAATCGGTGCAGAAATATCTGGCCAAAGCGCTGGTGTTATGTCAAACGGATTAACCAGCTTTCAACGGTAAATAGCGAAATTAATATGGATCAATCAATTAAAGAGCAGGCGGCGGAATGGTTCTTGCGGATTACATCGGAAGATCCAAAACCTACGGCCGAAGATTACCAGGAATTTGAAAACTGGCAAGCGCAGGATATGCGTCATGCACAGGCGTTTGCAAGTATGGAATCATTTGTACAAGGAATGGAAACATTGCCTAAGTCGGCTTCAGTAGATACTCTAAAAGAAGTAATTCATAAAACCAAGTACCAATCTAAATCTGGTGTTCTTTCGCTCTTATTGTTTATATTTTTGGCGGGTGCGGGATTTTTTGCGTTGCCGCAAGAGAATATTGAATACCTATTTGCCGATATAAAAACAGAAGAAAATAGCGGTTTAGCCCAAACGTTGGCAGATAGCTCAAGCTTAACATTGGCGTCGAATTCAGCTGTTAATATCGACTTTGACAGACAACAGCGCCGAATTAAGCTAATCGATGGCCAACTTTTAGTTGACGTAGCCAAAGATCCGCAACGACCGTTCGTAGTCAGCACAAGACATGGAAATATACGTGTGTTGGGCACTAAGTTTATCGTTGACAAGCAGGCGAGTACGACAACATTGACTGTGCTTGAATCAAATGTCGCCGTTTATCCTGCGAATCAGCAGGCTGAATTTGATCTTATCGTTGTGCCAGCCGGACAACAACTTGTATTTAACGGGCGTACCAGACAAGAACTACGTGAAATAAATGTGCAACAAAGCGAACGCGCATGGAAAAATAGTCAGCTAGTGGTGGATGCGGAACCATTGCCTGCGGTACTCAAACGCTTGTCGGCGCACTATAACGAGCGTTTGTTTTATTCAAATACTGAATTGCAGCAAGTCGAGGTAACTGCAGTCTTGCCCATGAATGATTTACAGGCAGCACTAAATCTACTGGCAGACAGTTTGCCCATTGAAATACAGTCGTATTTTTCCCTGGCTACCACCATTCGCATTAAAGAGGAGAAGTCCTAAAAAAAAATGATATTCAGGGTTCCAGTTTCCTGTTTTCCTGCGTCAATGAAGTATGAGAAAACTAAAACGGGAAATTTTCGTGACAAACATAAGCTTGTTCAGTCGCAAACTAGTCGCCCATGTTATGTGCGCGCAGTTGTTGTCTTTTGTTCTATTTTTACCCGGCTACAATATTGCTTATGCAGAAAATGATAACAATGCGATTGAATTCGCAGTGCCAGCCGGCCCGCTTGGTCAAGCGTTACGCCAATTTGCCGAACAGGCTGGCGTGTTTATTTCATTCCAGGCGGATCAAATTGCCGATTTAAATTCTGATGGACTCGACGGCATGTTTGATATTGAGAGCGGTTTTCAGAAATTAATGCAAGGTACTGGGTATTCAGTTATTAAAACTAATTCTGGATACACTTTGCGTAAAGAAAAGGTAACGGATCAAAGTTCTGAGCGCATGTTGCCCATTACCGTTACCGGCGAATTATTGCAGCGAACACAGCAAGAAACACAAACTAGTGTATCCGTAGTTTCGGGTGAGGAACTTGACCGTAGCACAGACAAAGATTTGTTTGATACGGTTGATCGCCTTCCCAATATAAATGCACAAGGTGGTGGTTTCGGATTTGTAATACGAGGTATTACTAGCGAGGGACCAGGTGGTGCAGGTACGGCATCAGCAATTAGTGTGCAAATTGATGGTGCAAATGTACCTAATGGCCAAGCCCTGCGAACCAGTGCACTTAGTACATGGGATCTTGAGCAAGTTGAAGTTTTGCGAGGTCCGCAGTCGACTCAGCAGGGGCCTAATGCGCTGGCTGGAGCAATAATTCTTCGCAGTAAGGATCCGGAGTTCGAGCAAGAGTTTAAGGCACGTGCCGATTACGGCACTTTCAGTGAACAACGCCTGGCTGCAGTGGGAAATATTCCGATTAATGATCAATTCGCAGCCCGTTTTTCATATGAAGATTATCGAAGCGATGGAGATATTGAAAGCGATTTCAATGGCGACGAAATTGGTGAAGAGAGACTCGAGACCATTCGTGGGAAGTTACGTTACAGGCCCAACGACGCCCTGGATATTATTCTTGGCCACACGTACTCAGATAATAAATTTGGTCAACAAGGCATTCTTGAAGATCGCTTTTCTGAAAATCGTGTTGATGATCAGGAAACTAACTCAGGTGGCATAACGAATATTACAAACCTACGTATTAACTATGAATTGAATAATCAATGGTCTTTTCAATCCGAGACTAGCTACTTAGACAGTGAATACCTTTTAGATAACCCACTTGAACCCGGTAATCCGCGAAATACTCCCGCATTTCGAACCGTTGACGATACTTCGTTAAGCCAGGAACTTAAACTTAAGTACGACAATGACGCACTTCGTGCAGTGATTGGAGCTTACTATCTTGAGACTGACAAAGATCTTGAATTTGAAGCATTTATACCGGATGCGTCAATTTTCGGTCCTCCATTCAACATGTTTCCTGGTCTAACAGCGACATTGGGTAATGCACTAGACGTTGAGGTGGAAAACTATGCTGTATTTGGTGAGCTGGAATACGATCTGACTTCGCAATGGATGCTAGTGGCTGGGGTACGATACGATTGGGAAGAACAAGATACGGAATCAAGTAATAGCTCTTTTTTTGATCCAGATGTTTTCATGTTAAATGGACCGCCGACTACTACGGAGCTGGATGCTGACTATTCGGCTTTTCTACCCAAGCTGGGTATTATTTATAAGTGGAACGACGATATCAGCATCAGTTTTACGGCCCAGAGAGGCTACCGCGCCGGTGGCGCCGCTACAGAATTTGTTGGTAATGATACCTACGAATATGATCCAGAATACACAAATAACTTTGAATTAGCATTTCGATCTATGTGGCTCGATGATCGGCTGACAGTAAACAGCAATATCTTTTATACAGACTACGAGGACATTCAGGTAAGTATTCCTGGGCCGTCGAATACTTTTGCGGATGCGAGAATCGAAAATGCCGCTGAAGCAAGCCTCTGGGGTGTCGAAGTGTTAAGCGATTTCAATGTGACGCCAAATCTCAATGTTTTTGCAAACATTGGTTACACAAAAACAGAATTCGATGATTTCATTTTAAATATTGGTGGTGTGCCCACCGATGTGTCTGGTAACGAGTTCGCCCAAGCGCCGCGTTGGACCGGTTCAATTGGTGCAAGTTACGATGTCGGAAATGGTTGGCTGACCGAATTCGATGTAAATTTCACTGATAAGAGTTACTACACCGCTGCTAACGATCCAGGTGAGCTAAATAGCTCGTTTGGTCTGGTTAATGCGCGTATTAGTTATCAGTCCAATAGCTTTTGGGAAGCACGGTTGTTTGCACGAAATTTATTTGATCGGCAATATCTTTCACGTAAACGAGTCGATGGTGCCAGTACAGCAGGTGATTCACGTGTGATCGGCTTTAGTTTGTCTTTTGATTATTAAAAATACTACTTACCGCAACATATTGGCGCCGTAATCGTTTCAAAGTAGGGACTTAACCTTTTTCCCTTTAAATATTAGTAAAAATTTTAGCAATCCAGACTGCCCGATTTTCCTCGTACTTTGTCATAAGTAGCAAGGACGACTAAATAACAACAGTAGAGGATTCTATGCGCTTGATTTCAAAGGCGACGGCACGCAGTGGCCGAGTCGCATTTCTTTTATTCACCCTTGTATTTTGTACGGTAAGCTGGGCTGAAAATGAACCCTTAAAATTTGATTTATCTGCACAGCCGCTGGATCAGGCGGTTACTGCGCTGGCTAAGCAAGCAGGACTTAGCATCGGTGGAAACGCTGAATTACTACGAGGGAAGCAGGCATCGGCACTTAAAGGGGAATACACGCCTGAGCAGGCGCTACAGATTTTATTGCAGGATTCAAATGTGAATTTCCGGTTTGTCGACAGGTCGACCATCGTACTGGAAAGAGCGACCGATTCAAAACTGGAAAAACTGGAAAAAATTACGGTCGATGCGGTGCTGGAAGGTACGCGCACGACCAGCTACCGCGCCAATGATTCTTTTGCCGCCACGCGAACCAATACGCCCTTGATTGAAACACCACAATCGGCGCAATCGATAACGCGCCAAGCGATCGAAGATGCCGGTGCGGATACATTAGCCGATACGTACGATTACCTGGCTGGTGTGACGCGTGATAACACGCAAGGTGGATTGCAGGGGGACGAATACATTGTACGTGGATTCGATACCGAAAATGTATTATTTAACGGCAACCGCACCTCAAGTGCTTCAACGCTGGACACACAAAACGTCGAACGCGTGGAAGTGCTGCGTGGTGTTACCGGCTTGTTATTTGGCCGCGCCGACCCGGGCGGGCTAATCAATATTGTAACCAAGCAGCCTCTGGATGAACCGCTGTACATTGTGGAAGGTCAGTATTCCTCCGGAATCAGTGGTGATGGCGAGGATCTGGACAAAGGCCGTGTAGCCATCGATATCGGCGGGCCGCTTAACGAGCAAAAGACATTACGCTACCGCTTAAACGCCGCTTATGACGATGAGCAAAGTTTTCGTGAAGACGTCGATGAAGAAGTGAAATTTATTTCCCCTGTTATTGAATATGAAATTAATGACAAGACGATTGCCAATATTGAAATAATTTATCAAGAGCGCGAAGATACGTTTGATCGCGGTTTGTTTGAAGTGAATGGTGATTTAGTGTTGGACCTGGATTTTAACGTTGCTGAAAATAACACAGGAGTAATCGATAAAGAGTTTCTATCTGGAACAGTTCGATTGGATCACGAATTTGCGCCGGGTTGGAAAGCCCGCCTGGGTGTATATGCCAGTGATGATGAGCGCGATGGTGATGCTGTTCAACAAGGCGGCGTAACGGGTCAGATAGCGAATCGTCAAAGACGAGATGTCAAATCTGTGGATAAGTTTTTAACTATCCAGCCTGAAATTACTGGAGAATTTTCAACAGGATCTATCGGTCACACCGTATTAGTGGGGGCTGATTGGGCTGATCAGAGTATTGATTTTCGCGGTATTATTGGACCTGCAACGTCACCAATTGATGTATTTAATCCGGATTTTTCTGTTCCAATTCCGCCACTTGATCCGGCAATGAGTTCTTTATTTGATTCTAAACTGGATAGTGAGTCACTTAGCTTTTATCTACAAGATCAGATCGATCTAACTGAACAATGGAAACTATTACTTGGAATTCGCTGGGAAGAAGTAAGAATCAGTGCGGATACTAACGTTGCATTTGGTCCTATAGCATTAAATCCGGAAGAGCGTTTTAAAGATTCTGAAACTACCGGACGCGTCGGACTGGTGTATCAACCAATAGAAAGTGTGGGTATGTATATTTCGTATGCGGAAAGTTACCGCGCACCGGTTGCAACCCTAAGCTTACAAGATTCAATGGGGAACGAAGTCGATGCCGAAACCGGTGACGCATACGAGTTCGGTGTTAAATATGAATCGCCGAATGGAAATTTCGGTGGTACGGCAGCGGTTTACCATATCGATAAAGATAACGTGCTGGACACGGACCCGGATGACCCATTTGGCTTCTTAAGCGCAATCAATGTTGGCAAAGTGCGAAGCGAAGGATTCGAGCTTGATTTCGGTGGAGAAATTACCGACAACATCAGCGTTAGCTTTAGTTATGCATACACAGATGTGCGCACAACCGAAAGTTCCGCTACATTCACCGAAGGTACTCGCTTACGAAATGTACCGCGTAATGCTGCATCGTTTCAGGGATCATACAAGTTTATGCAAGGATCATTGCAGGGCTTGCGTGTGTTTGGTGGATGGGTGTATGAAGATTCACGTCGTACCAGCCAGGCTTCAACTGACGATACGATGTTACCGGCATACAGCATTTTTAATCTGGGCGCGGATTACGAAATTACCAACAATGTGAAAGCCACTGTATTGGTTAAAAATATTTTCGACGAGGAATACTACACGTCGGCTGCGGGCGCTCTGAACATTGGTGTCGGTGACCCGCTACGAGTGGATTTCGGGCTTAAGGCTACATTTTAATTTAAAAAATAGTGCCCTAATTCGGGCTCTCGTGCGTCTATATATATAAGATGACACGCATTAACTTACAAGCCCGTGGCTTACGTAAAACATATCCGAGATTAAAAGTACTAGAGGCACTGGAGTCTTCTCCGGGTGCGCACCTTAGTGCCGAGGAGATTTTTACCTGGCTAGATCAAAAAAATGCAGGCCTGGCGTTATCCACGATTTATCGCGTGTTGGCGCAATTGGCGGAAATTGGAATTCTTCGCAAGCATCAGTTTGGCGATGGGACCCACACCAAATTCGAAATCGAAACCGGCAAACAGCATGATCATCTTATATGTGCCCAATGTGGGCGTATTCTCGAATTTCATGCTCCGAAGTTAATGGAACTACACTCAGGAATTGCCAGGCACTATGGCTTCGATTTGTATCAACATACGCTGACGTTATACGGATATTGTAAAGACCCGCAATGTAGTTACGCGCAATAACCGCTCCATTCCTGATTCGGAAAACTTCAAATTCTCATAAATTTCTGCGCGAATTAGTACCCGATTTTCATTCTCGTTCGTCATTATATATAGGCGCATTTACTTTGAGCATGGTGTTGTTACGGCTAAATACCATACAGAGGTAGTGGATTTTAACTGATAATAATGAAATAGCGGGGAAATTCGGGCAAATATTTGCCCATTATTTCTTTGACACACTTGAATATGTCCAGCGAAGCAATCTTGCAATCCACAGTGAAGCAGAAGAAGAAAAACTCTGCCAGGCTTGTGTATCTAATTCATTCGGCTACGGGACTGTGGCTCACACTGTTGTTATCGGTAGTATTAATTACCGGTACATTGACTGTGTTCGCGGTCGAAATCGACTGGCTAATGCATTCTGAAATGCGGGTTGAACCGGGAGAAACCCGCGTTAATCCAGGCATACTTTTCGACCAGGTAAAAAAAGCGTATCCCAATGCCGGTATTAACGGGATCGAAACTGCGGCAATGCTCGAGCATCGGGCGGCAGGCGCATTCATGACGGTTCAGGGTGGTGGGTTTCGCATGGCATGGGTCAATCAATTTAACGGTCAAGTCACCGGTGATACTCCCTTCATGATGGTTGGTAGATTCATCGACATTATGCACACCACCCTTTTTCTACCCGTTATTGGCCGAGCGTTTGTAAACTTTTTCGGCGTGATGATGCTGATCTCAATAGTTACCGGATTACTCACTTATAAAAAATTCTGGAAAGGTTTTTTTCGCAAACCGCGATTCGAAAAAAAGTCGCGCACCTGGTTAGGTGACTTACATCGATTGGTAGCTTTATGGTCGGTCTGGTTTTTAGCCATAATTGGTTTTACAGGTGCGTGGTGGTTCTATGAAAATCCATTGGTTGAATCTGCCGGAGCACCGCACATTGTTGCGGAGCGTCCGGATCCGCCCACATTAACTACTGAAGAATTAAACTTGTTAGGTCCGGAAACACCCACACCGATGACCGCTGAAAATATTGTAGATATTGTTCAGGAAAAATTTCCTGACATGAAAATAATTTTTTTGTCAGCACCAGCAAATGCATCGCAACCTTTTATGGTAAGAGGTGATCGTGGAGAAGCGCTGGTAATGGGAGGTGCAAATACGGTCTATGTGAACCCCTACACTGGAGAAATCATGGGTTCGCGCATGTCAGAGGACTGGACATTTGGTCAACGATTCGATGCGGCTATGCATCCATTGCATTATGGCACATGGGCGAAGAGTGGCACTGCTGATTTTATAGTGAAATTGATTTGGTTTATTGGCGGTGCGGTCGCCAGTTTTCTTGCCATTTCCGGATTACTTATTTATTTCAAACGAACCAAAGAAGCGACAAGAGAGTTGGTTTCTGAATCTACAGTTTTTGCGAAGTTCAAGCGAGTCTGGCGCTGGATACGTCCCTGGGGTGGCCCCATGAAAGGGTTTAAATATGTAAATCTTCTGGGGATAGCGGGAATTTTGAGTGGTGCCGTGCTGGTTATTTCCCTTGGTGCTCAGGGAGTAGGAGATAAAGGTACCAAGTTCCCTGTTAAGCGCGTAGGGGATTTCGACGTCTCATTAACCGCAATAGCCGGATTTTTGGAAGCGAATTTAAATCCGATTCGTCCAGGCGCTAAAGTCGAAGTGTTCCCTAATATTTTGGAAAATCGATTTCGCGATGCACGTTTTATTCGAATCGGCGTGACTGACGCAAGTGGAAAAGATAGCAAAGGTGCGGTAGTTGAAGGTCCCGAGGGTATTGCGCATGTTGATGTGCACTTACCCGAAAAATTAGATAATGCCAAGGTCTGGCTGGAAATAGAAGGATGGGACGGTAAAGCACATCGAGAGTACTGGCTATTGCGTGAAAGTTAATTGGGAGCAAGTATTCTATTTAGATTATTTAAGTGTGGCGGTAGCAA
>JANQOT010000072.1 GCA_028285655.1 Gammaproteobacteria bacterium
AACGGATTACGCGCTAGCATGGGACTAGCACTTATAGAATTCTCTGTACCAACGGCGTACGCGCTAGCATGGGACTAGCAATTATAGAATTCTCTGTACCAACGGAGTACGCGCTAGCATGGGACTAGCACTTATAGAATTCTCTGTACCAACCGAGTGCTCGTCGCTTGAGAATTAGCACTTATAGAAATCGCGGTACCAACGGCGTATGCGTCAGTGTGGGACTAGCACTTGTAGAATTCTCTATACCAACGGAGTGCAGGTAACAAAAACTTTAGCACTTATAAAACTCTCGATACCAACTTACAAAATTCGCAATACCGGTTTCGATACTGGTAGCAGGTTTGTAATCGACGTCTTCTACCAGAGCTTCTACATCGGCGTAGGTATCGGGAACATCTCCCAACTGCAGCGGCAATAAGTTTTGCTGCGCTTTTTTGCCCAGGCAATTTTCCAGCACTTGAATATAATCGCGCAACTCAACCGGATTGTTGTTGCCGATGTTGTAAAGTTTATACGGCGCGAGGCTGGTGGCCGGATCTGGATGGTCGCCTGACCATTTTTCATTTGGTACGGGGATAGTATCCAGCGTTCGAATGACGCCTTCGACTATATCATCGATGTAAGTGAAATCGCGGCGATGATTGCCGTAATTGAATACGTCGATGGGTTTGTCGGCCAATATATTTTTGGTGAATAAAAATAACGCCATATCGGGCCGGCCCCATGGGCCGTAAACGGTAAAGAAACGCAAACCAGTGGTCGGTATTCGATATAAATGCGAGTAGGTATGCGCCATTAACTCATTCGCTTTTTTGGTGGCCGCGTATAAGCTCACCGGGTGATCCACATTATTGTGAACGGAAAACGGCATATTGGTATTGGCGCCATACACGGAGCTGCTGGAGGCATATACCAGGTGTTCGACGTCGTTATGCCGGCATGCCTCCAGAATATTGATAAAGCCCATAATGTTGGTATCGATATACGCATACGGATTCTCAAGCGAGTAGCGAACACCTGCTTGCGCCGCCAGATTTACAACGCGCTGTGGTTGGTGTTTCTTGAATAGTTCTTGCACAGACGCTTTGTCCTCCAGGTCGATGCGTGCCTCGGTGAAATTTTTATGGTCTTTAATAAGATCAAGCCGGGCTTCTTTAAGCGATACGTCGTAGTAGTCATTGACGTTGTCGATACCGATAATTTCGTCACCGCGTTCAAGCAGACGTTGCGCCAGTTTGTTGCCGATAAATCCTGCTGTTCCTGTAATGAGTACTTTCATAGTGATATTTAATGGTATTTAAAGACGCGCATCTACATCTTGTTTCGGGAACACGTGCTTAACATCGTACAAAATATGTTGTTTGTTCCCCAGCGCGCGAATCGCAGCTACGCCCATGTCTACAAATTCTTTATGGGCTACAGCAACAATAATTGCGTCGTAAGTATCTTGCTTCAATTCTTGAATAGGCTTGATGCCGTACTCTTCTTCGGCTTCGATCGGGTCTACCCATGGGTCGTATACTTCAACATTGGCATGATAACTGCGAAATTCTTCAATAATGTCGATTACACGCGTATTCCGTACGTCCGGACAATTCTCCTTAAATGTAAAGCCAAGAATCAGAATTTGCGAGCCTACGGTATGAATTTTATTTCGAGTCATTTGTTTGATCACGCATTCGGCAACATACGGCCCCATGCCGTCGTTAATACGGCGGCCCGACAGAATCATTTCCGGGTTGTAGCCGATCGCCTGCGCTTTATGCGTCAAGTAATACGGATCGACGCCAATACAGTGTCCGCCGACCAAGCCGGGGCGAAATGGCAGAAAATTCCATTTGGTGCCGGCTGCTTCCAATACCTCGATGGTATCGATATGCATGCGGTTAAAAATCAGGGCTAATTCATTAATGAGTGCGATATTCACATCGCGTTGCGTGTTCTCGATGACTTTAGCGGCTTCCGCAACTTTAATGCTGCTGGCAAGAAAAGTGCCGGCAGTAATAATCGAGCTGTAAACGTCATTTATAAAATTTGCCACTTCGGGTGTGGAGCCGGAGGTAACTTTTTTAATCGTGGGTAAACGGTGTTCCTTGTCGCCTGGATTAATGCGTTCCGGGCTGTACCCTGCATAAAAATCCTGATTAAGTTTCAGGCCGGATTGCTGTTCGATAATAGGAATGCAAACTTCCTCGGTAGCGCCCGGATACACAGTCGACTCATAAACGACAATTGAATTTTTAGAGATTACTGCGCCTAAAGCGGTGGACGCTTTAACTAGCGGCGTTAAATCGGGTTGTTTGTATTCATCGATCGGTGTGGGTACGGTTACGATAAAAAAATTGCACTCTTTCAGGTCCTCGAGGCTGGACGTAAAGCCGAGATGATCGGCCGACGCTAGTTCTTCGGAGTCCACCTCCAGCGTGCGGTCAGTGCCGCCGCTTAGTTCGGCAATTCGTTGCTGATTTATATCAAATCCCAGAGTTTGATATTTTCTTCCGAACTCAACGGCAAGTGGCAGCCCGACATAGCCGAGGCCAATTACGCCGATACGTAACTCTTTTATCGAAAACATGAAAGGAAAATATGTAGTTGTAATTTAAGCCGGCGAGCACTTTAACGTAATCCTGCCTGACGCTCTATGAACTCGCTAACATCTTTGCATGTGGACTATTTTAGCCGGTAAACCACTGGTTTATCAAAAGTTAGATGGACATCACAAATAGTAGTACTTCTTTTCAATCAAAATAAGATCTGATTTTGTTTAAGTGATGTTTTTCGCGGACAAATGATAGGTTCCATGTAGACTCGCATCGTTCGGCTACATGTAATTTGTACTGACAGTTTATCCAGAGGCCAGCAATTGTCGTCTATTAGAGTTTTTAATCATCACATCAGTATGCCATTTGCCCTGCTTGCAGTCATTGAAGCGGGAATATGTTATGCGAGTTTGCCGCTGGCATCTTATATTCGCTTCTTTGAGGACGGCGGATTGGCGTATGCCAATGAAACCATTGGCTCAATCGAGTTACGCGCCCTGCTGGTGGCAGGTGTGTTTATGCTTGTGATGCTGGCAATGGGGCTCTACCAGGCGCAGCGGCGAGAGAATATCTGGAATATTTTAAACCGGGTGACGACTGCCTATATTGTCGGTTCGCTCGTTTTATCCATTATTTTTTATATGTACCCGGTCGTGTATTTCGGCCGAGGACTGTTTGTGCTGACATTGGTTATTTCTTTTCTCGGCATCGTATTTACCAGAATCGCCTTTGAATCCTGGCTGGACGAGCATGTATTACACAAGAAGGTGCTGGTGCTGGGAGCCGGTAAAAAAGCCTCTTGGATCAATCGCTTGCGTAGAAAAGCGGATAGAAGAGGAATCAAGATTGTCGGTTATTACAAACTGGATCACGAACAGAATTGTGTTGAGGACGAGCTGGTAATTTCTACTGATCAGAAAATCGATCAATACGTGCTGGAAAACGGTATCGAAGAAGTGGTAGTGGCGGTAACAGATCGGCGCCAGAATTTTCCGGCGACCGAATTAATGAATTGCCGTTTAAGCGGTATCGACGTAGTCGAATTGCCGACATTTCTGGAACGGCAAATGGCAAAAGTGTACATCGAATTACTCGATCCGAGCTGGATTATATTTTCAAATGGTTTTAAACAGGGAACGATTAAGGCAGTAGGCGTTCGTGCACTGGATGTGTTCGCTAGTAGTTTGCTCTTAATCGTTACGTCACCGCTGTTAATTTTAGCTGCTCTAGCTATCTGGCTGGAAAGTGGGTGCAAAGGATCAATTTTTTACAAGCAGACGCGCGTGGGTCAACACAACAAGCCGTTTGAGTTACTGAAATTCAGAAGTATGTGCGAAAACGCCGAAGCGGGTACGGGTGCTCAGTGGGCAACCCAAAACGATTCACGGGTGACTCGAGTGGGGAAATTTATTCGCAAGTATCGAATTGACGAACTGCCACAAATCTTAAATATTTTGAAAGGGCAAATGAGCCTGGTGGGACCAAGACCGGAACGACCGGAGTTTGTCGGTGAGTTGTCCAGTAAAATACCGTTTTACAGTGAACGGCATCGGGTAAAACCCGGATTGGCCGGCTGGGCGCAAATGCGTTATCCCTACGGCAGCTCAGAAAATGATGCCATTGAAAAACTGAAATTCGATCTTTACTACGTAAAGAACAGCAGCTTGATTTTTAATATAGCGATTTTGATTCAAACCGCCGAAATCGTACTTTGGGGAAAAGGGGCGCGGTAGGCTTGAGTCTGCACCAAGTATACGTACCCGCCAAACTGGGGCCCGTTAAGCTTGGGTGCCTGTTTACGCTAGAGCAGTCCAAGATTGACGCTTGCCAGCTAAAGAATTGAGCAAAGTTAACGTATCTTTCGGGTTTGCGAGCTTGCGATAAAGCACTGAGCGCGTTTTGAAAGATCGCAAGCAGCATCGTGTTGACGCGCGCTGATTTTTACTTTCCGCGCGGCAGGGGTCTTTGTGTCCGTATGCTGTAAATGTACTACGGTATTCTCGAATAAAATTACAAATTTTCCCGATAGAAAGTCATTTTTGTGGGGATTATCCCAGTAATTTCGTCCTGTGATCGGTAAAAAGAACAACCTAAGCAAAAACAGACATATATGTAAATCACACTTTAGATTTACACGCATTCTAACATTTTTGCTTATTGGACGGGCGTCACAACGAATAGTGGCGGTTCACGAATACAATTTTAGGTAGATATTGCTTAATTTGGAGACATCTCTATGAATACTCGTTGGCAACAAAGCACACTGGTTTCAATTTTGGTCGCTAGCTTATTACTCGTAGGCTGCGGTTCCGCACCTTCTATTAAAAACATCGATGATGGTGCTGCTGCAACCACGACATCGGAATATCGCATTGGTCCCGGAGACAGATTAAAAGTATTTGTTTGGGAACACGACGATTTATCCTTGGATGTGCCGGTTCGTCCAGATGGAAAGATTTCAACACCGTTGGTTGAAGACATGGTGGCAGAAGGAAAAACACCTACTCAATTAGCTGACGATATGGAAGAAGTATTAAAAGACTTTATTCGCGGTCCGGTTGTAAGTGTCATCGTGCAGGAGTTTAAAGGTCAATTCAGCGAACAAATTCGTGTAGTTGGCCAGGCAGAGAATCCACAGGCACTTTCTTACCGCGAAGGCATTACCTTATTGGATGTCATGATCGAAGTTGGGGGACTGACACAATTCGCTGCAGGTAACAAAGCCAAGATTGTACGCAGAACCTCTGAAGGCGAGACGGAAATACCGGTTCGTCTCTCTGACTTAATGAAGAAAGGTGTTATTGCACAAAATACTGCAATGCGCCCAGGAGATGTTCTGATTATTCCCGAGTCTTTTTTCTAATAAATAGAAGCGCAGAGTAATTCAAAACCATATAACTAGAACACTGTACCTAGAGTAGAAACGATATGTATAACTTAATTTGTCAAGTCGAAACCTTCTTAAGAGGCATGTGGCGATTCAATTGGTGGGGCGT
>JANQOT010000077.1 GCA_028285655.1 Gammaproteobacteria bacterium
CTCTGAACAAGGAGTGGTAGTTCAGTTGGTTAGAATACCGGCCTGTCACGCCGGGGGTCGCGGGTTCGAATCCCGTCCACTCCGCCATTTTTAAATTACGTAGAGGGGAAGATTTCATCTTCCCCTCTACTGTATAATGCTCGGCTTTGTTTACCCTAGACCCATAATTTTGTCGAGTTTCTGCCATGTTGATGCAAATTCGTGAGCGAGCCAGCGGAATTGTCGCTTATATAATTGTCATTTTAATCTCAATCCCATTTGCCTTATGGGGAATTCAAGAGTATCTCGGTGGGGGCAGTGATCAAATTGTAGCCGAAGTCGGCGATACCGAAATCACTAAAAGAGTATTTGATAATCAGGTTCAAGAGCAGCGGCGCCAATTAAGATCAATACTGGGCCAATCTTTTGATGCGTTATATCAGGATGAGGCATTGCTCAAGCAAAGCGTGCTGGATAATTTGGTAGAAAATTCTTTAGTCAATGGCGAGACACTGGCCGCGGGATATAAAATCAGCGACACTCAATTATTCGAGCGCATCAGATCGGTTCCGCAGTTTCAGGTAGACGGTAAATTTGATCAAACCCGTTACGATCAATTACTGGCGTCGCAAGGCCGTAGTAAAGTCGAGTTTGAAGAACAGTTGCGCCAGGAAGAGCGCGTCAATCAATATCAAAGAAGCGTGGTCTTTTCCGGTTTCTTGCCCGGCGAGGACAAAACACAATTTGCATCGCTAAAAAATCAAAAGCGGCAGTTCGATTATTTTTTTATTCAGGTGAATGCTGATCCGGAGAAAGTTTCGTCTGCGGATATCGAAGCCTACTACGAGTCGCGCAAAGAAGAATTTAAAACTCCGGCCAAAGTAAAACTGGAATACATAGAACTTCTGCAACAGGACATTGCCGATGCAATGGAATTCAACGAAGAAGAAATAAAGACGGCCTATGAAGACGATCCGGATCGTTACCGTACAGCGGAGCTGCGCGAGGCCAGTCATATTCTGATTAAACTAGCTGATCATGACGGCGAACAGGAAGTCGCGCAAGCTTTTGAAAAGGCACAGGAAGCGGCAAAACAAATTAAGGAGGGTAAGTCTTTTGCCGAAGTTGCAAAAGAGTTTTCGGACGATTCAGTGTCCGCCGGTAAAGGCGGGAATTTAGGTTTTCTAAGTAGAACTGATATTGATAATCCCGAATTCATGAACAAACTGTTTTCAATGCAACCCAATCAAATCAGCGAACCCCTGAGAACCAAGATTGGTGTCCAAATAATTCGACTAAACGAAATTACACCGTCAAAGCTCAGGCCGTTGGCGGAAGTGCGTAACAAAGTTGCAAATGAACTGCGTTCGCGTGAGGCGGAGAAAGAGTTTGTAAAACGTGCCGAACGCTTGCAGGATTTGAGTTATGAAAACGAAGACAACCTGGATGTCGTAGCAGAAAATCTTGGTACGAATGTTGAAACTACCGACTGGGTGGTAACGGTTACCGGCGAAGGTGTCACTTCATTTCAAAAAGTGATCACTGCGGCATTTTCGGATGAAGTGCTGAATAAAAGATACAATAGCGAATTACTTGAATTGGCGGACGGGCATGTCGCTGTAGTCCGCGTTAACGAATTCCAGGATGCGGAAATTCAATCGCTTGAGGAAGTGGCTGCAACCATAAAATCGACATTGGCCCAAAAGACAGCGATCGAACAGGCTGCTGAAGAGGGGAAGTCGCTTATCGCCAAACTAAAGAATGTGCCACGTGAATTTACAGCGTTGACTGCGGAGAAAGGGTACAGCGTAGAGTCAAGCGGAGAACTTTTACGCGATGATCAATCCGTGCCGCCGCAATTAATGTCGCATGTATTTAGTATGCCGACTCCCAAAGACAGTCAGCCCGTTGTGGACGGTCTGCCGTTGAGTGACGGCAGGTATGCCGTAATTCGGCTAAATCGAGTGGATGCGCCCGATGCTGCCGTCGAACAAGCCGAATGGATTTCAATGCAGGGTAAGTATGGCCGCAGAGAGATGTCGGCGATGATAAAAGCGTTGCGTGAAACCGGCGATGTTCGAATAAACACAGAAAACATGTAGCCGGACACAATATTAATGAAGCTACACTGGCAGATATTAATTGCATTAATTCTGGCAATCTTTGTTGGCTCATTAACCGCTACAATACAGCAATCTACCGGCTTAGATTTATATCCGTTCTTTGAGTTTTTTGGCGCATTGTTTCTCAATGCGCTGAAAATGATTATTGTCCCTTTGATTGTTTCTTCTATTATCGTGGGTGTTGCAGGGATAGAGCGCGACCAGTCGTTTGCGCGTATGGGCGGTAAAACACTCCTGTATTACATCACTACCAGTACCTTGGCGATTATTACCGGTTTAATTCTGGTGATGTGGCTGCAGCCGGGCTTGATTGACGGAGAACCGGCTAAATCAGTGCTGGGATTGCATGAAGATACCGCCGACGTTACTGCACGAGTCGGCGAAGCCAGTGCCACCGATATATCGGGAATTTTCCTGCGTATGATCCCGCCTAATATCGTGCATGCCGCGGCGCAGGGTCAGATGCTGGGCCTGATCTTCTTCAGCTTGTTATTTGGTTATTTCGTTACTCAGCTTCAGGGAGAGTTAAAGACTTCCACGCAGTCTTTTTTCGAGGGCGTGTTTGAAGTGATGATGAAAATAACGGATCTGATCATGCGCTTCGCGCCTATTGGCGTGTTCGCGCTGGTGGCAAAAGTAGTCGCCACTTCCGGAATCGGTGTTTTTGAATCACTGTTAAAATTCTTTTTAGTGGTGTTGGCGGCGTTATTCATTCATATGTTTATTGTGATGCCGATATTGCTAAAAGTATTGGGTCGAGTGAAACCTGCCAGGCATTTTAAAGCGATGTCACCAGCTTTGCTTACCGCATTTTCCACCAGTTCTTCGTCTGCTACCTTGCCCATAACGATGGATTGTGTAAGAGACAATGCCGGAGTATCCAATCGAACGTCCAGCTTTGTTTTGCCGCTGGGCGCAACCATTAATATGGATGGAACGGCGTTGTATGAATGCGTTGCTGCACTGTTTATTGCACAGGCTTACGGTTTGGAACTGGGTTTTGCCGAGCAGTTTACTGTTGTCATTCTAGCCCTAATGACTTCTATAGGTGTTGCCGGTATCCCTGCGGCAAGTTTGGTTGCAATTACGATTATTTTGGCCGCGATGGGGTTACCCGCTGAAGGAATTGGATTAATTCTGGCGGTAGATCGCGTGCTGGATATGTGTCGTACTGCCGTTAATGTATTCAGCGATTCCTGCGGCGCCGTCATTATTGCGCGAAGTGAAGGTGAGAAAACTAAACTTGTTGCGTAGCTTTGCTGTGTTTGA
>JANQOT010000086.1 GCA_028285655.1 Gammaproteobacteria bacterium
CTGCCCCTGATACTTCCCACCCCGATCCTTATACGAAGTTTCACATTCCTCGTCGCTTTCAAAAAAGATCATCTGCGCGACACCTTCGTTGGCGTATACGCGTGCCGGCAGCGGCGTGGTGTTGGAAAACTCCAGCGTGACATGCCCTTCCCATTCGGGTTCCAGCGGGGTGACGTTGACGATAATGCCGCAACGCGCGTAGGTAGACTTGCCCAGGCATACGGTTAACACTTTGCGCGGAATGCGAAAGTATTCCACCGTTGCCGCCAGCGCAAAAGAGTTTGGCGGAATAATACACACATCGCCTTCATAGTCGACAAAGCTTTCGGAATCGAAGCCTTTGGGATCGACAATGGCGGAGTTGATATTGGTAAAGATTTTAAAATGAGTGGAACAACGCACATCGTAGCCGTAACTGGAAGTGCCGTAGGAAACGATGCGGTCGCCGTTGACGTTTTTGACTTGCTCGGCGGCGAACGGCTCGATCATGCCGTGCTCTTCCGCCATGCGTCGTATCCAGCGGTCAGATTTTATAGCCATGATTTTTTTGTTTTAGTGATGGCGGAACAAAGGGTAATTTAAACTCGCCTTTCTTTGAAAACGGCACGGTTGCAAACGTCGTTTTAATGTTGCCGGCAATAACGTAATCCGCCAGACCCGACTGCAGAATTTTCGGAAAGGTTTCGATCAGCGTAGCAAATGACATTCGCACCGGCAATTCAATCGTGTTACTGCCCAGCGCCGGAATGGAAATGTTATCCGTGTTGTGCCCGGCTACCAGTTCGTTACCCGCGACGCTGACCGTATAGTTCAGCTCTTTGGCACTGAGTTTGGTGTCATTGGGATTGTCGACATTCAGCGTGACGACACCCTCGATTCCGGACAAGGTCACATTGGTGATATCGAACTCCTGCACTTGCACGGTGGGTTCCAGCAAGGGCTTTTTACCCAGGCCCGAACACGCGACCAGCAACATACATATGACTGCAAGCGCAGCCCAGTGAATACTGCTTCGGCCGATTCGAGGTAGCACTTAGTTATTCTGAATAACGATTTTGGGAAACTTGGCGCTGTAGTCTTTGCTTTTCGCCGCCAGTTTGGCTGCGGTCTTGCGCGCGATTTCCCGGTAGATCTGCGCCACGCGACTGTCGGGCTGCGCGGTGACGGTCGGTTCGCCGCCGTCAGCCTGTTCGCGGATTTTGATATCCAGCGGTAACTGGCCCAGTAACTCGACATCGTATTCCTCGGCCATGCGTCCGCCGCCGCCGCTGCCGAAAATCGGTTCCTCATGCCCGCATTGGCTGCAGATGTGGATACTCATGTTTTCCACCACACCCAGCACCGGCACCTCGACCTTTTCAAACATTTTTAAACCTTTGCGTGCGTCCAGCAGGGCAATGTCTTGTGGAGTGGTGACGATCACCGCACCGCTGACCGGAATTTTTTGTGCCAGCGTCAGTTGCACATCGCCGGTGCCCGGCGGCAGGTCGACCACCAGATAATCCAGGTCACGCCAGCGGGTATCATTAAGTAACTGTTCCAGCGCCTGAGTCACCATCGGTCCGCGCCAGATCATGGGCGTTTCTTCGTCGATTAAAAATCCGATCGACATCGCCTGCAATCCATGGTTTTCCATCGGCTCCAGACTTTTACCGTCGGGGGAATTGGGCTGACCGGATACCCCCAGCATGCGCGGCTGGCTGGGGCCGTAAATATCGGCATCGAGTACCCCGACATTGGCGCCTTCCTGCGCCAGCGCCAGCGCCAGATTGACCGCGGTAGTGGATTTACCCACGCCGCCTTTTCCGGATGCCACTGCAATGACGTTCTTGATATTTTCCATTGGTTTGAGGCTTTTTTGCACCGAATGCGCCTGAATACTCCAGCTCACCTCGACGTCGACCTGGCCCACGCCGTCCAGCGAACTCACTTCCTTGCGCACGAGTTCGGCAATATCCTCACGAATACTTTTGGCCGGGTACCCCAGTTCGATTTCGACCGCGACCCGGTCGCCGTCGACGTTGATATTCTTGACCGCTTTAGACACCACAAAATCTTTACCGGTATTGGGGTCTACGGCATTTTTCAGGGCCTGTTCAACCTGGTCTTGTGTCACGCTTGCCATACCTTGCTTTCCTCTCCGTACAATGGTCGGCAAGTAAATCATTCCGCGAAATGCTTGGCTAGCTCCTGTTTGAGATAGTGGCGACTTATACCGAGGGCGGTTGTCTGGCCCCGCTTATGCGAAGCTGTTAAGGTACGGCCTCGTTCCGTTTTATCAGCTCTAAACGCGTGAAAAATCGAAGAATTCTAGTCACCAGCGCACTGCCCTACGCCAATGGCTCGATCCATATCGGCCATCTGGTGGAATACTTGCAAACCGATATCTGGGCGCGCTTCCAGAAAATGTGCGGCCATGAGTGCTATTACGTGTGTGCGGACGACGCACACGGCACACCGATCATGTTGCGCGCGCAGCAGGAAGGCATTACGCCGGAAGAACTGATCGCCAAAACCAAGCAGGAACACGAGCTGGATTTTGCCGATTTTCATATCGAGTTCGACAATTACCACAGCACTCATTCAGAAGAAAACCGCCAGTTTGCGACTTCGATGTTTGCCGAGTTGCAAAAGAACGGGTACATCAGTACCCGCACGGTAACGGATTTGTTTGACCCGCAGGAAAAAGTGTTTTTACCCGACCGCTTCGTGCGCGGCACCTGCCCCAAGTGCAAATCCGAAGACCAGTACGGAGATAACTGCGAAGTCTGCGGCGCCACATACACGCCCGCCGACTTGATTAATCCGCGTTCGGCCATCAGCGGCGCCGAACCGATTCAAAAAGAAAACCTGCATTACTTTTTTCAACTTAGCAAAATGGAAAAAGAACTAAAAGAATGGACGCAATCGGAAGGACTGCAGCCGGAAATTTCCAACAAACTGCAGGAATGGTTTACCGATGGTTTGCAGGACTGGGATATTTCACGCGACGCACCTTATTTCGGTTTTGAAATTCCGGATGCACCGGGCAAGTATTTTTATGTATGGCTGGATGCGCCGATCGGTTATATGGCCAGCTTTAAAAACCTGTGCGATAAACGCGACGATTTGAACTTCGACGACTTCTGGAAACCGGACAGCGAAGCCGAGCTGTATCATTTTGTCGGCAAAGACATTGCTTACTTTCATACCCTGTTCTGGCCGGCGACCTTGATGGGATCGGGCTGGCGTAAACCGACCAGCGTTTTTTGCCACGGGTTCCTGACTGTCAACGGACAAAAAATGTCAAAGTCGCGCGGTACTTTCATCAAGGCGCGCACGTATTTAAATCATCTGCAACCAGAATACCTGCGTTACTACTTTGCCGCCAAGTTAAACGACGGCGTGGCCGATATCGATTTGAATCTGGATGACTTTCAGCAACGCGTTAACAGCGATGTCGTCGGTAAACTGGTAAACATCGCCAGTCGTTGCGCAGGTTTTATTAATAAAAAATTCGATGGGAAGGTAACCGATCAGGTACGTGTACCAAACGGCGAAGAAACCTTTCAGGCTGCGGCAGATAAAAGCGATGCCATCAAACAGTGTTATGAGGAACGCAAGTACTCCGAAGCCATGCGGCTAATTATGGCAATTGCCGATACCGCCAACCAGGTGATCGACTCGAACAAGCCCTGGGAGCGTATAAAAGATGAATCCAATCGCACTGAAGTCCATCAGGTTTGCAGCTTCGGTTTAAATATGTTTCGTATATTGATCGGATACCTGAAACCTGTAATGCCGACACTGGCGGCGGATGCTGAAAAGTTTTTAAATACCAGCATATCCTGGCAAGACCTTGACTACGGGCAACCGTTACCAGAAGGCCACCAAATCAATAAATTCAAACCACTGATTACCCGCATTGAACAAAAGGCGGTGGACAATATGATCGAAGAATCCAAACAGGATGCAGCCCCGCAGGCCAGCGATCCGGTCGATGCGGAAATTAAAATCGACGATTTCGCCAAACTGGATTTACGCGTTGCGCGTATTGCCAAAGCCGAACACGTGGAAGGCGCGGAAAAACTATTGCAGCTTACACTGGATCTGGGCGAACCCACTGGCGGTGTGCAACGCAATGTATTTGCTGGCATTAAAAGCGCCTACGCTCCGGAGGAGCTGGAAGGCAAACTGGTAGTGATGGTGGCGAATCTGGCACCGCGCAAGATGCGCTTCGGCGTGTCCGAGGGAATGGTGCTGGCAGCCAGCGGCGAGAACGAAGGATTATTTGTCATTCACCCGGACTCCGGCGCCAAACCCGGTATGCGTGTGAAATAAATTATTACAGCAATGTCGATCTCGTATAGCCAATCGCTTGCCGTTATCGACCCGCAACTTTGTATCGGTTGCACACTTTGCATCAAGGCCTGTCCGTTCGACGCCATTCTCGGCGCCAACAAACAACTGCACTATGTAATCAGTGCGTATTGCACCGGTTGCAAACTTTGTGTCGCACCCTGTCCGGTCGACTGTATCAGCATGCAGCCAAACACAGCGTTGCAAAATACCAACGACAGCGCTACGCAATTAAAACAGAAAAAAATCAGTTTTGTGCAAGCGTGCAAACGCCGCGCCGGCTTGCGTGAACAACGACTGACTGCCGAACAACAAGCACAGGATAGTTCACTGGCGCAGCAAAAACAGCGAGTAGCGGATACCTTGCGGGCACTGAAAAACAAAATCTGACGTGAACAAAACCAAACGCACCGAAATTTTCAAGCGCTTGCGCGCACAAAATCCCAGTCCGACCACCGAGCTGGTGTACAAAAACGAATTCGAATTATTAATCGCCGTGATACTTTCGGCGCAAGCGACCGATATAAGCGTCAACAAAGCGACCAAAGAATTATACAAAGTCGCCAATACACCGCAGGCCATTTACAAGTTGGGTGAAAAGAAGTTGAAACGCTACGTGCAAAGTATCGGCTTGTACAATACAAAGGCCAAAAACATTATCAAGACCTGCAAAATTCTGATCGACCGGCACGAGGGCGAAGTCCCCGCAGACCGCGCGGCACTGGAAGCGCTACCGGGCGTCGGCCGAAAAACCGCCAACGTAATTTTGAACACCGCGTTTGGTCATCCCACCATTGCGGTGGATACACATATATATAGAGTGTCCAACCGCACCGGTATTGCGCCCGGCAAAACGGTGCTGGAAGTGGAAAAACGCCTGTTACGCCTGGTGCCGGAAGAATTCAAGCGCGATGCTCACCATTGGCTGATTTTGCACGGGCGCTACACATGCGTGGCGCGCAATCCCAAATGTTCAAATTGTTCAATTATTGATCTATGTGAATACCGCAAAAAAACTGCTGTTTAAATGGCTTATTTATATACACTCCCGGCTCGCGGGAACTTTAGAAATTCGCGCAGCTCTAAATTTTCGTAAGCCCATAACCCTACTTGGGACGTGGTGATCAAAAGGATATACTACCCCTGTAATAATTCAGAACCGCCTACGGTCTGTATTTTCAGATAAGAAATTTATCCTTAAAAATCGTAAGTTATAACTCAATTAACTAGTTTATGGAGATTGTAAATGTCTAAGAAATTCGAACTGAAACCTGTCGCTGCTGCCGTTGGTGCTGCATTAGCAACTGGCGTCCTCGCGCTGCCTACTGCGAATGCTGATGAAAATCCATTTGGCATGACTGAGCTTTCTTCAGGCTACATGGTTGCCTACGGTGAGGAAGGCAAATGTGGTGAAGGTAAATGCGGCGAAGGAAAATGCGGCGAAGGTGAAGGTGAAGAAGGCAAGTGCGGCGAAGGAAAATGCGGCGAAGGCGAAGGTGAAGAAGGCAAGTGCGGCGAAGGGAAATGCGGCGAAGGGAAATGCGGCGAAGGTGAAGGTGAAGAAGGCAAGTGCGGCGAAGGAAAGTGCGGCGAGAAGTCTGAGTAGTCACCTGCAGCAACTTTGCTGAAAAAATTGGTTTAGATGTAAATATCAGAACATCCTAAACTTTTCAGAACGGCGAGTTTCGCAAGGAGCTCGCCGTTTTTTTACCCCGGTGCTTGACCTATACTTGGCTAAAAATAAAGCAATAATTATATGTAACTCATCATCAGGAGGTCCCCGTGCAAGTGCATGAGCTATCCAGATTCGCGCTCGCTACGTTGGAGATATTGGCGTTTTTATTCATCTTTGTGGTCGGCGCCACCATCATTATTGTTGCGGTGTTATATGTCATCGACCGCTCGCAAACCAAACAAGCCATTCGACACAATTATCCGGTTATTGGACGATTTCGTTATTTCTTCGAACACATGGGCGAATTTTTTCGTCAGTATTTTTTCTCTATGGACCGCGAAGAATTACCGTTTAACCGCGCCGAACGATCCTGGGTATACCGCGCGGCAAAAGATATCGATTCAACCATAGCGTTCGGCTCAACCCGCGATTTAAGCAAACCCGGAACGGTGATTTTCGGCAACTGTCCGTTTCCCAAACTCAGTACCGACTCCGCTCCACCGGGCGAAGTCACGATTGGCTCCGGCTGCAAGCAGCCGTATACCACGCGTTCGATATTTAATATTTCCGGCATGAGCTACGGCGCTATTTCAAAGCCTGCAGTGTTGGCGCTCTCCAACGGTGCACGCATGGCCGGCTGCTGGATGAATACCGGTGAAGGCGGACTGTCGCCGTATCACCTGGAAGGCGGCGCGGATATTGTATTCCAGATTGGAACCGCCAAGTACGGCGTGCGCGACGAAGACGGTAATCTGAATCTGGATAAACTGCGGATGGTTGCCTCGCATGATCAAGTCAAAATGTTTGAGCTGAAACTTTCACAAGGGGCGAAACCCGGCAAAGGCGGCATCCTGCCGGGCGGGAAAGTAACTGCGGAAATTGCCGAAATTCGCGGCATCGCGGTCGGTTCGGACTCGATCAGCCCCAACCGTCATCCCGACATCGATTCTGTCGACGACTTGCTGAAAATGCTGGCCACGATTCGCGACACCAGCGGCAAGCCGGTCGGTTTTAAAACCGTCATGGGTGCAACCGGCTGGATCGACGAACTGTTTACCACCATTGGCGAACGCGGCCATGAATGCGCACCCGACTTTATTACCCTGGACAGCGGCGACGGCGGAACGGGTGCGGCTCCGATGAGTTTAATGGACAATGTCGGTCTGCCATTGCGCCAGAGCCTGCCCCTGCTGGTTAACAAATTGAAAGAACATGATTTACGCGACCGCATCAAAGTCATCGCGTCGGGCAAACTGATAACGCCGGTGGAAGTCGCCTGGGCATTGGCGACCGGCGCCGATTTTATTACCTCGGCACGTGGATTTATGTTTTCCATTGGCTGTATTCAGGCACTACAATGCAATAAGAATACTTGCCCGACCGGAATCACCACCCACGACAAGGACCTGCAAAGTGGGTTGAATCCGGAAAATAAGGCCGAACGTGTAAGAAGTTACGTCAAAAACATGGTCTATGAAGTGGGCGTGATCGCACATTCCTGCGGCGTTGCCGAACCCAGGCAGCTGCGTCGAAAGCATGCGTTCATCGTCAGCCCGCAGGGCAAGTCGATACCACTGACTGAATTGTATTCAAGCGAGACATCGATCGTTTATAACTGAAGAGAAGATATTACAACCGGGAGTACATCCAATGAGTTTTATAAGATTAATAAATTCGCTGTTTGACAAGCTGGGCGCACTTAATTTTCTGGCGCCGTTGGCATTACGTTTGTTTCTTGCGCCAATTTTTATTCTGGCCGGCATGAATAAACTTTCAAATGTCGAAAATGTTGCTTCCTGGTTTGAATGGCTGGGTTTTCCCGCGCCGGAACTCATGGTCTGGCTGGCCGGAGGTACCGAATTAATCGGTGGCATTTTGTTACTGGTCGGGTTCGGCGTACGCTGGGCGGCGGTTCCCCTCATGTTTACCATGGCGGTAGCCGCTCCCACGCATTGGCCCAACGGCTGGCACGCGCTACC
>JANQOT010000141.1 GCA_028285655.1 Gammaproteobacteria bacterium
GCACGAGCGCTTGCATGTGCGGTTTCTACACTAAATGATCTGGATTTATCAGGTACAACATTGACCAGCACTTCTCCACGAACTAACTCAATCTGACGAACTCCATCAGAGTAATTTACGTTAATTGCGCTATTGGTATTAAGAATTGCCTCGCTACCATCCTGCAACTTGATGCTTCGAATTTCCCCGGCAATACTTCGATAATCGGCATTAAAGTATTGCCATGGTATTTGCGTACATACTGCAACGGCTAAAACTATCCCCGTAAGGCTGATTATCGAGCGGCGTTTCCTTGCTTGTTTTTTAACAGGATCTACCGCTGACCACATTTGTTGCATTTGTCGAAAAACTTTGCGGTGTTGTGGATGCTCCGCCTGCCATACTTCACATTCACGCAACAAAGAATCGTGCTGCATAGGGTCAGCTTCTTCCAGCGAAAGAATCCAGTTCGCTGCTTGTTCGCGAATTGAATTTACTCCCATATTTGCGGAATTAATCGTTTGAGTGGACATTTATTCAGCACCACCATTGATGGAATATAAACGTGCATGTAAATGCGCAAGTACTTTAGCTAAATATTGTTTTACGCTACTTTGTGAAACTTGCAGCTTGTCGGCAATTTCTCGATAACTAAGCCCGTCCACTCGAGACATTAAATAGGCACGGCGTGGTTTTTCAGGCAACTCTTCAAGTAATAACATAACGACCCGCGCCAGCAGATCTTGGTTTAAAATGATTTCGGCCGGCCCTCTTTTTTCTCTGTCTTCAAGCAGTACGGCAACTTGCTGCAGTACCTCGCGTTCTACTTTCTTGCGCCGGTAGCGATTAATTAACAAGCGATTTGCAATCACGAGCAGATAAGCACGCGGCTCTTTTAGAACACCGACTTCACGGCTGGTCAGTAATTTCAGAAATGTATCGTGGCTTAAATCAGCTGCATCCTGGGAACAGTCTAGTTTTCGACCAAGCCAACCGGATAACCAGCCATGGTGCTGGTCATAAAGATTACGAACATGCCGTCGATCGGCGGCATCCAGGGTACGAACATCGGCAATTGAAGAATCAGGCATTCGAATCTAATTTAATGATAATGAGAATGATTATCAGTTATGATTGGATAGATTGCAATGCTTTTGCCGTGTCACCGAATATTTTCAAATTATTTGTATAACTTATTGTATTACCGTTTTTTCTTTTAAGTATTTTGGAGTTTCAAGACATCTAAATACACTACATATTGAATGGTTTTATTAAATTAGCGTACATAAATTGGTAAATGCGAACTATTTGTATTTAAGAATCTATAGTGGTAGCGTTTGCCCAAATAATCTCCAGTAATTTCAGCGACATAAAATATTAAAGGAATAAATAATCGGTGCGCATTCGGAACGTTCACATTGGATTAATAATATGCAGCCTGCTATTGGCATTTCCAGCGACCGCCGAGATGCGCGTACTGGAAATCGAACTTAATAAAATTGAGCAAAGGGATCAGGCCTGTCGCGTGTATTTATTTGCAAAAAACAAAACTCAGCAAAAATTTACCTCTTTTAAACTGGATGTAGTCCTATTCAACCAGAACGGCATCATCCAAAAAAATATGGCAGTAAATATTGCACCGTTGCCCGTTGCTAAAAAAATTGTAAAAGCGTTTGATTTGAAACAATTGGATTGCGATGCGATCGGCTCATTACTGGTTAATCGAGTTATCGAATGTGAAACCGCTTCAAACGACGCGCCGGATTGTTTATCACTGTTGAAATTATCGAGTAAAAATAGAATTCCATTTAGCAAATAATGAGTAAGTGTTTATGAATGAAAGTAATGAAGAAGTAGTTTTGGATACACAGCAATCGTTGCAAAATGCCTCGGAAATTTTTTCGGCCGGCGGCCCCGTAATGTATATATTACTGGGATTGTCGATTATCGCTTTTACGGTAATTTTACTGAAAATATTCCAATTTCAATATTTGGGTGTTCATCGCAGAAAAACGATAAATAATGCAATAGCGCTTTGGTGCAGCAATGATCGGCAAGGTGCTGTTTCAACATTATCCAAGTCTCGTCATCCCATTGCTATTGTAGGCCTGACTGCGATGCTGGGATTAGCGAAACCAGCCACTAATACCGATACGTTACGTGAAGAAGTAGTACGCGTTGGCACCAAACAAATGAACGGTTTGAATAAAGGCCTATGGTCATTGGAATTGATTTCAATGGTCAGCCCGTTACTTGGACTTTTTGGCACTGTGCTAGGCATGATATACGCATTTAAAGCGCTACAAGTGGCAGGCGCACAAGTTAACCCGGCAATACTATCAGGTGGAATTTGGCAAGCACTGCTTACAACAGCAGCGGGTCTTGCGGTCGCTATCCCGGTCGTAATGATATTCAAATGGATGGAGCGAATTATTAATCGTGTCAGTGAAGATATGGAAGATTCGGTTACCCAGATATTTACACATTCTCATTCCGTCGGTTCCAAAGCCAAAACTGATCAGCAACAGTCTGTGATTCAACCGGCTCCGACCTTGTCTAACGCGTAGCGAAATGCAGTTTAAGAAAGTACTTAAAACCAGGCGTCTCGTGAGTCTTACACCACTCATTGATGTGGTATTTATTTTGCTCATATTTTTCATGCTGGCATCCAATTTCAGTCAATGGAGTACTATTGATGTAAGCGCCCCCGCTCCGTCAAAAAATGTCCAGGAAAAGATGGAAGGAACGATTTTAGTCCGCATCAGCGAACAAGGCAGAATCGACGTAGGAGGAAAACCTGTAAACATTGCATCCATCAGTGCATTTGTAAGCAAAGCATTAAAAGAAAATCCCGATCAAAAAGTATTAGTTAAACCGCACGAAAATCTACCCATTCAAAAAATGGTGGATATTTTGGATTTATTAAGAGACACGGGCATTACTAATTTTTCGATAATCAGATAGCAACAATGAATCGACGCATACAATTCTCTAAATCAAGTTCGCAAGATTCGGAAGAAAATGTCCTGCCTCTGATTAATATCGTTTTTCTTCTTCTGATTTTTTTCTTATGGGCAGGCACGTTGTCAATGCCGGATTTGTTTTATGTACGGCCACCTGAATCAATAAACGAAAACCCGGATGTGGCGACAGAATCGATTCTACTAATTTCTCATGATAACCGTTACGCATTTCGTAATCAGCATGTGAAGTTCAATGATGTAGCCTCTCTTGTACGCCAATCGATACAACAGTATCCGGAACAAACCGTAAAAATCAAAGTCGATGCGGACATCAATACCGGAAAACTGATCGACATTATGGAAATTTTGCGTGACGAAGGCGTCAAGAAGACGGTACTTGTCACAGAGCAAACAAATTGACCATGGAATTTACTCTTTGGCAACGCTCAATAGCCTTTACCCTTGCAGTAGCATTGCATGCATTGCTATTGGTTTCATTCAGCTCTATTAAATCAGGAACCAATATTTCTGGCTTGCAAGGCATGGAACTTTCGTTTGTTCCAGCCCCGAGCTTTCGCCCCGAGCATCTTGAAACTGCAGAAATTGACGAAGTAGAGGTAATTGAAATTGAAGAAGAAATTGAAGCTGTTGAAGTGACCGAAATTAAACCTAAAATTGTACCTCCTACAGTACCAAAATTTAAAGCCACTGAGAAAAAATTAGAAAAGAAGAAGATCGCAAAAGCTGTAGTAGCTCCGCAACCTGAAGTAGATAGTAACAACAATAATGATTCTGCCAGCAACCAACAAGCATCGATAGTGCGCGGAGTCACAAGCGAGATCGGCACAAATAACAAAGCACAGACAAGTTATAAAGCTATTGTTGCCGCCATATTACAAAAACATAAACGCTATCCTACCCGCGCAGTTAAACGACGACAGGAAGGAACAGCTACAATAACATTTACCATAAAAAATGATGGCAATGTCATTAACTATGAGCTGGTAAATTCTTCCGGGTACCGACTATTGGATAAAGCGGTTGTAGCGATGCTTCAACGCGCTTCTCCTTTACCACCGTTTCCGAATAATCTAAAAAAAGATAAAATCACCTTGGTGTTACCGGTGGAATTCTATATAAAGTGACACCGCACTGATTAGCCTGATTATTTACACTCTGACAACACACACCTTATTGAAGAAGCGATTGCTTCATATGATGGCAATGTATACACGCCTCTTGCGCTTAGATTCAAACACATATTTCGTATACAGGCTTTGGACACGCAATTTAAACACCGCACATCAGCAGCACAAAGCTCCCCTTTTTGAAAAAGCGCTTCCAGTTTGTCTAGATTTATTTCCAACTGAACCATATTTTTTTCGCGCTCTTTAGCTATCACTGGCATTATGCAGTTTCCTCGTTTCAAAGTTTATTTCATTACACTACAACAACTCGCGCACCTCGAATATGTCACCAGAATTTTTGCTGGTAACAAATAAAGAATTGCAAGTTGTTTAGTTCAGAGGGGCCTTAAGATTTTTTATTTGTACATAATTTGCTTTGCCATGCTAAGAAATACTACAAAGCAAATTTTGAGATGGGTTATGCCCAAATTTATTAATAGTGGATGAAATTTTATGTTTAATACGCACCAAATCATAGCCACACATTGCCGGAATTTCTATTAATCCAACACCGGCATCCCCACATATTTTTTTAAATGAAAATTCTTTTGATAATTTTCTGAGTGATTGCGGGCGATCATCCAGCTCTATGACACAAAGCACAGAAAAATTGGTTTTATCAAATAATACAAAATCGAATACCTGGTCCCCAAAACCTCGCGCTATTTCTTTTTCTGACACACTTGAGTGTTTCATAACCTCGCTAACAGGTACTTTGGTTAAAATAAATGCGTCGTCTGCGATTACCCGATTAAGCACTTTAAAAAAATTAATTTCAGCATAACTCAACCATGTTATAGCTGAATTACTTTGTGGAACTGAATTTCTGAATGATAAATCTGTATTCATCCTACTTCTTCTAAAAATCATCGATTAATTTTAATACCGCTTGTTTAGCCTGTTCTTCCGAATTACGGTCCGGAAATAGTGTTGCTTCCACGCTGATAGTTTTAATATTGGATATGCCGATAAAACTCAGCCAAAGATTAATATAGGGCTTTTGCATATCAAAACTTTCAAAGCCAGTACCTTCGCCGTATCCATCGCCACTTGAATAGATCACCAAAGCAGTTTTATTTTGCAATAAACCTTTATAGCTCTCTTCCGGTGAGTAGCTCCAGGCCATACCCGGCTGAGTAATCAGATCGATATAGTGCTTAAGCCGGTAAGGGATATTAAAATTCCACATTGGGACACTAAATAAATATGCATCCGCACTGTTAAATTGATCAAACAGTGACTGAACGGAATCCCATGCGCTTTGTTGTTGAGGCGTCGGAGACTCTCCGCCGATGACGGCATATTTGGCGTCGAGCATATCACCGTCAAAAGACGGTAAGGCCATACTCCAAATATCCAAGGTCTCGACAGTATCGGACCCATACTTGGTCTTGTATGCATTAATAAATTCTTTTGCTACCGCGATCGAATGGGACCTGGTCTTTCGAGGCGATGATTCAATATGTAGTAGTTTTCCCATGAGTGTCCTCTATTGTCACCGTGTTTAAAATTCTTATAACTTTCTGTAAATAAATGTATTTTTAGGCACGCTGGTATTTTGCATACACTGAAAACAGCAATTCTCGTCTTCGATAGTTGCATATAGTAATGCGAATCGTTATCATTTGCAATAAATTGATGCTTGATTTGAGCCTTTTCTCACGAATTTGAGTTCTCCATCGAAGTGACCATTTCTAATAAGGATAAATGCTATGGCGGCAGGCAAATCTATCGATTACTTACAAATAGATTTTCACTCTCCGAAACTCGCGCAAGCGAACAAAATCGTCGAGAGAGATTTACCGGTAATCGCAAATAAATTCGAACTTTCTGTAGATTCATTTACTTCGGCATTTCAAAATGGAGATGTTCTGATTGGAATTTACAATACTCCCTGCGGCAAACCTTGTATTTTCATTGAATACAACGAAGCTCAGCTAATCGCACCATTACGTGAATTGCACTAATTCCTCAAAATAAACAAATATGAATAATTCAAAGCCTGAATTGGATACGCTGATTGCGTCGCTTTTTTATTTAATGTCCAGATTCGCTAAAAAAAATGAACCTGGATTAGTCGAAGCCATCTCAATGCATTTACAAATGGTGTTAGAACATCCGGATTCAAAATCTGAAGCCATTTTAAACACTTGCCGGCGCTTGCAGTGTTATTGGTCTTCAATTTACGAAAATGATTCAAAGCAGAGTTTAGATACTGCTCACGACAATTCACCAATGTGGAACCGAATTAATATTCACTAAATCATTAAATCTAATTTTTGAACAAGGTCCGAATTCTATGAGTACACTAGTAAACAAAACCGCACCTGGTTTTACTGCTTCTGCCGTAATGCCAAACGGTGAAATAAATGATGACTTTACACTCGAACATTTCCGAGGAAAATATGTAGTACTGTTTTTCTATCCTCTGGATTTTACGTTTGTCTGCCCTTCGGAAATTATTGCTCACGATAAAAGATTTGATGAATTTACCGCGCGAAATGTTGAGCTAATTGGCGTTTCTATTGATTCCCCCTACACTCATTATGCATGGCGCAATACATCAGTGGAAAACGGAGGAATTGGAGCTGTCCGTTTTCCTTTAGTAGCCGATATAAACCACAGTATAATTAGAAGCTATGGTATTGAGCATTGTGATGGAGTAGCTTTACGCGGCTCCTTCCTAATTGACCGGGAAGGTATTGTGCAACATGCTGTAGTCAACAACCTTCCGCTTGGCCGCAATGTCGATGAAATGCTGCGGATTATCGACGCGCTTCAGTTCTCTGAAGAGTTTGGCGAAGTTTGCCCGGCCGGTTGGCAAAAAGGCGAACAAGGAATGACACCTACAACGGAAGGAGTCGCTGAGTATCTGACAAAAAATGTAAGTAACTTGTAAAATCGGCCAACGACCGGCGATTTTCTTATTTCTCGAATAAGGTTATGATTGTCGAATACAAATAAGATTCGATATAAATGAAAAACGACCAACTGCGGCAAGTCGGCCTAAAAATAACTTTGCCACGAATAAAAATTCTGGAAATTCTGGAATTATCTGAAGCAAATCATCTAAGCGCCGAAGATATCTACCAAACTTTACACGAACGCGATGAAGATGTAGGGCTAGCGACCATTTACCGAGTCCTGACTCAATTTGAATCTGCCGGATTGGTCCGCCGACATCATTTCGACGACGGCCAGGCTAAATTTGAGCTGGAAACTGGCCAACATCATGATCATTTAATATGTGTCAATTGTGGCAAAGTGATCGAATTTACTGATCAGGTTATCGAAGATAGTCAAAATGCAATCGCTAGAGAAAACGGATTTAAAATCACAGATCACAAGATGGTGCTGTATGGGATTTGTAATAAAAAATCATGTAATAGATAACTTTCATGCAAACACAAGTTTTTAATCAATTTAAAGCAGCTACTCTTGCAGTTTCTGTTGCACCCACTAATTGAATTAGGCGCTAACAATAACTTGTATATTGCTTTAGCTCATGCTTCTCCAGTGGAAGAAAAAGAATTTGTTGAATTTCTTTATACAGCTGGGAAAGTGCTCCACGAAGTAATAGAGGAAGTTTTTTCGATTGTAAAACTTTCCAAGTAAAGAATGACCGCAGAAATACAGATTCTAAGTTAGTTACTATGAATCTTAGCGCCACCCAGGTTATTGGTGGCGCTAAGCCGTGTAGTTAAAGTTAAGCCAGATCAAACCGATCTGCGTTCATCACTTTTGTCCATGCCGCGACAAAATCTTGCACAAACTTTTGTTTGTTATCATCTTGAGCATAAACTTCAGCATAGGCGCGAAGAATCGAGCTGGAACCGAATACAAGGTCAACACGAGTCGCAGTCCATTTTACCTTATCAGTTTGACGATCACGGATTTCATACAAGTTTTTACCGACTGGCTTCCAGGTGTTATTCATGTCCGTCAGATTCACAAAGTAATCGTTTGTTAACGTACCTTCGTGTTCCGTGAAGACACCGTGCTTGCTGCCATTGTGATTCGTGCCAATTACTCGCATGCCGCCAAGCAGAACAGTCATTTCGGGAGCGGTTAATCCCATCAACTGTGTGCGATCAAGCATCATTTCTTCGGCACTGACAACGTAGTCGTTCTTGAGCCAGTTGCGGTATCCATCGTGAAGCGGCTCCAGTGGCTCAAATGAAACGCCATCGGTCATTTCATCTGTAGCGTCACCGCGCCCTGCTTCAAATGGCACGGAAATCTCGACTCCTGCAGCCTTGGCAGCTTGTTCGATACCGACATTGCCTGCCAGTACGATTACATCCGCGACGCTTGCACCGCTTTCCTTGGCAATAGGTTCCAGCACTGAAAGTACTTTGCCAAGTCTTTCAGGCTCATTGCCTTCCCAGTCCTTCATCGGAGCCAAGCGTATACGCGCGCCATTGGCACCACCTCGATTGTCTGAACCGCGGAACGTTCTGGCGCTGTCCCACGCGGTACTTACCATTTCACCGACACTTAAATTACTTGCGGCAATCTTGTCCTTAACTGATTGCACGTCATAGCTGAAACTTCCGGCCGGAATCGGGTCTTGCCAAATCAGATCTTCCTTGGGCACATCCGGTCCGACGTAACGAGATCTCGGCCCCATATCGCGATGGGTAAGCTTGAACCAGGCACGTGCAAAGGTATCTTTGAAGTATGCAGGGTCTGCACGGAATTTCTCCATTATCGCGCGGTACGCGGGATCCATTTTCATCGCCATGTCGGCGTCGGTCATGATCGGGTTATGACGGACCGATGAATTTTCAGAATCAACGGGTTTATCTTCATCCTTGATGTCTTTAGGTTCCCACTGCCAGGCGCCTGCCGGGCTTTTTACCGACTCCCATTCATGATCCAGCAACATATCAAAGTAACCCATATCAAACTGCGTCGGATTAGTTGTCCATGCTCCTTCAAGGCCACTGGTCACTGTTTCATTGCCAATTCCCCGTTTGCTTCTGTTGTTCCAGCCTAATCCTTGTTCCTCGATTTCGCTGGCTTCCGGTTCAGCACCGAGTAAATCTGCGCTACCGTTTCCGTGCGCTTTTCCAACAGTGTGTCCACCGGCGGTTAACGCAACGGTTTCTTCATCGTTCATTGCCATGCGCTCAAACGTAACGCGAACATCATGAGCGGTTTTGATCGGGTCCGGATTTCCATCGACACCTTCCGGATTGACATAGATCAATCCCATCATGACTGCGGCAAGCGGGTTTTCAAGATCACGCTCACCTGAGTAACGGCTGCCTTCACTGCCCGTGGGCGCCAGCCATTCTTTTTCCGAACCCCAATAGGTATCTTTTTCAGGATGCCAGATGTCTTCTCGGCCGAAACCAAAACCAAATGTTTTCAATCCCATTGATTCGTACGCGATAGTACCCGCATAGGCGATTAAATCGGCCCAGCTAAGTTTATTGCCGTATTTTTTCTTGATCGGCCAAAGAAGTCGTCGCGCCTTGTCCAGATTGGCGTTGTCCGGCCAGGAATTTAGGGGCGCAAATCGCTGGTTGCCGGTTCCAGCCCCGCCGCGACCGTCGGCTGTGCGATAAGAACCCGCCGCATGCCAGGTCATACGAATCATGAGACCGCCGTAGTGCCCCCAGTCTGCAGGCCACCATTCCTGGCTGTCGGTCATTAGTGCGTGTAAGTCCTTCTTGAGGGCTTCGAAGTCGAGCTTTTTAACCTCTTCCTGATAATTAAAATCCGTATTCATCGGATTTGTCTTTGAATCGTGCTGATGCAGAATGTCGAAATTAAGGGCTTTGGGCCACCACTCCATGTTTGACATACCGCTCTCTGTGGCACCACCGTGCATCACTGGGCATTTGTTTACGTCAGTCATAATAATTTCTCGTCTAGGTAGTAAAAATAATTAATTGAGGGCTAAGTAAACACCTCTTTTTATCATTAATCTAATGTATTATTTATAATATAACAATCGATTTTATGAATATATAAAACTGCGATCGGGCGGTATTCTCTGTGGGAAACTACTACCTCGCTATTGGAAAAAACGGCGGCTGACTCAAAAAAACCATGTATTTACAGAATCAGCGATTATTTTCGATTTCTATCAAAACTTCATTGCGTTTTAGCACTGGAAGTGTCCAGGGAGGATTGTAAAACGCGTAGATCGGAGTAGACGCGGCATCAATATTGTTCTCTGACATGTAGGTCAAGAGCTTTTTCTCATGTACGCTTAAATTTTTGTTGGTATTCATTCCTGAAAATCGAATAACCGCAAATCTTTTGGCAGGAATCTCATTCAAAATCACGTTCTTATTGTTCGGTTCAGGAAGAGTATCCAGAGTAAACCGGGAAGGCATGGTAAAATGCACAGCCCATCCGCTTTCTTTGGCATGTTGAGTGACTGGCGCGGTCATTGCGATTTTCTTGCTTTGCTGCTGTGTCACAGGCGCTGTCATCGACATTTTGTTATTCGCGGTGTTGTTCCCGAAAATATAGTCAGCCAAATATCGAAAACCCTGATTTATCGCGTTCTTTCGATCCCCTTGCACGATCACCTCGGCAACAATCATCGGATCGTATTCCCGTATTTCTATTTCGCCGTCAGATTCAAGTATTTTATATTTCGGCTGTTCGACTTTACTCACAATAGGCCCCCAGGAGATAAATCCTGCCAGCATCACGACACCTACAGTAACAGCTACGATTATCCATTTTTTCCTCATACTTGCTCTCACTAAAATAGAAAATTAACTCTAACTATTGGAGTGACTGACGCCTAGGGTATTCTTGATACAAATATCAATCGTAATTACATTTGCAGAAAAATGTGCGGATCAACTGTATTGCTCAAAGATTCTATACGGTTAGTAGAGAGGCACTACTTTATCATCGACAAAAGTGTAACGAGGTTGCTTGTACCAGCCGTAAATAAGTGATTTGCGAGGTTCTTTATGTATCTTTGATTTAAATACTTTAAGCTCACCGGTTTCCGGCTGCATCCAGAAATCCAGGTCATAAAGTATTTTTGGGTTCCCTACTACATGGAAATCAGTACATGCAAAATATGTGTTGCTGTTGATGACTCTTACAGGGTCATGAATTTTTACAAATTTAAGCTCCAGCAGTTCGCCGGTTTTGTCATCAAGTAAACGAAAGACACCATTTTCATCGATTTCACCGGCGATATATTCCATCATCGCTTTCTTAATATCATTTACATAGTATTTCTTCGGTTCACTTTCTGACGCTGGCGACGATACCTGTTTTGCAATCTCATCGCCGCCGGCCACCGTACTAAAAACAAAAAGCAGTATTCCGAATGATCGATAAACAACACTCATATATTAATTTCCTTGCAATGAATAAATACCACTTTTTGCCATTGATTTATTACTACTCTTCTGCAGCTTCGCCTGCATGCTCCGCAGCTTTACCCGCATGCTCTGCAGCTTTACCTGCATGCTCTTCAGACTTTTCTGCATGCTCTGCAGCTTTACCCGCATGCTCCTGGGACTTTTCCGCATGCTCTGCAGCTTCACCTGCATGCTCCGCAGCTTTACCTGCATGTTCCGCAGATTTATGTCCATCCGCTAAAGCAACTAAAGGCAATAAAAGAATTAAAGTCGCGATAAGTTTCATTACTTTTCTCCGGTTGTTAAGATTTAGACTATTTCAGCCTGTTTTGGTTGATCGAACCAGAATCATCATTCAAATTTAAATTCCGCGACGAAAATGGTTCAGCAATTAGTGCCATTGGCGAAAACGCCACGTTACGCCCCTCTGGAAGACCAATAGAATTAACACCTGATGTAGTCGATCCGTTGCTACCAGGTTGCGCAAAAGTAAAAAATATTCGGTCCCAAATACTGAATATCGTGGAGTAATTCGCATCACCGTATTTTCGGTCGACTGCGTGGTGCGCAGCATGATACCTGGGTGTAACGATAATTAAAGAAAGCCAACGCTCGACTTTGTCTGGAAAATCAAAATTACTATGGTGGAATTGCGCACTCAAACTAACCATTGCTTCAAATAGAAACCAGGCAATAACGGTTGGACCCCAGATTACAATCCAAGCGGCTTTGACGAAAAATGACAATAAAAGCTCTCCCGGGTGGAAGCGTAATGCAGTGGTCACATCCATATAGGTATCAGAGTGGTGTGTTTTGTGAAATCTCCATAGAAATCGAACTCGATGATTAGCTCGGTGCCATACATAATCGAAGAAATCGAGAACGACAATTGAAAGTATAATTTCAGTCCAGCCAACCAATCCAAGCCAACGAGAAATACCCCACCCTTCTTCTTCTGCATACACAATCAACAGCAGAAAGGGCACGTAAGCGAGCAGACGCACCAAGGTGGTGTTGAACATCGCTACACCGCCATGCAGCGCCAGTCGTCGAATGCGCATACCATTCCATTCTCGCTTGGCAAAAATACTCTCTATAACGAAAAAAGCGAGCAAACCCACGATAAATACGTACAGCCTTCCAGCGTCTAAATCTAATTCCATCGCAACACGATAATATTTAAATGAACTGAATCAATTTTCTCGGTCTGTACACAGGCAGCTTGTATAGGACACCATACAATTACCTTGATAGAACTCTGAAAAATTCCTATACAGACACATAAATTAAGGTAATAAAAACGAATTAAATATGCGTTAAAAAGTACTACTTTATATTAATGAGCTGTCGAGTAAATTGTAAGTGTTTTAATTTAAATTTTCTAAATATTTTTCAGCTACATGAATATGTTCTTTCATTTTTTTTGCATCCATTCCACTAGCTCGGCTGCACATTATGACCCATCTTGGATTCGTCTTCAGCTTAGATTTATTTTTATCTATCCATCTCCAAAATAATCCATCCCACACTTGACACCATTCCCCTTTCTTAAAATTGCTCATTTTTAAAATATAGTTCGAGCCGGAAAAATATGGTTTTGTAGTTATCAGCCCGCCATCTGCATGCTGGCTCATGGAATAAACGTTGGGAACCATCACCCAATCGTAACTATCAATAAACATTTCCATAAACCAGTTATATATTTCATCTGGTTGTATTTCGCATAGAAACATAAAGCCGCCAAGCACCATAAGTCTTTCTATATGGTGGCAGTATCCAGCATTCAATACTCTCTGAATTACGCAATCTACCGGATATATATTTGTGGTGCCGGTGTAAAATGCTTTAGGCAAGGGTCGATCGTGTTGCCAATAATTCGAATTCCGTGCTTGGGTACCTATTTGTTCGTATGAAACGCGCATAAATTCTCGCCATCCTATTATTTGACGAATAAACCCTTCCAGGCTATTGAGTGGAATAGAATTATTTTTGGCGTGTTTTATTGATTCATCAATAATAACTTGTGGAGTTAATAAACCAATATTAAGCATTGGTGTTAGCACAGAATGATACAGCCAGGTTTGACTTTCTAATATAGCATCCTCGTAATCACCAAACTTATGTAGACGCTCCTTAAGAAACAAATGCAGCCATTTTATGGCGTCCTGATGTGAAGAAGGGTAGCCAGGAAAATCCAGGCCCGCCTTCCGGCCGCTAAATTCTTTATTGATACTTTTAATAGAGGCGGAAAAAATATAGTCGTTGAACCTAGTTTGCACCTCAGGAATTAGTGATATTTCATTCTTTGGTATCTTTTTCCTATTGTCAGCATCAAAACTCCATTTTCCTCCTTCTGGCGCACCATTACTCATTAATATACCCAGTCGAATGCGCTGATACTTGTAAAATTCTGACATTCTCAAGCGTTTTTGCTTTTCAACCCACTTATTGTTTGTTTTTGTATCATTTAAAAATCCTGGATTTTCATACATCACCAGCTTGAAGTTTAACTGCATACAATATTTTTCTAGTCGCTTTTTCAAAGCGTAATCAACCGGATTTAATGTAAATATAGTAAGCTCATTGTCACTTTCTAATCGACTCAATGCCTCGTGTAAAATATTTTTACTGTGGTGATATTGAATGTAATTTACATTGTATCCTTGTTTTTGCAGCAGTATTTTATACTTGCGCATACAGGTTCGAAGATATACAAGTTTATGTTTGCAAAATTTTAAAGGGTATTCGTAGTCACCAAAAAACAAGGAATCTTCCACCAGAAGAATTTTATCAAGCGGTTTAGTAAATATAGGGTGTGACTGAAAAAGCTGATTTGGAAAAACTACGCCGATATTCATAATTCTTTGAAGTCTGGTAAGGTGATTTCAGCGAAAACCCCGGGTTAGCTGATTAATACCGGACATTCCCCTACCAGGTCATTTGATTCGACCTGTTGGATTAAAAATGTAGCGACCGTAGCACGCGATATACAGCCGTTACGCCAATCGGACGAATCGACCAAAACTTTGGGATTTTGAACACCCGTGTTTGTTAACACACCGGGCCGTACGATTGTCCAGTCTAGCCCACTGTTTTTTATAAGGTGTTCCTGAATATCTTTATCTCTGTATGCACGACCAAATATTGTTTCAAACGCTATACGCTGAACAAAACTTATGCTTTTACGACTATCGCCGGCTCCAAATCCTGTGATCGTAATCAGCCGGGAAATAGATTGGTCCTGCAAGGACTGTAACAATATTTTCGTTGATTTTGAAAATAAAGAAATTGGGCCGGTAATCAGTTTCAAATTCATTGGCACGCCAAGACATTGAATTACCGCATCAACTCCCTTGACTGCTTCGCTTATGTCATGAATGTTCAAGGCATTGCCGGTAATTTTTTCTAAATTTCGGTGGCTAATATCGATACGATTTGCACGACGTGCAAACGCTTTGACGTAATGACCATGGGCTAACGCCAGTTTAACGGTATTTAAACCAATACCTGAACTCGCTCCAATAATAAGAATTTTTTTCACAAAATTTTTCTCTGGGTATTTACGAGGTAAAAAGAGCCAGGCATTACTCTTGCAGGCTTATCAAATTGTCGAGAGATTTGTAGTATTTTTCGCAACGCTCACAGGAGCCGTCTTTATCGACCCACTCAGGATGTTCCTCTCTAATAACAGAAAGGAGATACTGCTCTGCAACGTCAGCTTGGTCTGATTTTTTGATAGCGTTCATGGCTCGCACAAATATACAAATTATAAATTTAACAAAAGGCTAATTTTCGATTGCTCGTAACATCCACGAGGTTTTTTCGTGCACTCGCATTCGATCAGACACAAGTGCAATAGTTGATTCATCACAAGCATGCTGTGCGACACGTAGTACTTCGCGGCAAGTCCGAACAACAATTTCGTGATTTTTCTTTAAAATACTTATCATCTCCATTGCAGTGGGTACACCAAGCACTTCTTTAACATTGCTAAGTTTGGCAAACTGAACATAAGTACCAGGAGCCGGATACCCGAGTGTTCGTATTCTCTCAGCAATTTCATCGACTGCGAGCGCAAGCTCCGAATATTGCTGTTCAAACATCGAATGAAATTCAACAAAATGAGGGCCGGTTACGTTCCAGTGAAAATTGTGAGTTTGCAAATATAGAGAATATGAGTCGGCGAGTAACTGCTTCAACGATTGCGCGACACTTTCGCGGTCTTGCTTTTCTAAACCAATATCTATCGCATTCATAACGTATTCCTAATCAATTCCGGCTTTAATCCGAGTTCAAATTAAGGCTGAGAGTTTGGAACCCCAAAAAAGGACTAAAAGTCCCTGCAGCGGCGCTACAAAATAAGCACCAGTTGTCTCGATCTCGATCAGGTGCCCTCCAACTCTCGACATAAGCGCACTCCGTGTCACGCTATACAGATACTTTACAGGTGTAAGTGAAATTGTAAATATTATGTACTATACATATTGTATGCAATCAATATTCTTTCTGTACAAAACAGTAAAATCTTAATTTTAGTGCCCTTTTGCTTGTCCAAATCCACCACAACAGATCACTACACCATTAGCAATAGGCGCTCTAGAAGGTGCTAATTGAAGATTTAAGCAACTTGTAGCAAATGATAATGTTGCTTTCAGGCAACTGTTATTTAGTCTTTACAAACGCGTCTACATCACGCCAATAAAGGTCGAATTTGCCAATCTAATTCTATATTCGCCGACAATATACAATATTTGTACAGATACAATCTAATTTATCCTATACAAATATTCGACATATCGGAGACCTTGGATGTACATTGTCAGGCAGTGCAACTGTGCTTGTATGTCGAACCAACATGCAAGCCATTTTCAGTCAATTTTTTTTACACAGGACAGAAATGATGAATGTAACAACGTTAATACTCGCTGCCATAGTTTTCCTCCCTCTAATTGGATTACTTGGTTTACCCCTGATGGCAGCTAACTATAAAAGTCTGCAGCCAGCTTATGTGCAGAAATTTAATACGAGAAGTGGAAGCCGAGGCATCCGTTCTTAACCAACAGCAGGTGGAATATGAAAAATTTTTGTATTGGATCCATAAAGTGCAGATTAGTTAGTGATACCGCCGTTTTGATAGTGGGTTTATGTATCGCGTTTTTTTTAGTTATTGCAGCTTTTGCTTAACAGCAAGTTTCAAATGGATTTGACGTGTGCCTTTTGCGGCACACGGCATAACGGAATTTTTTTATTTACTATGCTCATTTTTATTACTCGACTCCTCTGCCCTAGTACTCGGGCTCTTAACTCCCTCTGCGCATGCAGAGGGCTTTTTAACAATCAAAGAAGTTGAATTAAACCGGGCGTTATCTAAAATCATCAATCTATTACTCATATGAAGTCTTCAGCACACAAAGTTTTTTATGATGATCAATGTTCTTTGTGTAATAAAGAAATATCACATTATAAAAACCTTGAGTATCTGCATGATATTGACTGGATTCCGATCAGCAGCTCAGCAGAACTTTTACAGTATTATAATTTATCGACCGATATGGTTTTAAGACGCATACATGCCATTCGAAATGATGGAGAGTTGGTAAGCGGAGCAGCCGTATTTGCTTTAATTTGGAGTTCGCTAACACGGTATCACTATATTGGTAAAACTGTAACCTATTTTAGACTTGTACCCTTTTTAGATTATTTTTATCAAATTTTTGCTGACTGGAAGTTTAATAGAAATTCATTTTGTAGCAAAAAATGACTGCGCATCTGATTATTACTTCTAATTTTTTTAAATCACAATGCTTTTACATAATTAATATACATTAACAGACTGGATCAACAATGGAAAAATTGATATTTACGACCGTAACAGATCGTGGAGAGAGCCGTGAAATTGAGTTTTCTTTACACGAAGAAACCAGTTCT
>JANQOT010000149.1 GCA_028285655.1 Gammaproteobacteria bacterium
ATGGAATAGGCGATTAGCACTAAAATCAATATCGCCAGTGCCGGCATCAAATACTTGACTGCGACTTCCAAGCCGTTACTGACACCGCGCGCGACCACAACCATGGTCATCACCATAAACAGGGTATGCCAGAACATTAATTTCCCGGGATTGGATATCAACGCTGAAAATAATTCTCCCGCACCGCGATCGTCGATACCGACAAACTCACTGCCCGCGCTTTGCATCACATAAGACAACGACCAACCGGCGATAACGCTGTAATACGATAATATCAATACACCTGCCGCTACACCGCCCCAGCCAAGCAGCGACCAGGCACGATTAGCGCCCTCTTCGCGGCATAAATATTTCATCGTATTGATAGGACTTTGGCGGCCTCGCCTGCCCAGCATGACTTCCGCGATCATAACCGGCAAACCGAACAGGGCAATACAAACCAGATAAATCAACACAAACGCACCACCCCCGTTTTCGCCGGCCATATACGGAAACTTCCAGATATTTCCCAAACCCACAGCAGACCCAGATGCTGCCAGAATAAACGCCAGGCGCGACGACCATTCCCCATGGATAGAACGATTTGTGGTAGGCATATTATTTTATTTATGTTATTTGAAGCGGCATTTTGATGAATTTTAACCGTACACTCAACCACCAACGATAAAATTAAGCGCTTCTCACGCTTGCTACTTATAATACATTCATGGGCAAGAAAAAATCTTCGACTCCGGATAATATTATCGCGGTAAACAAAAAAGCTCGACACGACTATTTTATCGAGGACACGCTGGAGGCCGGCCTGGCACTACAGGGCTGGGAAGTGAAAAGTTTACGCGCCAAAAGCGTCCAGTTAAAAGAAAGCTATGTTTTACTTAAGGATGGCGAAGCCTGGTTATTTGGCGCTCATATCTCTCCATTACCTACCGCATCCACTCACATTGACCCAGACCCCACAAGATCGCGCAAACTTTTAATGCATCGCCGTGAAATAGACCGCCTGATCGGTGCCGTAGAGCGCAAGGGTTATACGATTGTGGCGTTAAAGCTGTACTGGAAAAAAGGCAGAGCCAAAGTTGAAGTTGGTATCGCCAAAGGAAAACAATTGCACGACAAACGTACTACACAAAAAGACCGGGACTGGGCCAGAGAAAAAGCGCGAATTTTAAAACACAACAACTAGCGACAGGAATTCAGCTATTCGGCTTGACTTCTTCCAACTCGTTCCACAACGAAGTTTGGCTATCGTTATTCTGCGCAATATGCATTAATAATTTTTCATGCTCGGCAACCTCCTGATCAGATGCCGACAAGATCTTCAAGTCCAGATGCTGTTGCATATTTTTTTTGGAGACTTTTTTTTGTTGCCGCCTGGTTGCTTCCGCATTCAACCCCAGAGATACTTGCCCACCGGTCATTGCCAGATAAACATCCGCCAATATCTGGGCGTCGAGTAATGCACCATGCAGTTCGCGATGCGAATTATCTATTTCATATCTTTTACAAAGCGCATCCAGACTGTTGCGTTGCCCGGGGTGAAGCTTGCGCGCATAGATCAAGGTATCGAACACTGTACAAACCTGCGAGACGCGGCCGGATTCGTGTTTTATATTTTGCAATTCGTTGTCAATAAATCCGACGTCAAAAGCTGCATTGTGGATTATCAGTTCGCTATCGCGAATAAAATCAATAAATTCTGCACAAACATCGACAAACTTCGGCTTGTCCTGCAGAGACTCCAGCGAAATGCCGTGCACCTCTTGCGCACCGGCATCGATATCCCTTTCCGGGTTAAGATATTGGTGATAAACCCGATCTGTAATGGTGCGATTTATTATTTCCACCGCGCCGATTTCGATAATACGGTGGCCTTCCGTCACGTCCAGCCCGGTGGTTTCGGTATCAAGTACGACTTGTCTCATCACTCACTCCGGAATATCGTTTATCTACATTGCAATGCACTAAGCAGAATCGCCTAACTCATCGATTGCATCGTTTGCCAACTGATCGACCAGTTCGTTTTCCGTGTGGCCACTATGACCCTTTACCCAGTGCCAGTCAATTTCGTGCTGGCTGACGAGCTCGTCTAACCTGCGCCACAAATCTTCATTTTTTAC
>JANQOT010000159.1 GCA_028285655.1 Gammaproteobacteria bacterium
TGCAATAGCCGCACGGAAGTCTGGTAGGCGCGGGTAGGAATTGAACCTCCGACTTCTGCCACGTATTAGCAGCGCTCTGCCACTGAGCTACGCGCCTAAGATAAAAGTTTGTATTTTCGAGTACGGTTAACTACTCTAGCACGGCCTAAATCGCTAGAATGAGCAAGGGTTCAAGATTTAAGAATTCGTTTTATCTGTCATTTTTAACCTTAATGTAGACTACATTCATGTCTTCAAATCTAGACAAATTGCGTGCGCAGATTGATCAACTGGATGATCAGCTATTAAAGTTGATCTCTGATCGAGCACGCTGTGCCGCGGAAGTGGGGGCGATCAAGCGCTCCGACCAGGGCGACGACTGTTTGTTTTATCGGCCGGAAAGGGAAGCGGAAATATTGCGGCGAGTGGGCGAGAATAATCCCGGCCCACTGCGGAATGAAGAGGTGATTCGTTTATTTCGCGAAGTAATGTCTGCTTGTCTGGCGGTAGAACAGCCGATGAAAATTGCTTTTCTGGGTCCGGCGGGAACATTTACCGAGGAAGCTGCATTAAAGCATTTCGGACATTCGGTATTTACTGCTGCGATGACTTCAATTGACGATGTATTTCGCGAGGTCGAGTCGGGTGCCGCCAGTTACGGTGTGGTGCCGATCGAAAATTCCACCGAAGGCGTGGTTACGCATACGCTCGACAATTTCATGCGTTCGCCACTTAAAATAGTGGGAGAAGTGGAATTGCGTATTCACCATAACTTGCTTTCAGGTGAAGACGATATCGATAAACTTCAAGTCGTCTATTCGCATCAGCAATCGCTGGCACAGTGCCGTAAATGGCTGGATTCGAATCTGGCTTCGATTGAGCGCAAAACAGTCGGCAGTAATGCGCGGGCGGCTAAACTCGCTGCAAATGAGCCGGGCGCGGCGGCGGTGGCCAGTCGCGCGGCAGCCGACAAGTACAGCCTGAATGTGATGGCCAGCAACATAGAAGACATGCCGGATAACAGCACGCGTTTTTTGATTGTGGGCAAGTGCGATGTGGCAGCTTCCGGTCAGGATAAAACCAGTGTTTTGGTCAGCGCGCCCAACGTGGCGGGATCGCTGTACCGACTGCTGGAACCGTTTGCCAAGAATCAGGTCAGCATGACACGGATCGAATCACGACCTTCGCATGGTGAAAACTGGGAGTATGTGTTTTTTCTTGATCTCGACGGTCACATACAGGATGCGCCGTTACAGCAGGCGTTGTCTGAATTGCAAAATGTTGCCGAGATGGTCAATGTGTTGGGCTCCTATCCCAAAGCCGTGCAATAGTTGAGCGCGATTTGGGAATTCGAATTCATTAATCTTTGCATGACTGGTTAAGACATGGTTGATACCGTATGTATCATCGGCATAGGCTTGATAGGTGGTTCGCTCGCCGGCGGCTTACGCAGCCGTGACTGGTGTAAAACCATTATCGGAATTGATGTCGATGAACAAACCATCGCCGATGCGCGGCGCTTAAAAATTATCGATCAGGGATTCACGCGTGTGGCCGACTGTGAATTCACTCCGGATGTGGTGGTGGTGGCAGTGCCGTTATCGTATGTAAGGTCTGTATTTGCCGAAACCCGCCACTGGTTTGCATCATGCAAAGCGTATACGGATGTCGGTAGCACCAAGCTAAGCGTACTGCAGGATCTTGCGAGTGAATTTGACGGCAAAGTTCCCGCTTGCTTTGTGCCGGGGCATCCGATTGCGGGACGGGAGCAAAATGGTGTATTGGCCGCAGTAGATAATTTGTTTGTCGACCGCAAAGTCATTCTGACGCCAAATACCGGTACGAGTGCGGACAGTATCGCACTGGTACGTGAAATGTGGCAGCAGTTGGGTGCGCATGTCGAGCAATTGGACGCAGAGACGCACGATCAGATCTTGGCGGCCACCAGCCATTTGCCGCATGCGATTGCGTTCGCTTTGGTCCATTGTCTTTCCACTCAAACGCATACGCCGGAAATTTTTCGCTACGCTGCCGGCGGGTTTGCCGATTTTACACGCATCGCATCCAGCGACCCGATTGTTTGGCGCGATATTTGTCTGGCCAATCGCCACGAATTGCTAAAGGCGATCGATGATTTTGATAGTAACCTGAAACAATTGCGCACCAGTCTGGAAAACGGTGACGGCGACGCATTGCAAAGTATATTTTTGCGCGCAAAGAATGCACGTGACGAGTATAACGGCAGCTGAATCATATATGCTGTTCTGCATTCATTTTAAATATTCCGATTCGAGAGCAGATTGAAGTATCTAGTCAAACCAAGCGACCAGGCGCTGGGTGAATTACAAGTACCCGGCGATAAGTCGATTTCTCATCGTGCAATTATGTTCGGGTCGATTGCGCAAGGGTGTTCGCAAGTTACGGGTTTTTTGAATGGAGAAGACTGTATTGCGACATTGCGAGCATTTGCAAACATGGGAGTCAGGATCGAGCAACTGGCGCCGACCGAATTAAAAATTGAAGGAACGGGCAAATTTGGTTTGTCTGCGCCGGATACGGTGCTGGATTTGGGTAATTCCGGCACATCGATGCGTTTGTTAATGGGTCTGCTGGCAGGGCAGAAATTTAATGTACAACTGGTTGGTGATCATTCGTTAATGTCGAGACCGATGGGGCGGGTCCGGGAGCCTTTGACAAAAATGGGCGCCGATATCAATACCGCTGCCAACGGCACGCCGCCGGTTGAAATTCGTAACGTGAGTGCACTAAACGGTATACATTATGAATTGCCAGTGGCCAGTGCACAGGTGAAGTCGGCCGTATTATTAGCGGGGCTGTACGCGCAAGGCGACACAATAGTAATCGAACCGCAGCCGACCCGCGATCATACCGAACGCATGTTGCAATCATTTGCTTACCCGATCGATATTAGCGGAAATCAAATTTCTATTTCGGGAGACCATCACTTGCAAGCGACCTCCGTCGATGTGCCGGCGGATATTTCGTCGGCGGCGTTTTTTATTGTAGCGGCATGTATCGCGCGACAAGGCGAGATTACCTTGCACAATGTCGGTGTCAATCCGACGCGGACGGGCGTGCTGGAGATACTGCAAAAAATGAATGCCGAAATTGATGTGCATAATTGCGCCATGATGGGAGCAGAACCGGTTGCATCGATAACAGCTCGCAGCAGCGCACTAAAAGGCATTGATATTCCGCCCGAGTTGGTACCTGCGGCCATCGACGAGTTTCCTGCGATATGTATCGCGGCGGCGTGCGCCGATGGGAACACGCAATTTACGCGAGCGGCTGAACTGCGTGTCAAGGAAAGCGATCGCATTGCTCAAATGGCCAGCGGCTTGCGCGCATTGGGAGTGGCGGTCGAAGAGTTTCCCGATGGACTGAATATTACCGGCGGTCAGATTTCGGGCGGTTGCATCGACAGCGGCGGCGATCACCGCGTCGCCATGGCGTTTGCTATCGCAGCGTTGCGTGCTGGTGCGGATATCGAAATATCGGATTGCGCAAATGTGGCGACGTCATTTCCGAGCTTCGTCGAAACGGCGCATTCTGCCGGAATTAATATAAATGTCTGTTGATCAGCGCGATAGACGGGAAAATATACCTGTAATCGTGATCGACGGTCCGGCTGGCGTAGGCAAGGGAACGATTGCCAAGCGACTGGCGACTGCCTTTGAATTCCATTATCTCGACAGTGGTGCCGCCTACCGCGCGCTAGCCGCAATGGCGGTCGAGGCCGGCATCGAAGCTGCCGACGTTCTGGCCCTGATTCGTCTCAGCCAGCAGTTGTCACTGCAATTTCCACCCGAACATGACTACCAGGCATTTGCAAATGGCCAGAACATCGACCAGGCGTTAAGGACTGAAGAGTGCTCGAGTCTGGCGTCGCAAATTGCCAGCGTACCGGAGGTGCGCGCCGAGCTGCTGAAAATGCAGCGCGGATTTCGACAACCGCCGGGTCTGGTGGCAGAAGGCCGCGATCTCGGCACCGTGGTGTTTCCCGATGCCCAGGCCAAGATATTCCTTGATGCCAGTAGTGAAGAAAGGGCTCGAAGGCGATATAAACAGTTGATTGAAAAAGGGATTAGTGCTAATTTTGACCACCTTTTCGACAGCATTCGAGAACGTGACCAACGTGATCGAACCCGTAGCACTGCGCCCTTGGTGGCGGCAAGTGACGCCAGGGTGATAGATTCTACGGACATGACGATTGAGGCCGTGCTGGCACAGGCCGAAGTTTATATTCGAGAGTGTTTAGAAATTTGAATTTTTAGTGAGATTTTGTCTTTTAACCAACAACTTTATTAACCAGTAACCATAATGAGCGAAAGTTTTGCCGAATTATTAGAAGAAAGTTTTTCCAACCTCAACATGCAACCAGGCACCATCGTCGATGGCACCGTGGTTGAAGTTCGTAACGATGTTGT
>JANQOT010000163.1 GCA_028285655.1 Gammaproteobacteria bacterium
ATCGCCGCGCGTCGTCTTGGCAGCCGGGTTGATATCGTGGATGTTGCCAGCGATAAACTTGATACGCTTGGTGTCACTGTTGACGCAGTTTTCTGTAGCGCTTCATTTCATTTAATGAACGAAAATACGACATTACCGTCCGTTGCATCGATCCTTGGGCAGGGTTCGATGTTCGCAGCTAATCTATGGGGACACTCTTTTGACGAGGCGAAAGACCTGAATCGCAAGACGGACTGGATGCAATTTGTGGATCAGGCACTTGGCGATTTCAATCAGCCACCGATGCTTCGACCTGAAAATCCTGCACGTAGAATAAAAAGCGCCAAAGGACTAAGTAAAATAGGCGAAGCATGCGGGCTTCGTCTGCTTGAAACCAGCATTGTGACTGCTGAAATCGAGACACAATTCAATATTGCATTCGCCGCCATGCATCCGGAGTTTCTGAACCAGGTACAAACAGAGGTTCGAGCATCGGTAATTAAACGGGCATTACAGTTATGTCGTGGGGTAGATATTATTTCCGCGGTCGATCTTAGATTCGAAAAAATTTGAGGGGTGCATCTTCCCCGGCGCAAGTGCTATTCGCTTTATTGCGACCAAAACCGTGCGTAATTCAGCTACAATATAAAAACTCCAATAATGTTGTGAGCGATTGAATACATAGCTGATAAAAAAAGACATGGCATTAAAAGCGGCAGAGATTTTGGCAAAAGCATTGGAGGAGGATGCTTGTGCGCAAGAACAAGGTGCATTAGGCGATCAGTCTATGCGTATTGAAAACGTTTGCCGGGAAATTCGTCCAATTAACGATATTCCGCGTCCGATTTTCAAGTTGGCGCTAAAGTTCTGGAAACAATGGGCCCTTGCTTCACAGCATTCCTGGCATCACGGTGGAAGTATTTCTGAAAGCGAATGGCCGGAAATGGCGCGAATTATTGCGCAACATGTTCGTATCGGCACACTGCCAAATAACAAGTTGATTCTGGATAACTTTGTGCGCAAACGTCGCTCACTGAGTTGGCGAGATCTAAAGAGTCTTTTCGAAAAAGGTTCTTAATTACCATTTGCGTTTTTGCCGAATCTGGACACAACAATCGCTTTCAACAGCAAAATAGCGGCGACAGTATAATTTTTACAAACAAAAAAGGCGGACATAGTCCGCCTTCTGTTGATTAAACCGGATTAAATCTAGCTGTCGGCTTTCTTTTCTCCGCATTTTCCTTCACCGCACTTGCCTTCACCGCACTTGCCTTCACCGCACTTACCTTCACCGCATTTTCCTTCACCGCATTTTCCTTCTCCACACTTCCCTTCGTGGTGTTTCTTCGATCGCTTCATTTCATCAGCGCTTAACACGCCATCACCGTTTTTATCTTTTTTGGCAAACTTCTTTTCCATATACGCCATGAACTCTTCCTTGCTGACGCTGCCGTCTTCATTTGTATCCATTTTTTTCATTTTCTTTTTACAGTATTTGCCGTGGTTGTCTGCCACCATGTAACCGGAAGACAGATCGGTCATTTGAAACGGATTTTCGTCGGCACTGACAAGGGTTGATGCGAAGGTGCCGGTTGCTATGATGGTGCCGGCTGCAATTAATTTAGGCTTAAAATTAGACATATTTTTTATTCCTTACATTTAAACTGTGGCTGAGATTTCAAAGGTTTGGATTCATATAAATGAGAAAGTTCCCGCAAACAGGCGCTCAAAGACAGAATATTACATTGCCAATTGTAATATTCAATACTTTCTACTTGAGGTGAAAAGCTGTCTTCGACGGCTGAACTCGAGCTAATTTATCAGAAATACATTGTCCTGGATTTCTTTATTAATCCGGGTATTTCGACGAATTACACGCGCAAGCGTGGTTTTTTCTATTGCGCGCGCTCTGCGATTGCTCATTAGATTTTCATACCAAAAACGATCGCCGTCACGTAGTCGCTCGAACTGGTCTTTCAGAATAGTAAAGAATACCTCGCCGACGAGTGCGTCGGGTAATTTATCTTCAGCTAATCCGCCGACCCAAAGATCTACATCATCCACGGTCGTATATGCCGCGGCTAACTTGGCTTGAATTTCGGAATTGGACGAAATGTCTGCAAAACTTGCCGCCGGCGCTAATCCCAGGGCAACTCTTGTGTCGTTGTAACTCGCCAGTCCATGGTCTCGTCCGCGTTGAATATTCAGCGAAGCCAGATCAAACCCGCCGTTGCCGGGTTGTCCAAATAGAAAGTTACGCACGTCATCAATAATCAACTCGTCCAGATTCTGACAGGCCTGATTTGCAAGCCCTCTCAGAATCGGGTCGATCCCGCCTTCATCGATTATTCTGTGGGGCGCAAAAAATGCATCGCGCAAGGGCAGGTTACCGAACCGGGTTTCCTTGCCTCTTCGATTCAGGCGTAAAATTTGTGGAGAAAGCAGGCTGTGTCCGAGCCGGTATGCCGCAGTTGAAAACTCATTGCGAATACTTGCGTCTACATCCGGATTGTATCCGCTGTAATCCGTTAAAGCGTTTGGTCCAAGCAAAACAGGTAAAAATTCCTTGTACGTAATAACCTGCATTTGCGCAGCAACTATGCTGCGTGCGCGTTGATATATTTCGTCTCCTTGCATATTCGGATTGCGTCGGGCTATTCTCCTGGCCAAACGATTGTGTTCGCGAACAAACAGAGTGTGCATTGCGGTAAGACCTACCTGCTCGTTTGCACGCACATCGCCGGCCAGAAACAATGTATCGCCGGGTCCGCCTGCATTACTTAATCCATCAGTATTAAAGGGGAGCAAGTTACCTTTACTGGTCTTTAGCTGTCCCGATCCATCCAGTTTGCGTAACGCAGCAGCGCGCTCATCGTCCGAACCATATACATTGGATGCGTCAATCCATCCGGTGATTTCATTGAGTTGCTGGCGTGGATTGTCTGCGCCAAGACCGCTGTTGCTGTCATAGATCGACCGGTTGAAGGGCATCACCACATCGCCTGCATTGTTCGGGTCAAAATGAACATCTCCGGCCGGAATCGAGATATTCTCCGGTTCGGCAGGTTGAACGCCGTCGGTCAAATCAATATCGTGATCCAGAAATTGACCCCATTGCCATAGATAGTCGCTTGCCAGATTAAATGTTTGCGTGGAAACTGCTTGCGCCAGAACAACATTACTTATAACTCTTGGACTGGGTCTTGCGGCTCCGGCCATTGCGGAGACGCCATCCGCATAATCCGCTTGGGCAATTCGTGCAAGTTGCGTTTCCGGTGTATTCATTTCGGGATTGGAAATATTATTGTTTGATCCGTCGATAGAGCGAACAAACAATTTACTTCGATTTTCACGTTTTCTTTTATTGAAGTCGCGATCGATTCGTCTAACCGGCGACGACTCCGGCGACTGCATGGTTTGATCGGCTCGTTTTAATAATTCTTCGCCGGATAATTGTAATTTTTGTGCGCCTACGACGATCGTGGAAACAAATACAGTGCAGGAGATAATTGTAAAAATTATCTTTTTATTAGTCATAACAGTGGCCTTACTCTCTGGATAAAATTGTTATATTTAGAACGAGTTCTACTTAAAACAATTAGTACGGCGTAAAATTCGACAGGAGATTAACGGTATTATTTAGGGGATGAAAGGTTGGTCGGAATTCCCATGTCACTGAATCTGAATGAGTTTAATTTATGTGAAGTGGTTAACGTGTGTGCAATGGATGCGACTTCGCTTACGCAACTCTAAAAAAATGCAGGCATCGTCCATGATGCCGACTCTTGTTAATTATAATCAAACGTCTATTTTTAAAAACGCTCCCTGCGTTTGATGAAACCGCAGAGTTAAAAATTCCAGCCCGATGCGCCAGCGCTTGCTAAGCAATCCATATTGTTCCTGCCGACGATTGACGACGCGCGCAACGGCATCAAGTGTACTGCTGCTGATTTTAATAATTTGATGGTTTGCTAACTCAGTCGACGTTAACAGTTGCATGCCGTTTAACGATACATCATGGGTTTGACCGCTATACGAACGGTTGGCGGGCCATTGAGTATAGAAAGTAACATCCCATTGTCGATTTATGCGTTCGATAATGCGTTGATCGCTTTGTTCCAAAGCATGTTTGATCGCGGGAAACAGGGCGCTGTCGCAGTTACCGCAACTACTGTCCGGAGGTATGGCGTTTCCCAGCGAATGCCTTGTTTTACAAAATACACAAACTCCACTTGCGATGAGTTCGTCAGGTTCTGTATCGGTTTTTCGCTCGCCGGATCGATCGACTTGCGCCTCACCGGCGCTGTGCATAATCGCGAGTGTGGCATCGTATTTTTGCCTGGCAGCAGGATTGGTTAATACGGCGTAAGCTTCATTTACCAGCGCGGCTTCCTGCTGATCGCCGCCCAGGTCGGGGTGCATTTTCAGTTTTTGCATTAATGCGCGATAACTGGATCGAATCACCTCGGTGGGTGCATCCTGCTGTACGTGCAGTAGCTGATAATAGTTTTTCCGATGATTCATATTATTTTAAAAGTCCCCTTATTATCATGTACTTACAGGTATACGCATCAGTAATCGGCGGCAAGCCCGAAAACTTTAAAAGCTATATGCGAATAGGCCGACTAGGCTAAAATAGTTGCGTATAAACATAATAAAAGCACTCGAATGCGCAGGGGGTGGGAATGAACGAAATTTTGCTGAATATTAACTGGCTGGCGGTCGCGGTGGGCGCAATTCTGGCCTATATGCTGGGCTGGCTGTGGTATTCGCCGAAAATGTTCGGCACTAAATGGATGCAGGGTGTGGGAATATCCTTTGACGATCCGTCTGCGTCACCACCGGTTGCGGCTATGGTCACCCAGGCCATCGGTACATTCTTACTCGCATGGGTGGTCGGAGTAACGGCAACACACAACGCCGTAACCACTATTATATTGATTACCGCCACGTATATCTTTCTGCTGGCGGCTGCAGGATTGTTTGTACGAAAAAGCGCTTATGCCATCGGGGTCGAAGTCGGTTTCGTGATTGTAATGGTGAATATTATGATGGCGTGTCAGGCGATCTTGTAACGATTTAACTGTAGCGAAACAGGAGCTGTTATGCATAGGAAACAGTCTGCCGCTTGGTCGGTAACTCTAGTTTTATTTTTGAGTTCGTTTGGAAACGCAGAGGAACCACCGGGCTATACCGTGCAACCGCCGCCGGAATTGCTCAGGCATTTCTTGCAACTGGAAGGCGAGTGGGTTGGCACGCATGTGAATCATGAAGGCAAGGAAGAACAGCTTACGCTGGTTTATCGCAATGTGTCCGGCGGTACCGCCGTCGAGGAAAGAATATTTGCCAACACACCAAAAGAAATGATCACCATGTATCATGGCAACGGCGATGACCGGGTTTTAATGACGCATTATTGTGCGTTGGGGAATCAGCCCCGATTACAACTGGAAGAATCAGACGGTAAACATTTTGCTTTTTCCTATCTGGACGGTGTCGGGATCGATCGCGAAACCACGGGACATATGGGTCGTATGAAAATGACCGTCGTGGATGAAAACACTATTCGGCAGGAGTGGGCGTACTACGAAGGCGGTAAAGAAATTAATGTGACGCAAATGACGTTTAAAAGAGCGCAGCAATAACAGTATTCAACGTTTCGCTTTTCCTTCGGTACCGCTATTAATACGAGTGATAATGGTCTGTCGAAGAATTGCGGCAGCGGAAATAGCGGCCACTCGATAATCCGCCTGTAGTACAATAGAGGTTCTATCGGTACGCTATCGCCAGTGAGCATGCAAATTAACGCACTTCGCTCGAACCAGTTCGAATGTCACGAATGTGGACATCTGCACGAGCATGATATCTCGCAATTGTACTCAAAAGTTCGTTGTGCTCATTGTGAAGCGATACTGCATGATCATTCGTCCCGCTGGCTGGAAAAGACGCTGGCCTTGACGGTTGCCGCTGTTATATTTTTTATCGCGAGCAATGTTTTTCCATTTCTGTTTGTCGAGCTGGGAGGCGTTTCCTACCAAACTAATTTATTAAGTGGTGTCACCGCGATGCTGGTTCGCGAGCAGTATCTGTTGGGCACGCTTATTCTGAGTACTATCGTAATATTTCCCTTACTGGAAATTTTATCGCTGGCTTACTTGTCGTTTACTTATGCTCTGCGTAAAAAAATGCCCGGGCAAAAATTCGTACTGGCTTTATTAACGACGCTGCGCCCGTGGAGTATGCTGGAAATATTTTTACTTTCCATTGTTATTGCGCTGGTAAAAATGAATGACTTTTTTACACTCGCACCGGGCGCGGCCTTGTTTTCATTTTTTGCGCTGGTATTTTGCATGATCGGCGCGAATCGCTGTTTAAATAAACGCGAACTCTGGAACTGGTTATGCCCGGAAAATGTTTTTTATCTCGAAGGAGCAAAAAGTTTTGCGGCCTGCAAACAATGCGACGCGTTAATGGATACACAACTGCTGCAACAGCATAACCGTTGCTGTCGTTGTCACAAGCCGGTGCACGCACGCACACCGATGAGCGTGCAAAATACCCTGGCACTAACCGCTGCGGCCGCAGTATTGTACATTCCGGCAAACACCTATCCCATGTTGTATTCGACCCGGCTCGGCAGTACTCAGGGGGATACCATTATCTCCGGCGTCATACATTTATTAACCTCGGGCATGTGGGCATTGGCGCTTATCGTATTTTTTGCCAGTGTGTTTGTGCCGATTTTAAAAATAGTCACCATGGCGGTTTTGCTGTATAGCGTAAAAACCGGCTCGACTCGTAACCTGAAACGTAAAACCGCGGTATACAGAACCATCGAAGTAATCGGACGCTGGTCGATGATTGATGTTTTTGTCGTGGTCTTGTTGGTAGCGCTGGTGCAATTCGGTGTTCTGGCCAATGTAGAGGCCGGTATTGCCGTACTTGCGTTTAGCGCGGTCGTCATTTTAACCATGCTGGCGACCGAAACGTTCGACTCGCGTTTACTTTGGGATACGAAGCGATGAACGACAAAAGCTCGATTCGTATCGATGACTCCAAACGGTTTTCACCGATCTGGATTGTACCGCTGGTAGCATTAGTCGTGGGCGTCTGGCTGGGGGTAAAGGCATTGGCCGAGCAGGGGCCGGTGATTCAGATCGCTTTTGACAACGCGTCCGGCATCACGGTGGAAAAAACCGAAATTCGTTATAAAGATGTCAGGGTTGGAAGAGTTACCGGCTTACGTCTGAGCGATGACTTGAAAACGGTTTTCGTTACCGCCGAGATGAGCAAAGAAGTCAAATCGCATCTTTCGCAAAATACGCAGTTCTGGGTAGTGCGCCCGCAGATCACCTTGAGCAGAATTTCGGGATTGTCGACATTACTGTCCGGCGTCTATATCGAGATGGATCCGGGGGAAGTAGGCAAATACAGCAAAACTTTTCGCGGTCTTGAACAGCCTCCGCCGATCGATTCCGATACCCCCGGCAAAATGTATATTTTGCGCTCGCGAACACTGGGGTCGGTGCAACAGGGTTCACCGGTTTATTTCCGCGAAATAAATGTCGGGGAAGTGACTAACTTTAAAATTGATGAAAACGACGGCTGGATCGAAGTCAATGTATTCATTACCGCACCCTACCATCGCTGGGTTAACAAGCGTTCGCGCTTCTGGAATATTTCCGGTATTAAAGTCAGTGTCGGAGCCGACGGTATCGATGCCGAAACAGGTCCGCTGTCTTCGTTGTTATTAGGCGGCATAGCGTTTGACGAAGGCCCGGTACGCAACACGCCTGCGGAAGAAAAAAGTTATTTTTATCTGTACCCCAACTACACCGCAGTACTGGATGGCGACTACACTCTAAAGTATCCCTACGTATTGCATTTTCAGGAGTCGGTACGCGGTCTTCGACTGGGGTCCACCGTGGAATACAAAGGGATTAAGGTGGGCAAAGTGACGCAAATTGAATTACAGGACACCGGAAAAAATTCAGACTACGGTGTTAATGTCTATGTCGAAATCGAGCCGCAGAGATTTGACCCGCTACGATTGCTTGATCGTGAAGAAATGGACGATGAAATCAATCAGCGAATCGACCAGGGCCTGCGCGCGCAACTGAAAGTCAGCAGTTTGCTGACCGGTGCATTGTTTATCGACCTGGTAAGCGATGCCAGAAACGAAGGCCTGATGCTGGCAGACTCCAGGGTGCCGGCGATTCCCACGATTAAGGGTCAATACACAGAACTTACCGACCAGATTACACATATCACGCAAAAACTGGATAACTTTCCAATTACTGAAATCGGCGAGGAATTGCATACCAGCCTGAGTTCAATTCAAAGAATCCTGACTGTAGTGGAAGAAAACAAAACCGCGGATCATCTGGTTGATATCATGCAGGAATTCAAACAGGCCAGTAAAAAACTAACACAAACACTGGAAGATGCCGACAAGTTGATTCAATCCACCAACAACATGGTCAACCCGGATAGCGAATTTCAATACGAGTTACTGCGTATGATGGAAGAAATCCGCAGAGCGGCGCGTTCGATCGAAACTTTATCCACCACGCTGCACGAAAAACCGGAAGCCGTTATTTTCGGCAAAGGAAAACAACCATGAAACCGGCAGTTATTATTTTAAAACTGGTAATAATAAGTTTGCTTGCGTCCTGCGCAACGTCCGGTTCCCCTCCGGTTAGTTACTATCATTTATATGCCAACACCGAAACACTCACACAGTTGAATTCAAAAGCGACGTATTCATTGCAGCCGGTAGAGATTCCGGAAATTATAAAACGCCAGGCTATCGTCAGTTATGGTAGTGAGCGCAATAGCCTGAACATATCAAAGTTTCATTTGTGGGCCGGCGATCTGCGCGAAATGGTGTACGAATCACTTATCATATTATTGCGTCATCAATTACCGCAGGCTCAAATAAGTGCCATTACTTCTTCCAGCAAAAATGATTCCGAATTCAAATTGTCGATTCAGTTGCAGGAATTTATCGGCCAACTCAATGGCGAATGCAGTCTGCGTGCATCGTGGCAAGTCGTCGATCAGTCCGGCAATACCGTAATCGATAGCGAAACCGTGTTGAGTATAAACAACCCTGATGCAAGTTACGCCGCTTATGTGTTGGTTCTGAATCAATTGTTAAGCGAGTTCTCACAAGTCGTGGCTAAAGAACTGAGTACTATTCAATAAGTCCGCACATGAGCGCATATTTGCGCACATAATTCGGTTGCTGATAACTGTTTGATTGCCGGTTGATATTTTGAAAGTGTGACTGCTGTCGCAATTATTTGCCTGCCGGCGGTTTATGCTAACTTACTGAAAACAATTAGTTTTAGTAAGTGAATAGTGATGGACATCGACAGACGCAGTAGCGAAGACCGACGCAAAGTAAATTTGCTTTACAACAAAGTAGAACGCCGCAAACGGCCCGATCGTAGAACCGCCGGATTCGATGTGCGCGACATGACGCTTAGCGAAGAAGATTTTTCGTATATCTTTGCGCTTTATCTCGCCTAGACAAATCGAGTAAGTCTTAAAAAAAAGCCAACAAAGTTTGTTGGCTTAATAAGAGGAGGAAGGGTTTTAAAATGCTCGCCATTCCCTGGCGAGCGACTACTCGAATACCGGCTTGAGAGGAGTTATGCGAAAGCCGGTACCCAATCAGATTGCTGCTGCGCTTCCAGATCTTTTTTCAACACATTTAGCTTCAAGTTGAACAAGCCGCGTACGCAGCGGTGAGCCAGCCAGTAGTGCTTGCCGAATGTCGGCGCATACTGCACTTCAAAGGTCACTTTTGTGTACTCGCCTTGCGCCTCGA
>JANQOT010000182.1 GCA_028285655.1 Gammaproteobacteria bacterium
CAGCGAAAAACATAATAAACGGCTGCGGCAGTCACCGCTTGCGGACAATTTATGTTGCCTTCCACTTGCAACGCGGTTCCGGTGAAATCGACCCGTACCTGTCCATCGTCGATTTCAAGCTGCACACAAATTGGAATATTAGCGTTGCCGTTTCCGTCGTCGTCCATGAAATCCTGTTGCACATAAGTTCCGTTTTGCAATTCACGTAATTTTATTTGTGCCATATTTGCTGCATATGCGAATAATTGTTCGATCATTAATTGATATTGTTCCTCGGTGTAACCATCCGCCAGCGCTTGCAGCCGCTTTTCACCATGAATATTCGCGCCCACTTGTGCACATAAATCCGCATACATGGATGTCTGATGCTGCATGCTTGAAAATAGACGCTTAAACAATCCTTGATCGATTTTAAAATTCCGGCCGATCAACTGCGGAGCCAAGATAATTCCTTCTTCTTCCAGGTGGGTAGACAAAGGCATTGAACCCGGTTCGTCCGCGCCGACATCTGCATGGTGGGCGCGATTTGCGACAAACCCGATCAGCTCACGCTTTAGAAACACGGGCATCACAACCGTAATATCCGGTAGGTGCGTACCCCCCAGGTAAGGATCGTTAAAAATAACGAGATCACCGGATTGCCAGTCGAAGGCATTAACCACAGATTCCATGGCAAATGCCATGCTGCCGAGGTGGACCGGAATATGCGCGGCCTGCGCGCAAATTCTGCCTTTGTTGTCAAACATTGCGCAGGAATAATCGAGCCGGTCGCGAATATTGGGAGAGAATGCAGCCCGCCGCAACTGCGCCCCCATTTCCTCACATAGTGCATTGATTTTATGAGAAAAAAGACTGAGCTGGATAGGATCTATAGCCATGCTGGATTATTGTTTTTGGCCTGAAAACCTTCTATGGTAACGAGGCAAACAAGCATAAATGTTACGAATGTTTTACTGTTTCTTGAGAATAACTACAACGCTTAGAGGTACACCATGAACCCACTTAATTCCGTCTGGGGCACTATTATTGCCGGTTTTGTGCTAGCCATTATTATCGCTTTAATTTTCTAGCCCATCCCTAGCGTATAACTCTAAAAACGAATAAGCAAAACCACAGGAGGAACTCCAATGAACACCTGGTCATTAATTGTATGGCTACATGTTTTCGCAGGCATTATCTGGATCGGCCTACTCTATTATTTTAATTTCGTTCAGGTTCCGGCGGTTGCTGCTGCAACAGCAGACAGCGATGGCCCCGGACCGGCCGCAATCAGTAAATATGTCGCGCCACGCGCACTTGCATGGTTCCGCTGGGGCGCGCTCGCCACCTGGTTGACCGGTGCCGCCGCATTATCAGTGCCGCAAGTAGGCGGATTTACTACTCATATGTTTTTTACCAACGGCCCGTCAATTATTGGAATCGGCGCATGGCTGGGTACGATTATGCTGTTTAACGTCTGGGTATTAATCTGGCCCAACCAGAAAAAATTACTTGGTATGGTAGAAGCCAGCGACGATCAAAAAGCAACTGCGAAGAAGGTCGCATTTATGGCATCACGAACCAACACCCTGTTATCGATTCCTATGTTGATGTGCATGGTGGCTTACGGCCATGGAGGATTTCCAATTTAACTAACAACGCTGAAATCGACACCAGCATGCTAGCAAAATAATTTGTTTGGTAGCATAATTTACCGACGGCAGCGGGCAACCGCTGCCGTTTTTTATTTCATGGAGCATTTTTTTGGACGCACTAATGGCAACGTACGCCCGCAAAAACATTGCCTTTGTTCGAGGCGAAGGTGTGTGGCTATGGGACCAGAATGACCAAAAATACCTGGATGCACTATCGGGTATCGCAGTCTGCGGGCTTGGTCATGCACATCCGAAAATAACAAGCGCCATTAGCGGCCAGGCAGAAACGCTGCTGCACACTTCTAATATTTATCGCATTCCGGCACAGGAACAACTGGGGAAGAAATTATGCGAGCTTGGCAACATGGAACGCGCGTTTTTTTGCAATTCCGGCGCCGAAGCCAATGAAGCGGCGATCAAGCTTGCGCGTCTACACGGCCATAGCAAGCAAATAGACCAGCCTGCCATAATCGTATGTAAAAACAGTTTTCACGGACGCACTCTGGCCACACTGTCTGCAACCGGCAGCCGCAAAGCTCACGCGGGCTTCGAACCGTTGGTAACTGGATTTGTACGCACACCCTATAACGATTGCGAAACCGTCGAACGCATTTGCGATACGAATTCAAATGTATGCGCAATCCTGGTTGAACCTATTCAGGGCGAAGGTGGTATTCAAATACCGGATCAGGACTATTTATCCCGATTACGCGTCATATGCGATCAATACGACTTGCTCATGATGCTGGATGAAGTCCAAACCGGTACCGGGCGTACCGGTAAGTGGTTTGCCTGCCAACACCAGCAAATTACTCCGGATGTTATCACCACGGCAAAGGGATTAGGCAACGGAGTGCCGATTGGCGCTTGTCTGGCAACCGGGCAGGCGGCGAACTTGTTTGGACCGGGCAGTCACGGCAGTACTTTTGGCGGCAATCCGCTGGCATGCACGGCAGCGCTCGCAGTACTTGAAACAATCGAGCAGGATTCATTACTCGCCAATGCAGCCGACAAGGGCCGGCTGTTACTGGAATCACTGCAACAGAAATTGGATAATCACGCTTTGGTTAAAGACATTCGCGGGTGCGGATTGATGATCGGAGTAGAGTTGAAAACGGCTTGCACTGAAATTGTCGACCTGGCCATCGAACGTAATCTTTTAATAAATGTAACCGCCGACAAAGTAATTCGTATTCTTCCACCCCTCATTGTCGCCGACCAGCAGGTTGAACAGATTGCACGCATAACCGCTGAATGCGTAGACGTGTTCGGTAATCGTTAACTTCAGTAAAATTTTTGTTTAATGACACGTCATTTCTTAACATTATTGGATTTAAGCAGCGACGAGTTGCGCGATTTGCTTGCGCGCGCCAGCGAACTTAAAGCCATGCAGCACAAAGGCGAATCGTATACGCCTTTCAACAATAAAACTCTCGCAATGTTATTTGACAAGTCGTCCACGCGTACACGAGTCTCTTTTGAAGCCGGCATGGCACAATTCGGCGGGCATGCATTATTTTTATCGTCTAAAGATACTCAGCTCGGACGCGGCGAACCGGTGGAAGATGCTGCACGTGTACTGTCACGCATGGTAGACATTGTCATGATTCGCACGTTTGCGCATGAAACCATCGAACGATTTGCCAGGGAATCATCAGTACCGGTTATTAATGGCTTGACTGACTTATATCATCCCTGTCAACTACTCGCTGACTTGCAAACCTGGTTCGAGCATCGCGGAGATATAAAAGGCGCTACAGTTGCGTGGATAGGGGACGGGAATAATATGTGTCATTCCTACGTAAATGCCGCGCGCCAACTGGATTTCAATTTACGTATTGGTTGTCCGACCGGTTATGAGCCGCAAGCGAGTACCATTGCAGCCGCCGGCGATAGAATTTATCTAAGCCATGATGCTAACGATGCCGCGAAAAACGCCGACCTGGTAGTTACCGACGTGTGGGCCAGCATGGGCCAGGAACAGGAGCAAAATTCCCGCGCCGCCGCATTTAGTTTGTTTCAGGTAAATAAACTACTAATGCAATGCGCCAACAAAGACGCATTGTTCATGCATTGCTTGCCTGCTCACCGCGACGAAGAAGTCACCACGGAAGTACTCGAAGGACCGCAAAGCGTTGTCTGGGATGAGGCCGAAAACCGTTTGCATGCACAAAAAGCTCTTATCGAATTTCTTCTGAATGCTTCCTCAGCGTAGCGGTTAATTCACTATTACACACGTTCCATTGTGACCGGCAATCGAGTAAATTTTTATTGGATGGCGCTAGTCGTCGCCTACACGCCAGTCCACATATTTTTAGTCCCTCATCCCTGGAGTAAAAACGCCATTTCAGACAGCGGCATTTTTTCAATCCTGACTATTGCCCTGGTAAGCCTGGCGCTGGTCAGATTATTTATTGCTACTCGGCAAATTCCGGATTCCGCTATTAAATTTTCCCTGTATGCGTTGCTCTATATCATCCTTATCTATATTTTACGCGAAGCGGATTTTCATCGCCTGTTTACCGATGAACATATAACGCGGGACAAATTTTACACCGACCCTGAAATCGACATTAAGCAAAAAATACTTGCCGGGATCCCGATGGCTATTTTTTTCTTATGTTTTTTTTACATCTTGTTCAGATACACTAAATTTGTAGTCAGCCGTATTTTAAAATTACACCCGTGGGCAATTTCGGTTTTTCTATGGGGAATTACGATTGTCGCTTCTCAGGTAATCGACAAGTCTTATTTAAACGACGTGCATACCGGCAGAGTAATCGAAGAGATGCTGGAATTTTGTGCCGCGGGGTACGCAATGATTGCAGTATTTTTATCTACCAGTGTGCTAAGTAATTTCTACGCAGATAAATAATTTTTTTATTGCATATAAATTTCAGACTGCGGATAAAAGTCCAGCCATACAAAAGCAAAATATACGCCTCGATCCAGCTTCAACAGACGTTTGCCACGCAACGGGCCAGCTACCGCTTCGCCAAATAAATTCCAGCTGGACCTGGTTTGAGTGTCGATGATTTCGGCGCCTGCTAATTTGAAATCCAGCACATAATCATCCACAACGCGGGAATATGCTGCAGCAGTTAAGGTGTCTTTTGATTCGCGAATTAGTTTTTGATCTACTGCGGAAGCAATCCCTTTTTTGCTGACAACCAACACCGGCTGATTATCGACTTGTTGCTGTAGTAAAGGTACGGTGTTTAATGCCGAAAACGGATACGCTCGCACTTCGTTTTCGGCGACAATTCCCAATACGCGCTCCATCGCGGCCAAACGCGAGTCAACCGAATTCCGAAAAAACCAGCCGTAAGGCAATATTCGCGAATCGTACTCCGTATACGGATTAACGCCATATTTTTTATTAAAACCTGTTTGTTTCGACAACACCTTTCCGTCTGGATACGCGCTTCTGAATTGTTCGAACGAAACAATCTGCGAAGGCAATAAAGCCAACTGTTCGCCGGTGTACTTGCCGACTACACCTTCTCCGGTAAACTGCAGCCACCAGGATTCGCTGGATCGGTCATACATCACCAGATTGCTGGTATGCACTTTACCGGTAGTACCAAACTCAAGCAGCTCACCGTTATGCAAACGCGAAAATACCATCGCGGCATTACAAAGCGGACAATAAGTAACTGCGATGGAATGATCATTTACTCGATCATTTACAATTTCATGATACATAAGAATTTGTAACGGATATGCTCTGGCATCTTTACCGGAAATAAATGCTATTACCGGTTCGCGCGCGTGCAACCATTTTTCGGCTTCCTGTATTGAATTGAATGCAGGCACATCTATCGACCGTATACCGTCTTTACCCGGTCCTCCCTCGATAATTTCACTTAACGGAAATGCATGCCGATTGAAATCAGTCTTGGGCCAGTCGCCAATATCCGCAAATGGCGGTTGAGCAGATACGCTCCACATCCACAGAATGTATAAAGAAATAAACGATATGAAAGCTATGAGACCCGGTTTTCGCATTCAAACCCCGTACTTATTAACTCGCAAAGGTTGATTTAGGCGGTTAAAGTCCTGCATGCTACCAAAACAATAATAATTAAAAAAACCGGAGTAACCGATGAACACTGTCACTCAAGCACTCAATACACTTAGTTCCTTTATTTGGGGGCCGTTTACTCTGGTGCTATTACTTGGTGTCGGCATATATCTTAGTGTCGGGCTCAAGTTTATGCCCTGGCGCAAGACCATTCCGTACGCCTTCAGAATGCTGATTCAGGGGCGAAAAGCCAGCGGCAAGGGTGAAATTTCACCTTTCCAGGCATTGATGACGGCGCTATCGGCTACGATCGGAACCGGGAATATCGCCGGCGTCGCAACCGCTATTTTTATTGGCGGCCCGGGCGCCATTTTCTGGATGTGGATTACAGCCTTGGTCGGCATGGCCACTAAGTACGGCGAAGCAGTACTGGCGGTCAAGTACCGCGAAAAAGATGCGCTGGACAAACATGTCGGCGGACCGATGTACTACATCAAAAACGGTCTCGGCTCCAACTGGGGATGGCTGGCGTTTTTATTTGCGTTATTCGGAACTATTGCGGCATTCGGAATCGGCAATATGGTGCAATCCAACTCTGTCGCCGACGCATTGCATTCCAACTTCAGTATCAATAAACAAGTCAGCGGTGCCGTTATCGCTGTATTGGCGGCATTAGTTATTCTGGGCGGCATTAAACGCATCGGTACCGTTGCCGGTAAACTGGTACCGTTTATGGC